>CAYLOP010000078.1:0-14052 GCA_964385305.1 uncultured Anaerolineaceae bacterium | reverse complement strand
GCGGTGTACGCCGGGACGGAGACGTCCACCGTGCCGTAGCCGTTGAAATAGGGTGAAGGCTCGTTGCCGTAGATCGTGCCGAATAGCAAGAGCATCATCAATGGAAATATCAGTGTAAAGAAGGCCCCGATTGGCTCTCGCAGGAAGAGCTTGATCTCGATCCAGGTATATTTGGTAAAAGCACGCATTTCTAACTCTCCGTTACGACCGTATCTTCCGCCCGGTCAGGGTCAGGAAGACATCTTCAAGGTTGGGCTGCTCGGTGCGCAGGTCGCTGAAGCGCACTCCCTCGGCGGTCAGCGTGTTGACCACGTCGGTGACGAGCGGGACGTGGCCATTGGTTGCGCCTTGAGCCTGCCCGTAGACGACGACCTCATCGTCGAGGATCTCCACTCGCGTTACCCTGGGGAGTTTCTCCAGAGAACCCGAGGGGTGTCCACCGTCCACGCTGAAGACGACGCGTTCTTCAATGTCAAGACTTTCGATCAAGTTGGATGGCGTATCGAGGGCAACGATCTTGCCGTGATCCATGATCACCACCCGGTCGCATAGACGTTCGGCTTCCTCCATGAAGTGGGTGGTCAGGAAGATGGTCTTGCCGCGCTTGCGGACGTCCCGCACCAGATCCCAAATGGTGTGGCGCGCCTGGGGGTCCAGCCCGGTCGTCAGTTCATCGAAGAAAACCAACTGCGGGTCATTGAGCAGAGCCAGGGCGATGAACAGGCGCTGTTTCTGTCCGCCGGAAAGCTTGCGAAAGGTGGTGTCCCGCTTTTCGGTCAGGCCGAGCCCTTCCATCAGTTCTTTCCAGTCCAGGGTGCGAGGGTAGAACGAGGCAAAGAGATCAAGGGCTTCCCAGACCTTGAGATTTTCGGGCAGGTAGGCCTCTTGGAGCTGAATTCCAAGTAGCGGGCGCAGCTGTCGTTCCTGGCGGGTCGGGTCCAAGCCAAGGACTTGAACTATCCCCCCATCCGGTACCCGCAGACCCTCGATGCATTCAATGGTGGTGGTTTTGCCGGCCCCGTTTGGACCGACCATCCCAAAGATCTCACCTTCTCGGATATTGAAGGAAACCCCATCCACGGCGACAGTCGTGCCGTAGGTTTTCCTTAGATCTTTGACTTCTACAATGGTATTCATGCACTTACCTCACTTGATTTTTAAGATCGATTCCAATGCAGCCACGTGTGCGTCGAAGACGTTACGTCCATCCTTCGTGGCTGAGACGAAGGTGCGCGGCTTGCGCTCCACGAAGAGTTTGTTGAGGGTGATGTAGCCCGCCTCTTCGAGTTTGCGCAGGTGCGCGCCCAGGTTGCCATCCGTGACCTCCAGCAGGTCACGAAGGTAGGTGAATTCCACTTCTTCATCTGGTTCAAGGGTCACAAGGGCTGCCATGATGCGCAGGCGTACGGGCTGGTGAATGGTTTCGTTCAATTCGGCCATGGCTTACCACCTGTTGCGAATGTAGAGGCCGAGGGCGATCATGCCGCCGCCCCCCAGGACAGCCATCCAAAGGTAGAAGATGTCCGGCAGGAGGAAATACCCGATGAGTGCCAGGGCTGTGATCGCCAAACCCCACCAGATGGAGGTGAAAGAGAGCAGCAGACCCATCGCGATCCAGCCGACCATGACGAAGAGAATGATGAACATGGCGATTTGCTTGCCATCGGCCGGCATGGCAACGCCGATTGCGGCGATGCAGTAAAGGAACAGGAGCAGATAGAACCAGGCGATGCGTTTCCCGGACGCGGCGGCTGAAGGGCTGCGCACGCTCCGGTTCATGCGGATGCCAATGACCGCTGATATCAACCCGCCTAAGATATCCAGCCCTACCCAAATGTAACCAGCGGTATTGTTGGGTAGGAAATGACTCGATAGAAAGCCCAGCATCCAGATGGCGCCCCAGACGATCAGGAAGGCATAGGCGCCGCTCTTTGAAATCGCCCTGCGGGTTTTTTGAACCATGGTCTGGATCGCGGCCAGGGCTTCTTCAGCTTCGGTAGGGGATATGTCCATGTTACTTCCTTTAGAGTAGTGTGTGTTCTAGAACGCTCTGTATCATAGAGTACTCTATAATAGAATTTGATGTTTGTCAAGTCCCATTTTCCAGATAAAGCGGGCATCCTGGGCTCATGCATCGCCGCGCATAGGTTGGGATGGGTGCGCGTTCGTTTGCCCGGAGACGCGAATTCCGTCAAAATTATCCTTGTCTCATCGAACGTGTCACAATTTGGATCTTCATTCGTTATAGAGATAGAGGGTTAGGCAACTTCCCATATCCGATTCATCAACGCTGCAATCATCGCCGTTTGCTGCCACCTGGAGGATCATCATGCGTTCATGGTTCCTTACTCTAGCATTTCTAATCTTGGCACTCTGTTTGGGGGCTTGTGGCGGGGGCACAACGCCATCTCCCTACTGCGACCCGGCCAGTCTTCTCGCGCCGGTGCTGGCCTACCCGGAGGATGGCGGCGGTTTCATCGTCGGCGCCACCCATCTTCGGTGGTTTTATCCGAGTGGCTACTGCGATCCGGAGGAATATGAGATCGAGGTTAATACCGCCAGCGATTTCAGCGGGACGATGTACGGTGCACGCAGCACACTGCCCAACTCAGAGGGTTGGCCGCTGCCCATAGCAGTCGGAACGACGTACTACTGGCGCGTGCGAGCGACCGTGGGCACTGTCGAGGGGCCATGGTCGAGTGTGTGGTCGTTTACGGGTACAACGCCCTGTGCCCATGCGGATCTGGTTGCCCCCACGCCGCTTTTCCCGGATGAAGGGCATGAATATTGGTTCGATGCCCCAGCCTATGAATGGTATTATTACGATCCAACCTGTGAGCCGGAAGGGTATCATCTCCAGGTTTCATCGGATCCGGCATTTTCAGGCATGGCGCTGGATCTTCAAGACGATAACCCCGACACGCTGTGGGTGCCAACGGTGAGCCTGGGGGATTGCCAGGTCTATTACTGGCGTGTGGCCGCCACCGAGGGGGGCGTGGATGGGCCGTTCTCCGATCCGTTGAGCTTCTACATCAATGTGGCCGGCGCCTGTCCACCCATCCCCTGCCCGATGGCCGGGCTCGTCCCGCCTGAGACGATCGGGCCAGGCGGCTACCAAATCATCAGTTCGCTGACGCCGACTCTCAGCTGGGATTATCCGGCCTTTTGCGATCCGGAAGGGTACGCCATCCGACTCGCCCCTGATTACGATCTGTCCACTGCGGGCTTACAAGGCGGCGTCGGCCTGACCGGGACCTGGGTTCCAGCACCGCTTGAGCCGGCGACTCAGTACTGGTGGGATGTCGCCGCCATCGTCCCGCCCGCGCTGGGTCCGTTCAGCACGCACGCGACCTTTTTCACCGGACCGGAGTGCGGCTCGAGCAGCGAGCTGGGGCAGCCGGAACTGATCTCCCCGCCGAACAATGAACATATCACCGAACTTTACGCCTGGCTGCACTACACGGCCAGCTCCTTCGGCTGCATCCCGGACGGCTATGCTGCCGATCTGCAGACCGACCCGGCCTTCGGGGGGATGAATCTTCTGACCACGTACATGTTCCCGGCCACCAACATCATCACGGATGAGCTGGACGACTGCACGGAGTACTTCTGGCGCATCGCCGCGATCCAGGGTGGCGTTACGGGTCCCTGGTCGGAGACCGGCAACTTTTTCACCAACGCCTCCGGCGTGTGCATGGTTTCGGCCGTCCCCGAGTTATCCGCCAAGGCCCTGAAGGATCTGGCGTGTTACCAGGGCCCCAGTTTGGAGTACGACATCGCCGGATACATCTTGGAAGGTGAGCTCACACCGATCTACGCGCAGGACCTGCAGAGCAGATACTGGGTGATCGAGAACCCCGACTGGTTGGGGACTAACTGCTGGGTGCTGAAAGCGAACGTGGAGGTGATCGGCGATGCCAGTGATGTGCGCTTCTGGAACGCGCCGCCGCTGGAGCAGGAAGAACCACTGGTCTGTTCAGCCGATCTTGACAAAGCGCAGTGCGAAGAAGCTGGTGGGACCTATGTTCAAGTGTTAAAAGCTCCCAATCAAAACTATTGCGACTGCCCGTAGGGATCGGTCTCTGCCGGGGCACCCCGAGTGGGAGGCCCCCGGCAGTTTGAATGATGGGGTGGCACGTCAAAAAGCCTCTCGCTAACACTCGGGATAAACGCCGCCTGTATGACAACTGCCTGTTAAAGAAGCGCCCGCGAGGGCGCTTTCCTATTGTGCTGAGGGGTATCGATTATGGAGTTTCATTCAAGGCCTGGAGGTTCTGATCCCGTACCAAATTGGGGAAGGGTGTTTTGATTCTCATCTATCACGGATGTGGCACTTGTGTGTTGTATACAGTGCTTGTGTGAAGCTCTTGAAAAGGGTGCTATAATATTTTCGTTATTTTCGGAAATTCGAGGAACCGATGAAGTCGCTAACTAAGCGCCAGCGGGAATTTCTGAGCAAGCTCCTCGATCTGTACGATCAAGAGGACGCGCCGGTCCATTATTCCCAGGTTGCAAAACGCCTCGGGGTCGGGAAGGTGACCGCCTATGAGATGTTGCGTTTGCTGGAGGAAAGAGGGTTCGTACAGGCGGAGTATCAGCGCCCGGAGGGCAGGCAGGGTCCGGGACGGGCATCCGTCGTCTTTCGCCCGACACCACGGGCTGTAAAGACCATGATCGGTCTGGCAGATGGAAAATGGCGGCGTGATGAATGGGAGGATGCCAAAGCCCACATACTCGAGCAGTTACAGGCTAGCAGTGCCAGCGAGTATGAAACCCTTCTCCATGAGATTCTCGCGCATCTTCCCAGCCAGCGCTCTCCGGTTATTTACCTCACAGAGATGGTTGCGGCGGTCGCCCTCGGCTTGCACTCCATTAAGGATATAGCTGAAGCAAGCGGCATACGCAGGACCCTGCAGAAAATCGGGCTCCCTGGCGAGCTGGATCTTAGTGCACTAACAGGTCTTAGTTTGGGCTTATCACTGGTAGATCGATTTAACCAGCATGTAGCCCACGGTTTGCTAAAACAAGCCAAGAAGTACCAGGCTTTCTTATCGGAATTGAACACTGAGAATCGTCGCCGCCTTGCGGAGTTCACCCGCGAGGTCATAAATATCTTGGGCATATAGGCTTTCAATTTACTTTGTTATTTTGTATTTCAAAGGAGGATCGAGATGGCGAAAGTTGCAGTTCTCACCGACAGCTCCGCTTACTTGCCGCCAGAATTGGTGGAACAGAACGGGATACATGTAATACCCCTTACCATTATTTGGGGATCTGAAACGTTTCTCGATGGCGTGGAGATGACGCCGGATGAATTTTTACAGCGGCTGGCTAAAGACCCGGTACATCCGACGACAACGCAGCCCAACCCCGAGGATTTCACTGCCATCTATGAGAAGTTAGCAACGGAATACGATGCCATCGTTGTTCCATTGATCTCGGATGAACTGAGTGGAACCATCAATTCAGCGGAAACAGCAGCGGCTGAGTTTGACCGAGTGCCTGTTCGCGTTATTGATACCCGCTTAACTTCGATGGCATTAGGTTTCGCAGTTCTGGCTGCTGCCCGCGCTGCGGCTCAGGGAAGGTCCCTCGATGAAGTTGAATCGGCTGCTCGAGCTGTAGCCTCAAGGGCAAAGATTCTGTTTGTTGTCGATACGCTCGAGTACCTGCACCGGGGCGGTAGAATTGGAGGCGCGTCGCGGTTTTTCGGTTCTGCGTTGAATATCAAACCGCTCTTGCACTTGCATGAAGGTCGTGTAGACGCGCTAGAAAAGGTGCGGACCAAGAAAAAAGCCGTGGATCGCATGCTGGAGTTGGCTGCTCAATATGCCGGCGGACATCCCGTACGGGCGTCGGTGGTTCACGCAGGCGCCCACGCTGAGGCGGTTGAGTTGATGCGCCGGGTGGCCAAGCAATTTGAATGTCTTGAACTTCACCTGGCGTCGATAAGCCCGGCCATTTCCGTCCATACCGGCCCGGGCACGGTTGGCCTGGTCGTATGCCCAGATCGTGACGAGGGTTCCATGGACTGACCGCCGACGAGTGAAAAACAAACGATGGGGTTTGCGCAACTTTTGATCAAGTGTCGCCTGACAGTACATCGTTGAAGTGGTGATGACGCTGGATTGGTAGTGGTATGACGAAAGGGAGGTGTTGACTTGGGATCAGGGGATCCATCGAAAATCGCAGCCATCTTCGACCTTGATGGGACCTTATACACAGGTCATATCACGCTCGGAATCGCGCAACACCACCGAACCAACCGTGTTAACCGGTTTCAACTGTATACCTATTTGGCAATCCACATGCCCATTTGGTGGATACAGCGGCTTGGTCTAATTTCGGAGACAACTTCGCGGTCTATCTGGGCTCGAAATCTGGGCTGGACGATACGAGGTTTGACCATCGAAGAGGCGGAAAAAGCATTTGCATGGCTTGCAGAGCAGTATGTACTGCCAAGGGTTCGACCGGAAATCATAAACCGGCTGCGCAATCACCAGGCAATGGGTCATAAGGTTATCTTGGTTTCTGGCACTTTCTCCCCGCTGCTCCATGAAATTGGACATTGGCTAGAAGTCGAAGACGCCGTGGGTACGCCTATGATCCTGGATGGTGGACGATACACAGGAGCCAGTGAGCTTCCGGTCTGTCAGGGACGGCATAAAGTTACACGGCTCGAGCAATACTTAGATGAGCGCAAGGATATTTTGTGGTCTGATAGTTATGCCTATGCTGACAGCTACTCCGATCTTCCCTTGCTAGAGCGCGTGGGTCATCCCGTGGCGGTTTACCCAGACAGTCTTCTATCGGCCCATGCGCAGAATCTTGGATGGGAAACCATCGAGTAGAGAACGCGATAGGATGCGGACTTCTGATGTGGCCGCATCCTATTCCTGGTAAGGGATTGATTCTTGTCTGATTTTTCGAGCCTCACCTCGATTGCTCGTTAATTCGAAGCCTTCCATCCTACTCCACGATCACCCAATCGCTGGCGCTGCGGCCGAACACCTCCGGCGAATACATCTCCTCCGCCTTGGCAGGCGGTACCACAAAGGTGCCGGGCGTGGTTGCGCGCGCAACGTAGGTGTAATCGTACACCCCATCCCACAGCAGCGGCGTGAAGACCTCGGCGCGTTCGTCGCGCATGTTCTGGTGTTCATACCAGGTCCACCACCACCACCAGCCGTAGCGCGCCTCCGAACTGTCCGGATCTTGCGGGACGCTTCCCGAGACGGCCAGCGCCGGGTTGACGATCTCCAATCCGGCCGGCAGCGGGTCGATCAGCGCCACGTGGTAGCGCCGATTGTCAGCCACCATCGTCAAGCGCACCCGCACGCGCGCCCCAGCCTTGATATGCCAGACGCCATCCTCATCCCGTGTGACGTCTTCGGGGTCATCCACTGCCTCATACTCGCGCTGGACGACGAAGCCCATGTCAGCTGGATCGAGGGACAGGTCGGTGGGGGCGTATCGCAGCCCCAACCGGTAGTAGAGCCGCCCGGTCCCATCTTTGCTCAGGATCAAGTCCTGCGTCTCTCCACCGCCCAGGGCGGGATCCACCAGGTACACCATGGGGATCTCCGTCTCGTGCCGCTCGGTGGTGCGCCCTTCGTATTCGTGACCGCCGACGTAGGTATCACCCAGCCAGATGCGGGCGACGAAGTCCGGGGTTTGCGCTTCGAAGGTGTTGAAGTAGCGATCAAGCGCCAGCAGGATGAAGACGTTCTCCTGCGTGTTGCCCCAGTGGCCTTTTGTGCGGTGCGCCAACAGCCCGTTGACCAGTTTAGGGATCAGATCACTTTGTGGGCTGTCGAGGATCAGGGTGTCCAGCAGGATGCCGTCCGTGCGCCGGTTCGAACTGAGCAGCAGGTAAGTCTGGTCGTGATAGGTTGTGGTGAAGTTGGCCGCTCCAGCAGTTTCCACCACACGGTTGTTGATGTACAGGCGGATGGCAGCCAGTTCGGCGCTGGAACTGGGATCGTCCACCAGCGTCTGCCAGATCCAACCCACAGCGTCGAGTGAGAGCTCCTCCAGCCCGGCTTCATCCAGCAGCTTGCGGGCTTTCTGGGTGTCCCGGTCGCCCATCAGGGTGCGTACGTAGAGTGCGTAGGCGCTTAGCGTCTGGCGTGTGCGCAGGCTGTACCAGTACGGGTAATGACTCTCGATATCGCGCAGATACTGAAGAACATTCGACTGCATGGCCTCGGGCACTTCGAAGCCCTTGAGTTTGGCCCGCTGCAACGCATGCGCCACATGGATGGTGTTGAAGGGGATCGAGTCCTGACCGCGCCGCCAGTAGGGGAAACCACCATCCCAGTTCTGCAGCCCTCCCAGCCGCTCGATGTCGCGCTGCACTGCAGCCTCCATCTCCTGTGGAGAGGGCAGCCCATCGGCCTCGAACGCGGTCAGCACATCGCGCAGGGCGGCGACGCCCAAGATGCGCGAGGCCAACTGCTCCGAGCACTCGAAGGGGTAGGAAACCAGATAGAGCACCGCGTCGGTGAGCGCCTGCAGCGCGGTGGAGGAGGTGTTGATCTCCAATCCGCCGTACTGTGAGAAGACGTCCGTAGGCGATGAAACAGGTTGGGCGATGGCCCCCTCGTCGATCACGCCGTAGGTGGCAAACGCCTCGGTTGTGGCCGGCGTGTAAACGGGCAGTTCCGCAGTGGCAGCATCGGCATAGTCGCCTGACACCGCCGCGATCTGGAAGCGAGCCGTACCGGCTTTATCCGTCGCGGCTGGGAATCGCACTTCGATCCTGTCATGCTCCGGCACGGTCACTTGCATCCCATGCATGCCGGTGAGCTCGAGATTGGTCGTCCTCAAGACCACATCGACTGTCATGGGTTCGTCGGTCTGATTCTGCAGCACAACCGGCAGCTCAAAGCTGTCACCAAAGTTGAGGAAGCGCGGGGCAGACGGCCGAACCATCAGCGGCAGTCGGGCGGTGAGATTAGATTCAGCCGAACCGAACTGGTTTCCTCTGGCATCGACGGCGACCACCATCACCCGATAGCGAGTCAGGTTATCGGGTACCGTCACCTCCACGCGGGCTTCACCATTTGCATCTGTGCGAACCTTCGGTGCGAAGGTGGCCAGCGGATTGAAGTCCATACGCACATTTATAGGCTGAGGCGCGGCGCCTCCGCCTCCCCCGACTTCGTCAAAAGCGCCTTCCATCGGCGCGGCCGCGGGCGCCTCCATAGCGAACTCCTCGACCATTCCTTTATCAGCACCCGATGTAGCTGTGCCCTGGACCCTGAGATCGCCTCCACCCATTCCGTGATCGAGCAGCGCCATCGGATCCACCAGGATGATGCTGGCGCGGCTGTAGCGGCTGCCGAGATCGGAGGGGCGGTTTTGATAGAAGATGGAGATGGGATCGGCGAGCTGGTAGTTGGTCAGCGCCAGGATGGCCTCGTCAACGACGACCACGGCGAGTTCAGCGCCGGATACTGGTTGGCCATTTGCATCTTTCAGAACAAGATCCAGCGTGGTCTCGCCGCCTGGCTCTACCGCCGTCTCACGCGGTTTCACATCCAGTGAGAGTGTACGCTGGAGCGGCGGGATGCTCAGGTTGAGCTGACCGCTGGCATAGGCCGGCCGCGGGGGTACACCGGGAACGGCTTCGCCGGTGTCGTTCGTCCGAGGCGCGGAACCCACAACATCCACCTGGATATTCAGATTCGGGATGTGTTTCGCTTCGATGGGCACCTGCAGCGTGATGGTGCCATCTTCGATGAGGAAGCGTTCTGTGTAGAGGATGCCGCTGCGGGCAACGGTCAACAGACCTTCTGCGGGTGTGAAGGGGGTCTGTACGAGGATCTGAGCCACATCACCCGGCTGGTAGGTCTCCTTATCCGGGATCAACGTGACCGTCTCTTGCTCGACTTCCCGGGAGGGAGGCTGCTGCCCGCCGCTCACCCAGCGGGTGAACTGGCTTTGGTTCTGGCGGCCCATCTCGTCGGTGATGGTCGCCGTGATCTGGTAGCGCCCGCCTACGGGGGTTTTGAACGTGCAGCTCACCGGCTCTGCGCCTGAACCCACCGTGCATTCCTGGACGTCCGCTTCCACCTGCTGCCAGCGGCCATCCTGGTATTTCCATTCCAGCCGGGCCGCCGTCACGTTGATGGGCCGGTCAGCGACAGGATTCCCATCCAGGTCAGTGACGATCAACTCGATTTCCAGCGGCGTGCCACGCTCGACAAAGTAGCGCTCACTGCGCAGGCCGACGTACAGATTGGCAGGATGCACCAACAGACTGGTCGTTCCTGCCCAAGCCTGCCGGTTGACGTCGAACACCGTCGCTTCCGCTAAAACACTGAAAGGTCTTAAGGAGTAGACCTCATCGAAGTCCATGCGCAGATAGTGATTCCCAGAGGCATCCGTCGTTCCGCTGTAGGATGCATATTCCGCCTCGCCATCGGATGGTTCGTAGTACCACCACCAGGGCGTCCAACTGCCAAAGGTAAAATCCGGCCAATTGGGTGGCTGGTAGTTGCTCGGAGAAGAGGTAACATTCCAGGCAACTTCGGCGTTGGCGAGTGGATCGCCGGTGTAGTATTTCGCTTCGACAGCCACTACGGCGTGATCGCCGACGAAGTAGGGTCCAGTGGTCTCGTTGCGCGCCGACACTTCGAATTCCGGCCGTCGGAATTCCTGGATTTGGAAGCTGTGATAATACTGCCAGCCGCTCAGTCCGCTGAGGCTGCCCTCAGCGTTTAGCAAGAGCTGTGCGTATCCCAGGTTCGCGTTCTCGGGCAGGGTGAATACGAAGTCAAATCCACCCAAGGCGTTGACCTCGGCACGACCACTACCCAGCTCGTTGCCTTGAGGGCCGATGAGCTGGTATTGGACCGCGGACACTTTTCCGCCCACCAGTCCCACATCACCATCCTGCCCGGCGCCAATGCTCCGCAGCCACCCCTTCAGGTGGACTTCTTCACCAGGGCGGTACATCTGACGGTCGTCGAAGACATACCAGCGTAGATCATCACTCAGGGATCTTCGATTCCAACCATCATCGCCCCAGTAGTAAGTTGAACTCGGGAGAAGCGCGCGATCCGCGCCCTTGCGGGCTGCCAGGTAGGACACGCCCCCTGGGGGGAGATCAAACCTGGCGATGCCATCTTCTCCGGTGATGTGGCTTCCACCGCCTGGCCAGGTTTCGATACTCAAGCCTGCCAGGGGCGAGCCATCCTGCAGCGTGTTGGACCAGACCACCATTTCACTGTGATCGACGAAGGCATCCAGGCCAATCTGGGTCACTTGAACCCAGGCCTGTACGATTTCCCAGTAGCGTTCTTCTTGGAAGAGACTGCGTACCGGTTTGACGATGACGATGAAATGCCCAAAATCACCATCCATTAGATCGCTTAACCCAATGCTCACTTCGGTCAGTTTATCCGCAGGCATCTCCACCCGTTTGGTCTCGTCCAGAACGAGGTTTCCAGGTGGTTCAGGGGGTGTATCCGTCCGCTGGTATTCATATAGGTAATTCAGAAAAGCCGGCCAATCAGTTGGTTGGACGGCATAGATCCTGACATCGAATTTCTCGTAGTTGATGGCATAGAGGGAGAGGGTTGGATCCGTGGCGGCAGGATCCAGGGTGACGAAGATCTCATCGGGTCCGATCAATAGGGGCTCGGCGGATCCAATCTTAAATTTCAGGATCTCATCTTTCCCGAGCTTCTGACCGAAGATGTCCTGGATGCTCTCATCCACGGTTACGCGGTAGGTCGTCCGTCCTTCCGTTGCACCACGGATGGAGATCGTATCTCCATAAATCGTCACCGATGCACCCAATAGTTCCGGATCAATGCGAAGCATGCCCTCTTCGTAGGCATCGAGGTCGAGAGGGTTGTTGAACTCGATATAGAGTGGCGTTAACGGAGGGCATTCATCCCCATACCAGGAACAGCCGTGATCCTCGATGCGCAGCGGAGCGTATGTGTGAAAGCCGTAGCTCTGTGCTGTCTGGGTGACCAATGGTCCCTCTGCCGAGGGTGTGCCGGGGCTGATGACAATGGAGATGTCCGTATCGACGGGCAGCAATTCTTTCGCCCGGAAGACCAGCCATCGTCCCTCACTGGCGTTCTCAACCATCTGGCTCACGGTCTTGTCTTCTGCGATTTCCTCTGCTGTCGCCAACGTGATGCTGACCCGCCGGGATCCTGCTGTCACCTGGATGGTCTCCAGCACAGCCGCGGGATCGATTCGTTGATTAAAGGCGACGAAGAAAAGGGGATCGCGGGGTTGAGGACTTTGGGATGGGTAGTATGTAGTCATCGTTACGGTCGGCGTGGTGAAGGAGAACTGCACGGCCTCTGCCAGCACGCCGCCGGTTGCGGACTGGGTACCGGCAGGTACGGTGACCAAGTATTCCGTCGCCATGGGCAACCGGTCGATTAATGCGGAGTCGTATTGGAAGTTGAGCGTCTTGGTGCCCAACCAACGCCAAGTACCGGGAAGGGCCGGTTCGATCAGGACGGGCACATCACCCTCAGCCAGGTCGCTGATCGTCGCCAGTGCCACCATGGGTTGATTGAAGGTAATGTTTACGAAGGGGGCGATGGGAATCTCCCCTTCCGGCGAATAACGCAGTACCTCCAGCGGACCCGCTTCGACCGGTTCTGGACCGATCCCTGTTAGCGGTGGTGGGAAAGGCTCAGCGATGGTCTCGCCGGTGCGGGGTGGGGGGATGACATCGTCAGGAAGCCTGAAGTCCGTGCTGTCATCCGGCTCGGCTGTGAGCACGGGCAGCCGCGCCAGGACACGTGCAATGCCATCGTCGGAGAGCGGCACTCCGGTAGCAAGGGGAACAGGCTCGACGGCTTCCGGCTGGTCCTGGCCTTCGCTCAGGCGAATGGATAGGCTTGTCTCGGCGCCCTCTGTCGTGGGTCCTGCGCCGGCAGCCACCGGTGTGTCGACCTGAGATGGAATGACATGTCCCGGTGGTTCGCCGCCGCGGAGGCTTTGAAGGATCAGATAAATGCCAGCGCCTGCCAGCACGACAACAATGATGAGCAAAGGTAGCCAATATCGACTCAAAAAACGCTTTTGATGGTCTGCCATGGCTGCGACACTCCTTAATTTATTGCCAGGTGTTTATCACCTGGTGTCTATTCTAAAGAATAGACGTTGGGATGTGCCCATTCGTTCCCGGATAGCACTGGATGCTGGTTGGTCATCCCCAAAGTCACGGACGCTGGACTTCGGCATGATCTGGAGCAATAATGGACCGGCGCGCCGAGCAGCCAGGTGCAGCAAGCAAGCCTTGTCCATTCCCGTGAGGTCGGCGATCGTTGTCGGAAAGTCAGTCTGTTAAGGAAAGCTGGGGAAAGCCTATCATCATTTGTGCCAAGCGGAAAGTTCGCCAGGAATGCCCTAGAAGGCTTTTACTATTCTATGCTGTCGATTGCATAGAGGGAGAAGAGTGAACCCTCAAATACTGGGTCAAGTTCGGTTTCCGCAAAGCGTTGGAACGCATCCCATTTAAAACGCTCTTCTTCAACCCCTCGTTGGGCATAGTAGCGCAAGGCACCCTCGTTCACCATGATGTGGCTGATGTCCATCGCTCGCAAGTCTTGCCCGCTGGAGATCCTGGTAGCGAGCAGTGGCCAGTTGGTGATCACGTTGTCTTGCAGGGTTTCCTGGGTGATGTAGTAGCTTCTGGCTTCGAAGAGCATAAGGATGACGCTGTCGTCAGGTAAAGAATCCTCGATATAGTCGACGACTTGCATATATTCCGGGAATCCGCTCTCCGGATGTTGCGATAGATAATCATTTCTGCTGATCATGCCGGATGTGTATGCCGTAATGTGGGTTGTTCGCATTTGCCAGAAAATCATAACCGATGTGGGGACAAGGCTCATGGCTGCCAGAGTGAGCAGCAACCTTTTACGGGTGGACGCACCAAACCGTCCTGGTGTCAGTCTGACCATAAGATTCGCGGTCAGAATCGTCAATGCCGGAAGCGCCGAGATGTAGTAACGCAAGTTAGAAGCGGGCTTTAATATATACATGCTGGAGATGTATATAGCCGGGGGT
>CAYLOP010000077.1:11666-14126 GCA_964385305.1 uncultured Anaerolineaceae bacterium | reverse complement strand
TCAAGAAGAATTGATGTTTACGGGTGAGCGCAACACACTTCCACCTGTGGAGGCGAGGAGATGACCTTAGAGGGGAAGGGCTACTACATATGGCAAATCCCAAATTGCGAAGGCGGCGTGCCGGGCGCAATTGCTGCACGCGCAGTTGAGGCAGGTCTTTCGCATGTCCTGATAAAGATCGCAGATGGTCCTTCCTGGGCATATAACTATAATTACGATTCAGGGGTCGATCTGGTTCCCCCGGTGGTGGCTGAACTGCGAAGTGCGGGAGTAAAGGTTTGGGGATGGCATTACATTGTCGGGAGGGATCCGCTGGGAGAAGCCCATCTGGCGGTCGAACGGACGCGGGCGCTTGGGATGGATGGCTATGTGATCGACGCAGAGAGCGAGTATAAGGACAAAAAAAAGGAAACCGCTGCTAGGAAGTTCATGGCTGCCCTGCGGGATGGCCTCCCGGATATACCCATTGCATTGAGCTCGTACCGTTACCCAAAGCTGCATAGCGATCTTCCCTTCGCTGCTTTCCTAGAGAGATGCGATTTCGCCATGCCGCAGGTTTATTTTGAAGGATCGCATAACCCAGAAGAACAGCTAGATCGCAGTGTTGAACAGTATATGTCACTACGTCCCGCACGTCCTGTGGTCCCAACCGCACCTACCTACGCCCATGGGGGTTGGCGGCCCACACCCAACGAGGTTCAACGCCTGCTGCAAAGGGCAAAGGAACTTGGTTTGAAGGCCGCCAATGCCTGGAGTTGGGATTACGCGGGAAGGCCTGAACAGCAAGATCTATGGCACGCCGTTGCGGATTTTGCGTGGGGAGATGCCCCGCAAGTTACCGACATCACCGAACATCTCATCCATCGCTACAACGCACACGACGCGGCTTATGTCGCTTCGCTCTATGCTGAAAAAGCGGCTCATGTCACGGGTGTGAGAACTGTGATTGGCAAGGCGCCCATTCAAGAGTGGTACAACATTCTCTTTAATCAGCTTCTTCCCAATGCAAATTTCAACCTAACGGGTAGAAGCGGAGAAGGCCGTACGCGGCATTTCACTTGGACGGCGGAATGTGAGCGGGGTATGGTCCGTAATGGAACGGATGTATTGGGCATCCTGGATGGCGCGATCCAATACCACTACAGCTATTTCACGATCCTATGATGATCGCTTCCACTCACCTTTTCCCGTAGAGAGCCCGAGGATCCACGCTTGATTAGATCGGTGCTGGCTCACCTCGCGAGCGTCTTCGCGTAAGAACAACCCCCAGGATCAACATCAGGCCGGTAATGATGGTCGTCAATGTGGCGCTAAGTGCTACGCTCCATGTGTCCGCGTGTTTTACGGCGATGCCTGCGAAAGCCCACATGATGACGAGCGTATACGCCGCATCACCGCGAGTGAGGCTTACAGCGGAGGCGATGATCGTGCCTGCGATCAACATGATGACTGCCCAAATCGCCGGGCTGATCCCCCAACCGTTCCATCCGTAGAAATCCAGGATCGAGGTCACGTTGGCGATGGTCGCAACGGTGATCCAGCCCAAGTAGATGCTGAAGGGAAGGTGGACAAGCCATCTTTCCGCATGCGAGACTTTTGCGCGATGAATACCAAGCCTCAGATAGATCAGGATCAATGAAACGAGCAGGATCAGCATCGCATAGAGGGTCAGTAGGAAGTGTTCGTAGTGCCAGAGGAAGAGCCAGATTATATTGGCGAGTGCACCGGTCATGTAAGCGATTCCCATGCTGCGCAGACGTGGGTTTTCACGCTGAGCAGGCATCGCCTGAAAGACAGCGAATGCCAACTGCCCAAGGTAAATCAAGCCCCAGATGGAAAACACATAACCGGCGGGAACGAAAAAGACGTCGAATCGGTCTGAGATCTCGCCCGTGGTCTGATTGTTGAGAGGGAGTGCATTTGCAAGCCCGTTGACCAGGATAGTCAGAATCACTAAACCTACGATAATCCACTGTCGCCAGATATCTTTCTTCATATTATCCCCTCATGAGAGTAGATGCCATCGATCCAACCGGACAATCGATATACAGATTCTAACTTAAATCAACCGAAATTGAATCGATATTTCGATGCGAGCTTTGCGGATGTCACTCGATCAGCGGTAATCCTCACGAATTGGGTAGAAGACATCAAGGATGCGGCAGTTCGTGATCGCAACACCGGAGTGGGGTACGTTTGGAGGGACAATTGCCACCATACCCGAGCGTAGAGCGCGGACCTCACCGCCGACGGTAAGTTCGAATTCCCCTTCAAGCACATTTCCTACCTGCTCGTGATGATGGCTGTGTTCCGGCAAGGTCGCACCTGCTTCGATTGTCCAGTATGCGAAGGTCATATATTCGGAATGCACAAAGCGGACTTTATATCCAGGGATGAGTTCCTTCTCCTCGACACTTTCAAGTTCGATATACGACATAGGTGCCTCCTTCTTTTTCTTTT
>CAYLOP010000077.1:0-11656 GCA_964385305.1 uncultured Anaerolineaceae bacterium | reverse complement strand
TTGGGATTAGGCCATGAGGCCGACGATCGTCATTGAGTATTTTAGCGTTCGCCATCTTCGTGTGAAACCGATAATGAAGGGATCGTATCAATACTGTCTCATCATTGTTTGTCAGTTTTCGACTGGTCGCGAATGTCGCCAAGTGGGCCGCCATCAACGGGTGGCGGTAGGTTCGAAGGATTGCGCTTCCAACTTGATAATTCGTTCATAGTGCGTACATGATCCATCTCGGCAGGTGTGATCCCGATGGTGGTGAGTGCTTCCTTAGGGAGACCACCCTCCAGGTAATCGAGTGCAATGTCGAGTTTGTTGAAGCTCATCCCGAGTGCATATTCATCGGTTATCCCATGGATCATGTCCGGTGAAGGCGGCTGTTCTCGAATCCCCTTTGGGACATCCAAAAATGTCGCGAGCTGCCGAATTTGAGTCTTATACAGGCCCTTTAGCGGTTGTATCGGCAGATCGTCGATGCCATCTTTGACAAACCACCCAAGTTTCCACTCCGTGCGATTGGCAGCGCCAATCAAGATCTGGTTATGTTTTTCAGCCTCCTTTTCCAATACCTCCCGTCTATAGCGATGCCGAATGTTCATGGCGGTTTCTGGATCTCGAATGGCGGCATCGAAACCCCGCTTGGACCTCGCAAGGATTTCTGCATTTCGGTGACCGGCACGCAGGGTTGAAATGAAGGGTGTCTCACCGAAAATCAGCGTATAAGCATTGTGGAGGAGACGGTTGAGTGCGCCCGAACGCGAGGTGATCCGCATGGATAGCGGAGCATAAATGCCGACCTCTTCCATCGCAGGGCCGATGTCCATCATCCGCAAATCAAGCCCAAGCCAATCGGCAACGGCCTGGGCGTGGTGCTGGATCGTTCTATCGCTGTAGAGATCGAAGAGGTAATGGACATGCACACAACCTGGATTGACAGCTCGAACCGCAATAGCAGCAAGCACAGATGAATCGATGCCGCCACTGAGGCCGAGAATGTATCCATCGGCATCGGCTTGCATGCGAACCTGTTGTAAGTATTCACAGACGCGTTCAACCGTGCGCTTCTCGTCAATTCTCAACCATGTGTGCTTCTCAGTCATGTTTCCGTCCAAGCTTTATAGCTCATCATACATAAGGACGTATCAGCCCATTCATAATGGGTTGGGTGATTGTCGCCTCATGACAAGCTGTGACGGTGTTTCTATACAGTGCTCGAAGATGAAACCTCAACCTTGCTTAGCGCGATCCAGGAGCTAGGTCAACACTGCGTCGCTATTTGACATGGCTTCAGGAGGGAGGTTCTGAGACATCACAATCAGTTCCATACGGTCGAGCCATCCGATCGCTTTCCAAAAATCGATCGCGTCTTGATTCTCCGCGAAAACGAAGATGTGGCATTTCTGGATTCCGATAGCATCGAGTGAGGAAAGGCAGCGCCGGACCAGATCCTGGCCAAGTCCGCGTCGACGATGGGATTGTGCAACGGCAAGGTGATAGATGTAACCGCGGCGGCCATCATGGCCGCAAAGGACAGCTCCGACGTTCTTACTGCCATCCCAAGCCGAGAAACTCAGGCCTGGATTGCGGAGTAGGAAGCTATGGATCGCATCCCTCTCGTCTGCACCACTGAGGCCAACGCCTTCCGTATTCTGCCAGAGTTTGAGAACAGGATCATAGTCTTCAGTGTCCATCTCGCGTATTGTGATTGCCATGCAGCAACCCTCCATGATGCGCGCGGTATTCTCCAGCGATTGTTCTTCTAACCTGCAGACGTTTTTACGCCGGTCCTTCAAAAACGACGCGATAGCCGTTGGGCGATTCTACCGCCATTGTCCATTCGCCCCAATCCATCCTTGCGGGCTCATCCTTGATGGGGAGCTCCGCCTCCACACAAAGCGCATAGGCATCGCGCACGCTACGTAGGCCGATTTGCCATATCATCTGAATTGCAGCGGAGGGCGGATCAAAATCGGGCTGGGCTTGAAGCCCGAACAAGATGGATTCTCCCGCTGAGACCGCGACGAAGTCCTGAGTTTGGTGAGAGGCCTGAAACCCCAGCAAGGTGTAGAAATTCATTTCGGATGCCAGGTCATGGACGAAGAGAATCGGTTGAAGTCTTGTGAACATCCCATTCTCCCCTTAGATTTTGGAAACATTGATAGGAGTCGCCCTTTTGCAGATAGGATCGCTTCGTGCTCGTTCATCTTTGAGATGTTACCTCGATGAGGTCATATGGAAAAGCATGTCTCGAGAAAATCCCCTTTCAAGCGTTATTTGGATGAGAGAAAGGTCTACTTTGAAGCCAACCAAACTCCCAGGAGCATAATGAGGAGCCCCAGCGACTTTGTGGGATCGAGCAGCCTCTGGCTAGCGCCAAGCCATCCAAAGTGGTCGATCAGCGCCGCGAGCAGAAATTGAGCGGCGATCAGGATCGTGAATCCCGTCGCCAAGCCCATCCTGGGCACGACGTAACCGATGCTTCCCACAATCACCAATCCAGCTATCCCTGCGGTGAATGCATACCATGGGACTTGCTGCCAGGCGCGTAGATTGCCGCCGCGCATGGTGAGCATGATAATGGCAGCGAATATCCCCCCGCTGGCGTAGGTGATAAAGACGCTTTCGCGGGTGCCGAGAACTTGATCCATGAGACCCATGAATTGTCCTTGGAGTGTGATTGCCAGCCCTCCAAGGATCGCTACGAAGGTAACAACCAGGGTGTCGGTCATCGTACTCCCTCTCGTACGTGTAGCCTTTGCGTGCGCTATTGTTCCAAAAGAATCATGCAATAGGTTGGCTTATCGTGTCAGGAAACGTGCCTCTCGTCGGGTGCCCAGACATCGCATCGGCAGCGGTATTTCGGGCAAGCAACCCACCGCGCCAGGATGACTCGGGATGATCTGCCATCGAATACCATGTAATGGTTCCATGGGGCGGACCAGGCATCCCTCTAACTCTTGAATGATTTCACACCAGGGTGGGCGAAGAGCTTATCGACCAACTGTTCGTGATTCATGGGGTTTCCAGCGATCGTCCAATTCAAGACCATATCTTCGTTTGATTTGGCGCGTTTGCCATCGACCAAATGCAATCCCGAATCCTTCACCAACTTGTGGATCTCCTCTGCAGAGCATGCATCGAGTGAGCAGATGATTTCGTAGGCTGTGGCATGGCGCAAGTTATCGATAAGCCGTTCGAGGAAGGGGAATAGCCATAAGACGATCAACACAATCACCGTTGCAGTGATAACAATGATGTAATATCCCCCGCCAATCCCCATGCCCAGTCCTGCCGTTAGCCAGATGGTGGAGGCGGTTGTGAGTCCCACAATCCTTCCTCTTCCTCGAAGGATCGCGCCGGCGCCGAGGAAGCCCACACCGCTGACGATGTTCGCCGCGATTCGAGCTGGCTCGCGATCACCCCCCAATCGGACCGAGAAGATGGTGAACAGGGTGGCGCCAACGCAGATAAAAATGTTGGTTCTGAACCCGGCAACCTTATCTCGGAATTCACGCTCCGCACCAATCAATCCCCCTATGAGAATGGCCAGGAGCAGTTTGAGGACGTCTTCAGGAAGCGGGATCATGTTTATCCTCCTTCATCGCAGAACAACCTGCCATTTGATCGTGATGGATAACCCGTTTATTGTAGTCCGAATCAGGGAGGAGGATTAATGGCCCATGCCATCTATGATCCCATCCTAGTTGGGGAACCATCTTTCGAGAAATTGTAGTATTTCCGGATCTGCACCCAACGCGCTCAGGGAATGTGGCGCCACTGCGAGCCCGCCGATGGCGTACATGGTCGAGACGGCCAACCCACCTGTGGCGAGGTAAAGTGCAAGGGCAATGCCTCCGAACGAAACCCCACCGAGTGCAATCCCTGCAAAGGCAAGGATCCCCAGGCCAAAGCCGCCGACCGCCAATCCGCCGATCGCGACTCCGCCCATCGCGAGAAAGCCTAATGCGATATTCCCGATGGCGATGATGCCTTTAGCGACTCGAAGGAGACCATTCTGTGGGTCGACCCCTTGGGCGATATGGAGCAGCGGCAGACCAAAAAACCCCATTGTGGAACGATATTCATACCCCCAAGGGACATTCGCATACGCTATTCCTGGCATTCGCCTGGGCATCTCACCAGGCAGGAATTCACCGCAATACCGGCATTTGATCGCCTCGTCTCGGATCTCTTCGGCACAATATGGACAGGTCTTCACGGCAGCACCTCTCCTGTATTGTAGAGACGATTCACAGGATCGCAAGGAAGGCTTTTTTACGCATCCCTTATCTTCTCAACGGTCACATAGGTCGAATCGCAGGTGTGCCAGAGGATTTCCACTTCGTCGTCTCTTCAAGCGAAGCTTTCAATCTATCTTCTAAGTTGGGATTTAAATCCAACGACCTGGGGGTATGGATCTGAATCTCTTGGAGGGGAATCCAAGGTACAATTCACATCGTCTATCTCCTTAATATGCTAATGCTTATAAACGGAGCGAGATGGATCGGAATCATGAATTGGTGAATGCTTTTCTGAAGCAAGCCTTATGGAAGGAGCACTCGCCTGGTAAAAGGGGATTCCTAGAATGTGCCAGCTGCTTGCTGTATGTTAAAGGCGGATATTGTATTCATTCTGTCACATACATCCCCGGGGATTTGGGGAGAATTCGAACGATTTATTAGTCCTATTCGCTGTATGATCAATTCCAAGACTTACTCATGACCAGATTAAACACTCGCCAGGCAGCCGTTTTGTTGTCGTTGTTAAAAGCCAACGAGCCTTCTTCGGCGCGTACGTTGGGTAAAAAACTTGGGTTGCCTGCGCGGGTAATCCGCTACAACCTGCCCTTCATGTGTTCCTGGCTCGAAGGCCAAGGAGTACCTTTCACTCTCAAACGCAAGAAAGGGCTTTACTTAGAGGTTTCGGAATCGCATCGCAAACAACTCATCGGTAAAATCTCCCAGGGTATCGCGCTGGACCTCTATAGCGCAGAGGATCGCCTTCACCTCTTGTTGTTTGAGCTATTAACGGGCGGCGGTTGGCATGCTGGGGCCGATTTGCTGGAAGCTCTTTCGATTTCACATTCGACATTGACACGCGACCTTGATCGGGTGGAGGACTGGCTGGCAAACCATCCATTAAATCTCAGCCGGCGGCCGCGCTTAGGGATAATGCTCGAAGGTGATGTCGTTGATCAGCGCCACGCTTTGATTTCCCTTCTATTTGAGTTGGACCTTGAAGCTGAGATGCTCAACTATATCTTGTGGGGGAATACGACGACCGGTGCTAATCTGGACGAATTTTCAGCGGGAAAGTTGCGCATCCTTACGATGTTGGATGACTGGGATCTCTCGAGTGCCTGGCGCATGATAGGAAAGATAGAGCGGGAGCTCGATACCAGCTATCCTGAATCGGTCCGTCTCTACCTGGCACTCTACTGGGCGCTGATGCTGTGGCATTGCAGGCAAAACCACGTCATTCAGATGTCCTCGGAGCGTTTAATGGAACTTTTCAGCCTTCCGGAAAGCCAGACGATCATAGATGCTGCTGAACTGCTCTATGCCGAGACGGGTATACGCTTGCCCAAGACCGAAGAAGCCCAACTCGTGCTCGAGCTGCTTGCCGCCTCACGTGAAATGGATATGAGAAACGGCTTGCTCAAGACGGATGAGACGCACGTGGAGACTGCCGAAGCGATGGTGAAGAAGTTTGTGGCAGGCGTCAGTACACGGATGGGAGTCGATCTAAACCACCCTGAAGTCAACGATCGTCTTACCGAGCATCTTTCGCGAGTGCTTGTGCGACTGGAATATGGTTTGCCCATCCGTTCAAAGCTGGGGGCGGAAATCCAACAAGCCTATCCGGAACTCTGGAAAGCGTCGTTGCAGACCATGGAAGAGATTCAGGACCTGGCTGGTGTTCCGATTCCAAAGCAAGAAGCTAGCTATCTCACAATGTATATGTCGCTTGCCATGCAGCTCACGGAGCAACGGGAGCATAAACGACCGCATGTGATTGTCGTTTGTCCCAGCGGAGGTGTGACGGTTTGGATGCTCGTATCGCGGCTCCGCAAGGAATTGCCGGAATTAAAAATCATCGATGTCGTGGCGCTCAAGGAATTGGGGCGTATTGATAAATCCCAGGCGGATGCCATTCTCACAACGGCCAAGCTGACGGATAGAGAGCTGCCTGTCGTCACGATTAGCCCGATCCTGACAGAGGAAGACATCGGGCGCATCCGGGACGTTTTGAAGAACATTGATCGCAGCTAAGGGGTTGAGTAAGGTGAGGAGAAGGTGGGAACGTGGAAATTCGTGATCATGTGATCGCTGTGCCGTTAGGAAAGGAAGTGAAAACCTCCGAAGACGCGATACGCGTCCTGGCGGAGGAACTCTATCAGCATGGCTATGTGAAGGATGCGTTTAAAGAAGCCGTACTGACTCGGGAACGATCCTTCCCCACCGGAATCCCGACGGAGATCCCCGTCGCGCTTCCGCATGCTGACGCAGAATATTGCGAGCGACCGGCAATAGCGCTGGGGCTGCTCTCAGAACCCGTCTCATTCGGTTTGATGGGTGGTGAGGATGGCGAAACCGTGGAAACCCGTCTTGTCTTCATGATTTCGTTGCCGGATCCCAAAGGCCAGATGGTTATGATCCAACGGTTGGTCAAACTGTTTCGGGAAAAGGACTGCTTAGTGGGACTGCATAATACCGAATCCCCCCTGCAGGCAAAATCCTTGCTGCAAGAATTTTTTTCTTACTAGAACGGTTGGTAGGACGTAACCATTACTCATGCTGTTGATCGGTAGATGTTAACGGCCATATTTCAAGGAGACAATCATGAAATCAACCCAGTCACCATTTGGCAAAGTTCAAATGGAGGACCAAGAAACCTTTGGTAAGTTTGGCGGTCTCTATGTTCCTGACCCTTTCACACCTGCATTGGATGCACTTACAAAAAAGAGTGATGACATCCTGGCTCAGGATGAATTTGTGGCGCTCCGGTCTCAAGTTTTAGAAGCATTGGGGTATCATCCGCCAGCTCTGGATGCAAACGGTAAGGTAGGTAAGGCGGCTCTCTATCGTGTTCCATCTCAAACGAGAGCGGCGATCGTTTCCGGTTATATCGCATTGGCCAAAATGCTGGAAGCCGATGTGGCTGTCGGCATCGATCACCCGAAAGATCTTATCGCGATCGTCAAGGCTCTTGAAGCAGCGGGACAGAAGGGCGCTTATTTTGTCCTGAATAAGGCATTGGGTGGAGATTCTAACTTGGTGGAGGACCTTGAGCGGAAAGGCTGGACAGTGGAGATCGAAAAATGCGCGACACTCTTTGACGATCCAACCATGTACGCATTCCAGCGTTTCATCTCCAATCCGGTCCATGTGCTCTTCTGCCCGTTTGAGACGAACACCGGTCCCTATCCCTTCCTCTCCCTTACTGCTGCGTTTCTCAAGGGTTTTGGATTTGATCTAATGCAGGTTATGGAAGAGAAGTTGGGCGCCTTGCCGGCAGCCTGTGTGGTGGGGGGGTATCCGGGCACAGAGGGCGTAGCGGTGTTGCAGGCGCTGAGTGAGACAGATGTACGCTTGATCTCTGTGGAAGCTCCATTCGATCTTGAGCGCGAGGATTGCTACTGCGGTGCCTATACCCGGGTTGTCATGGTAGGCGAGCGTGAGCACATCTTAAGCCCAGAGCTTCTGGGGGCCTGGGATGCGGGAAATGTCGATCGGGTGTATGCATCCAATATTAACGTTGCATTGGCCGCTTTAAATCTAGAGGGTAACGTGGTGGTAGTGGAGGGGGATCGATGAATCGGCTCGACACCGCATTTGTCGCTCTACGTGAGCGGAATGAAGGAGCCTTGATCCCCCTCGCCCCTGGCGACACAGCGCCCTATGCAACCTCGATGGAGATCATCGACATGTTCGCCGAAGCGCAGGCTGACGCTATCGAGATCGCCATCCCTACTCGTTATCCCTGGATGGAAGGCAAGGCCATGCAAATCCACCAGTTGGAGGCGATTGAGCAGGGCGTTAGGGCTGCCGATTCCTTTGGCCTGATGATGGCTGCGCGTCAGAAATACCCCGATTGGCCGCTGGTGGCGATAAATTTCATAGGACCGGTATTAACCTATGGCCAAAACAACTATGTTTCTGGATGTGCGCAGGCATCCATGGATGCAGTTGATATCCCCGATTACCCACTTGCAAGGACGGACGATATTCTTGGTTTCGGTGCTCAACTGCTCGCCAACAACACCTATTTCGTGGCCGATATCACCACCGACCTAGCTGTCGCACCGGAAGGTACACCAGAATACGATCTTCTCCGAAAGCTGATCTGCTGGTCGGGTGGTTTTTTGTTCATAATTGCCCAAGCCGGCGGGATTTCTGGCACGAAAGATACGCTCCCTGTCGACATACTCAAACCCGCCGTAGAGCGAGTTAAGGAACTGGAAGATGCGATGGGTGTCCATACGCCTGTTATCGTTGTTTGCGGTATCTCAACCCCGGAGCAGGTACGTGGGAGCATTCGGGATGTGGGCGCCGACGGCGTGATGCTGGGCAGCGCGGTCTCCAAACGTCTTCAGGCTGGTGAGTCGGTGGAGAAGGTGCAGCCGTTTGTTACTGAGCTCAAAGATGCCACGCGAGTATGAGGTGAGCGATGAACCGCATTGACACGATGTTTAACCTCGCTGCTGAAAAACGTGAGGCATGTTTGATGTGTTACCTGCCGTGTATCGGCCCTGATTTCAAGCGATCGAAAGAGATCATTGATGCCTTTATAGAAGGCGGCGTCGATTATATCGAGCTGAGTATCCCCGGCGGTGCACCCTGGCTCGATGGGAGGCCCATGCAGATGCACCATCTGCAATCCCGTCAAACCGGCGTCGACGCTATAAAGGCGATCGAATTTGGCGCGTGGGTGCGTGAGCGCTATCCAAATCTGCCGATATTGCCTATGGCCTATACTGCGGGTGTGGTCCGAACTGGTGTGGATCGATTCGTCGACCTGATGGCGGAGGCGGATCTGGACGGCATCGAACTGCCTGATTATCCATCCTATAAGATGGGCGATCCCCTCCAGTTTCACGCGAAGCTGCGCCAGAGAGGTATGTACAACATCAACTTCTGTGATGGGATCAGTTTGGCAGACGAAGGTACCGCAGCGTTTGCTTTGATGCAACGCATCGTTACCGACATTGATGGGTTCCTCTTTCTAACAGCGACACCCGGTGTGACCGGCGCTCAGGGCGGGGTGGCGACAGCATATCTTTCCAAGGCCGTCGCCCGCATACGGGAAGTGCAGGATACCGCGCAGCGACGGCGCCCGATCATGGTCGGCTTTGGCCTGACAACGCCAGACGATGTCCGCACGGTGATTCAAGAAGTGAGGGCAGATGCCATCGTTGTGGGGTCAGCCGTTTCTCGATTGATCAATCGTGTAGCAGGCCTCGGACAAATCCGCGACTTCATCCATTCATTGAAGGAGGCGACATTGGATAAACCCATGTAAGAGAGGTCGGAGGAGGTGAGGAACTGAAAATCGAATTCCAATCAAATCTAATATCGTTCGCTTTCATTATTCGGTGAACTAGGCACAGATAAAGGGTAAGAGGATGAATACGATTGCCAGTATTATGCAAGCGATTACAAGTCTGCCATCTGCTGTGATGGTTCCTTTAGCGATCCTCTTGATCGCGCTCATTTCTGGTATGAGGTTTGGGAAAGCCTTCCGAAGCGCTGTATTGATCGGTGCAGGCCTTGTCGGCTTCAATGTCATGTTTGGCGTATTTGCTTCGAACTTCGGTCCTGCAGTTGGCGCGTTCGTGCAAAGCACAGGTGTCCAACTCGATGTCAGCGACCTGGGCGTCTTCTCCTTGCTTTCGGCCACGTGGGGATCACCCATCGCGATCTGGTTCATTCCTGTCGGTGTCGTCGTAAACTTGCTCCTGTTGGTTCTTAGAGGGACGAAAACCCTCGATGCTGACATTCTGAACTACTGGACCTGGGGCATTACAGCGGTGGTCGTCTATACCCTCACAGGTAGTGTGGTTCTTGCCATGATCGGCTTCGCGCTGAACGAGATTCTGATCCTGTTGATCGCCGATTGGACAGCTCCGAAGATCGATGAACACTTTGAGATGCAGGGCATCTCCATTCCACACGGCAACGCTGGGCTCTGGCCGCCGATCGGTATCGCGGTAAACTGGATCGTCGAGCGCATCCCGGGTTTGCGTGATCTTGACGCCGATCCGGAGGCTATTTCCGAGCGTTTCGGTGTGATTGGCGAACCGGTGACCATCGGCACGGTTCTCGGTGCGGCGATTGGTATCCTCGCCCGGCAACCATGGGGCATTGTTCTCAATCTGGCTATCACACTGGCAGCGGTAATGCTCATCTTCCCACGTATGCTTAAACTGTTGATGGAAGGCTTAGGGCCCATTGCTGAGCATTTACGTGAGTTCATGAAGCGACGCTTCAACCGTGATGTATACATCGGCCTGGATGCAGCCGTGTTGATCGGTTTTCCAGACGTGCTCGCTGTTGGTATGTTGCTGATCCCGATCGTCATGGGCTTAGCGCTGATCCTTCCGGGCAACCGTGTCTTGCCGTTGGCGGATTTGGCCATTGCTACGCCATTCCTCATCAGCATGTGCATGCCTTTCCTCAAGCGCGGTAACATTGTACGCGGCTTGATCGCAGGCACTGTTATCTTCATCATTGCGCTCTATGTCGCTGGCGATCTAGCTCCCGTCTACACCGCCGCCGGACAGGCGATCGGCATGGATGTCCCTGAGGGCGTCGTTTGGACCAGCATTGGTGCGGGTTCACACTGGTTTGCTTGGATCATCGCAAAATTGTTAGGATTGTTTGGGTTCGCCCTGTAATGGTATCTGGGTTGGCAGAAGATGGTGTGGGGTTCCAAGCCCCACACCATTAACTCATGGAGGTGCTGAATGGCCAAAGTGCGTGTGCTGTCTGTCTGTGGGACCGGCGGTGTGACCTCGAGTGTCGTAAGCCAGAAAGTTCATGAGATCGCGAAAGCGAATGGCATCGAGGTTGAGATCGTCAACTCCAATGCATTTGATGTCCGGCGCCACCTGAGTAGTGGGAACTATGACGTGGTCGTCGCTTCCTCCCGAGTGAAGGTCAGCGAAGATATCCCTTTCATCAACTGCATGGCATTTCTTACCGGCGTGAATGAGGAAGAAACGGCTGCAAAGGTTGCAGAAGCACTCAAGAACGCCTGAGCACTTATTCATAGCGCATTTATCCTCCAACGACGAAGGAACGCAGAATGCATAAGGAAAGACCAGGGAATGCGTAGACAGCACGCGCTAATTGTGTGGGAGCAAGGATGACAACGACGATACGTGTGAGAGTGATAAACGAAGTTGGATTGCACGCACGACCCGCATCGCTTCTTGTGAAGGAAGCTAACAATTACGAGGCGGATATTCAAATTCGAAACCAGACGACCGATAGCGATTGGCAAGATGCCAAAAGCATCCTCGGCGTCCTTTCCCTGGGAGTGGAAAAGGGACACATGGTTGAGATGGTCGTGAGAGGTGCAAATGAGGCGATGGCTGCTGCCGAATTGGAAGCACTGATTGAAGCCGATTTCGCAGGAAGACTCTAAGCTCTCTAGCGGA
>CAYLOP010000076.1:0-14261 GCA_964385305.1 uncultured Anaerolineaceae bacterium | reverse complement strand
TCCCGCGAGCGCAGCGAGACGGGACCGTTCGTCCCGCGAGCGCAGCGAGACGGGACCGTTCGTCCCGCGAGCGCAGCGAGACGGGATTTCCCTCGCTTCGCTCGGGACAGGCTCCTCCAAGCCCCGCTACCTGAGAGTAAAGCGCCCGCAAGTGCGATTTCTTCATTCTTAAGTTCACTATATGTAGGTGTGAACCGTCTGTGGCAATCCCTTCCTCCTCGTATCAAGCTGTAATTCTAGTAAAGTAATGCGCGGAGGTAGGTCACCAAGGAAATCGCTTGCGCAGCTCACGAGCACGCGCTCGACTGAGATCGACCTCGACGTCTGTATCCAAGCGTAGCTTATAGCAACCTTTGAACCAAGGAATGATCTCCTGAATCCGATCCAGGTTTACGATCGCGGAACGATGAGCGCGGAAAAAGTGCTCCGGGTCGAGGCGAGCTTCTAAATTGTCCAACGTGCTTCTTGTAACATACGCTGCCTCGCCAACGTGGGTCTTCAACACCCCTTTCTCGATGCCGATCCAATCGATCTCTGTGACATCGAGCAGGCGGATCTTCTCACGATCCTGCACCGCCAGACGGGTCAGGTAGCGCCCTTGCTCAACCAGGCTCTCGAAGAGAGAGCCCGACCTTTGGGCAAGGTCTTTCTTCGAAAAGGTCGTTGTTCTCGCACGAAGAACAGCCGACTCTAACCGATCTTGGCTGTAAGGTTTCAGCAGGTAATCCAATGCGCTCACCTCAAAGGCGCGCAAGGCGTACTCGTCATATGCGGTGACGAAGATGATGGGCGGCGGTTCCTGCAGCGCGGCTAGGACCCCAAAACCATCCAGACTTGGCATCTGAATGTCGAGGAACACAAGATCCGGACGGAGGCGATCGATCTGCTCGATGGCTTGCAAACCGTCCTTGGCTTCGCCGACCACCTCGATGCCTTCTATTTTCGAAAGCATGCGCAGAAGTCGCTCCCTGGCGGGAGCCTCGTCATCGACGATTAAAACCTTAGTCGAGTTCATTACTGGTGCACCTCTGTGCCTCACACGAAGGATAGGATGATTCCACTACTTTGTGTTTAGCTTTCCACCTCAACATCTTCTTCGGAGCTCTCACCCAATTTCCACGGGATGCGAACTGTGAAGACTGTCCCACGAGGGACGTTGCCCTCAATCTGCAAGCCAAAACCTTCACCATAGATCTTCTTTAACCGCGCATCTACGTTGCGCAATCCCACCCCCTTGGAATCCTCTAGGTTGAATTTAGCCGGCATGCCTGGTCCATGGTCGGCAATTTGGATCAAGATGTCTTCACCTTCACGAAACAGCCGAAGCATCAGTTCGATGCGACCTCCTTCATCCTGCCCGTGTCGGATCGCATTCTCGACCAGCGGTTGAAAGAGCAGGCTGGGGACGAGGATATCCAGACTCTGCAGCCCGATCTGGCGCGTGATCTGAAGTCGGTCTCCGAAACGAGCACGCTCGATTTCCAGGTAATCGTAGACAAATGCCATTTCGTCCGCGAGAGGCACTTGTCCGCGCTCGCTCGCAACCAGCACGTAGCGAAACATCTCTGCCAAGCGTTCGATAGTTATCTCTGCATGAGACGGGTCGCTGTGTGTGAGCGTGGCGATAGTGTTCAAAGTGTTGAAAAGAAAATGGGGGTTGATCTGCGCCTTGAGTGCCTTCAGCTCCGCTTGAGCTTTGAGCGTTCGGAGCCGTTCCTCCACCATCTCTTTGGCTTTGAGATCCCGGTAGAACTCCGAAGCGTAGCGGATGGCGCGTATGATCAGGACTAAGCCGAACAAGATGGCAACCGATGGCCAGAGCGACTTAGCCGTCACAGGAAGCCCAAACAAACGACCACAGAGCCAAAACGCAAAAAGCGCTCCAAGGATTGTCTCAGCAACCGCGAACGAGATCTCTAGCATGAGCCGGCGGTCGCGAGTGAGATGTGTCAATCTAGGACGTAGAAGGGTGTAATCCAGAGTGAAGATAATCAGGAGGGTGACGCTGATGGTCCCGCTCATGCCGAAGGAGACGAGATAGTTGCCCGTTTGTATGCCAAAGAATAGGCCAAAGGGGAGGGTGGTCATCAATAGGATGAACAGGATATGGCGGAGAGAACCTTTCCGGCTCCATCCCTGCTGAACTTCGGTCATTATCCGCCCTCTTATGCATCTTAATAATAGTGGTTTTCGCCGCACACTGAAAGCGTTGGGCGGCTCATCCGACTGTGTATCCACACGCTTTGACCTTATACAGTCCATCGAAAAGTTCGAAGCGCGACGACCCAGCTACCCACCATCCATAGAAGGAGCAGGCTCAGGTTGGCGGCGTTTGCCACCAGACTTAAGCCCTCAACCATCACGCTCCGGAAAGGGCTAACGAAGTACGTCAAAGGCAGAAAGCGAGCGATGATACGCAGCGCATTTGGAAGCACTTCGAGGGGGACAAAGGCGCCACTGAGAAGCAACATCGGGATATAGATCGCGTGTACCGCCACGATCGCAGCATCGTGTGTTTTCGTGAGGTTACCCAGGCAATATCCAAGTCCGGCGACCGTCAGCGTGCCGAGGAGTAGCAATACGCTGAGATCCCACCAATTTCCCTTCAGACTAAATTCCGAAGAGACAAACCCTACAGCGAAGATCAACGCTACTTCGATTCCAACAAGAACAAAGGCGTTGAGCGCTTTTGCCAGGAGGTAGACCCAGGCTCTCATGGGCGTGCCTCCAAGCTGTTTGGTCAGGCCGTTGGAACGCTCACGGACAACTTTGGGGACCAGTCCCTCGAACCCGGCGGCGATGATGCAGTAAACGATCATCCCCAGCATCATAAAGGTGATTGGAGAGTAGCGCACGAGGAAGTCTGTATCGCCTCCAAGCCCACGGAATAAAAGCCCGTAGACGTGACCCAACAGGCCCTCTCGACTCAAGTAGACGAAAAAGGCCGTCCCCAGCATCGGAACGAAAAAGGTGAGAAAAACGGCCTCCCCACTGCGCAGAAATAACCGCACTTCGGTGACGATTTGTTGCTGGATGCAACGAAGGGTGTGTATCGGCTTATACATGGTTTACTCCCAACGAAAGGTCTTTATGGCGATCATCCCTGCGCCCAATAAGCAGACAAAAAGGACGATCCACTCCTTGGTGTAGGACCAGGGAGAATCACCGAATAGCATGACGCCTCGCAGCAAGCTAACAAGATAGGTCAGTGGTAGCGCACTCGCCAAACCTCGCAGGACCGATGGCATGGCAGCCAGGGGGAAGAGGGTGCCGCATAAGAATTGCATGGGGAACGAGATTGCGCGCGCTGCTGCGCTTGCCACGTTGGTGTTTCTGCTGATACCGCTTAGGGCGATCCCCATGGTTGCAAATACAAGCGCCCCGACCAGCAGGATGAGTAAACCCCAGAGCAGGTTTCCCGAGATCTGCGCATGGAAAAGAAGCACATTAAGGGCGATCATGATGCTGGCTTGCACAAAAATCACAAGTGTGGCCATTGCGATCTTGGCGCCTAAGAGTGTAGCTATTCGAAGCGGAGTAGCCCCGATCCGCTTCAGGATCCCCGCTTCACGCTGCTGTGCCAGTGCAACCCCAACGTTTTCGAACGCTGCGCTCGAAATCACCATGCCAATCCCGCCTGCAATCAAATAGCTAGCATACGAAATTCCCTCCACCTGCCCTCCCTGGTTTAAGTAACCGAAGAAGAGCACGGTGAGGACGGGGAACACGATGACAAAAGTAACCACGGCTCGATCTCGTAAGAACAGGGTAAGTTCCGTGCTAACTTGATGGCGAAAGGCCTTCATGCTCGAATCCTCCTACCCGTGAGTTGAATAAACACATCTTCAAGCGAGGCTCCCTCGACGTGCAACCCACGGATGCGAAAGCCGTTTTCCTCCGAGAGCGCGATCAGGGACTTTAAGGCGGGCTCTGCCTCCTGAGCGAATAATGTATAGGCACCGCGTCCATGTTCCACCACGTTCGTTATCAGCGGCATGGACTGCAACTTATCCGTGTTCAGATTGCCTTCTGTGGTGAATTCGATACGGTTCTCCACTTGAGCGCCTGCCCGTAATCTTTTCGGCGTGTCCAGAGCTATGATGCGCCCGTGATCGATGATTGCCACACGATCACAAAGCCTCTCCGCCTCTTCGATATAGTGGGTGGTCAGGAAGACTGTTTTCCCCTCCTGTCGACCGCGGTTGATCCAATTCCAGATGGCTCGTCTGGATTGTGGATCGAGGCCGGCTGTTGGTTCGTCAAGGAAGAGTAGATCTGGGTCGTTGATGAGCGTCAAGATGAAGACCACCCGCTGGCGCTGGCCGCCGGATAATTCACGGATAAACGCCCGCTTCTTCGTTTCGAGACCGATCATCTCCAGCAAGTCATCAGGGTCAACCGCGTTGCGATAATAGCTAGCAAATAGCCTGAGCAACTCACCGACTCGCAGCTCCTGATAAAGCTCCGTTTCTTGCAGCATGATCCCGATCCTCTCTTGGAGCTCATAGCGGTCTGCCTGCGGATCCAGCCCTAGCACCTTCACCTCACCTCGATCCTGACGATGAAAGCCCTCCAGGATCTCGATGGTTGTTGTCTTCCCAGCGCCGTTGGGCCCTAAGAAGCCGAAGACTTCCCCTTGATGGACTTGAAAACTGACTCCATCCACAGCCTTCACTTCACCATAGTGCTTCTGCAGGTTTTGCACATGGATCACGGCCATAGTCTTCCATCCTTTCTTTCTGTGCATTCCGATGTAGAACGGACAAAGATCACGAGATCTGGCTCTTCACATGTGGTATCCCATGCGGGGTCTGCAAATAGACTCTTAACCAACGCCCGACTGGCTCTCGGGTTAAGAACGAACGCGTCAACACGGTCTACATGGGATGACCCGTTTCTTCCGAAATCAGGTTGCCACCACTGTTTCTTGTAATTTTGGGACATCTTTTCACTCCTCATCTCTACTACGATCGTAGCAAATTCATCCGCGGTCGTCTCGCGTTTTGCTCTGAATGGTCGAAATTGGGGGATAGACGGTCGAATCCAAGGGGGGAACTGGGGCACGGAAGGATCTCAGGCGTATTCCGGAAGATCAAAACTTAGTAATTACACTGGGTTGCACAGGATCGATGGGTAATTACCCATACATTCTTCATTAGTTCATGGCACAGGCGCACATCGGAGGAATGAATTTCCGTGCTATTTTGTCTCACATACGCTTCGTTTTCTTGGAAGACAATCTGAATACAGGAGGGGAGAAATCCGAGGTTCGCCGGGTTTCAAGTGAATGTAATTGCAAGGGCTCGCTTTGTAGTGCAGCCTGACGGTCACGACACGTCTACCTGAGAGAGAACCATCAGTGAGGGCGCTTTTTCTTCATGCTCTTATCGAGATTGGATGTGACCTGGGGATAGAGGTGAAACTGAAAGATGTAAAATGCCCAATTTATCGCGTGAGCAGTCTGATAAAAATTCAGGCATGCGGCGCGAGAAAGGCCAGTGTTTGGTTTTTCTCATCATCCATGATGATCTCGATGTGATGCTTTGGGCGATAATCTTCGACCATGATCAACCGTAGAACAGGTTCCAGGGTCTGACTGAGTTCAATCCATTCTCGAGCCCGGTTAGGGGATTGTCTGAAGAAAACTTGGTTGAGGAGGGTGTCCTCGCGATCCAGGTCGGCTGCGAGCGGGTAGATCTGCGCCTCCATCAGGTCGTGGAAGAAATGGGTCCCAAAGGAGGGTTCCGGCGTGGGACCAACGGCCTCGCCGGATAGCTCTACCAAAGCCCTTGAATTGCAAATGTCGGCATATCCAACGAAGACCCCAAGGTCGAAATTGGCAGTCCCCCAGCGCCCGGGTCCAACACATATGAATGCCTGCCCCTCCAAAGCGGCGTTTAATCGACCGATAGCGCGGGTGAGGTCGTTGCGACTAACCGTATCGGGGAGGGAGAAGTAGTTTGTCGGATCCACGTACAGAACATAATCGATCCTGGGGATATGGCCACTTGGCACGATGAAATGCGAGGAGAAAATAATATCCTCCTCGGGAAGGTCCTGCGGCATGCGCACCCGGGTTGCTGTCTGCAGACGTGGTAACGGACGGCATTGTAAAAGTGAGAGCTTCGTTTCTTCAGGCGACTTCCTTGGCTCGGGGATCTGGACCGTGAATTCCACATCGACAGGCGAATGCCAGTGTTCTTCTAGAATCCCGAGGAGTTCCGTAAGATGGCTAGGGAAGGGAGTGCGGCTGAGCAGTTCATTAAAAGTAATAGCTGCGTTGGGGATATCGTCAGGTGTGATCAGGCTGTGCGGAGTCCTCAAATCTCCGTCTTGATACAACTGGATCATATGGCGCAACGCGGGATAATGGGGCGAGAGTGCTTCACTGATCGGCAGTGTCCTGAATGTGTTCTCCTCTAGGTCGATCAAATCCACATACTTCTGCGAATAGTGCAGGATCGCACGCGGGTCATCATCCGGTTGCAGGGTCGGGTGGCTGAGTGCGACCAGGCGGGGGTAGTCATCGCCGACGCGTTCGACGGCACGGGTGCCCAAACCCCAGACCATACGCACAAACCCATCTTCACGCCGGATTTGCGGTGCCCAGCGGAAGAGATTTTGGCTGAAGGCAACGCCAGCGGCGAAAGGAAGGTAATAATGGCGCCAGGTCTCGCCTTGAACGACCTGGATCAGGACCGCCATGCGTTCATCATAATCTTGCAAGCCACGCCGACGGCGATAGAGCAGTGCATCTGGCTTGAAGGTACTGGCGTATGTTTTGGCGATGGCGCGCGTCAATTGGCGAAGATTTTCTTCCGGGTCTCCCTGATTGGGGCAGAAGTAGCTATCGTACTTCCCTGCGAAGGACGTACCCAGACTGTCCTCCAACTGACTCGAGGAGCGCACGATCAAAGGCTGCGATCCAATTTGTCCGAGCATCCCTTGCAACTCGATCAGAATCTCGGGTGGGAACTCACCAGCCAGGCAATCCTCATGTATCTGGGGATATTCCTCTCGGATTTGATCTTCAGGCTTGTACTTTTGATCGTTCCAATGCATTAAGCCGTTCATAGCCATGAAGATATACATCAGATCGGAGCCGAGGAAGTAGGATTCGGGAATCCGAACGATGGATTTGATCTCATCGCGGGCAACTTCATTCAGGATCCGTCCTGCAAGCAGCATCCCGGCTGCTTTACCGCCAATGCGTCCGAAACCCAGCCGACGTTGATAGACCTCGGCCAGATCCCCGACGGTAAACCAGTCGCGGGCGATGTTGATGTAGTCAAGCTGATCGCTGATGATGCGTCGGATCAGGGTTACCTTGAGTTCCAACAGGTGGTGTTCGAGGGCCTTGCGATCTTCTGGTGGGAGGTTTTCGATGCTCCGAGCATGTTCGAGTAAGCGGGATTCGGGGATTATCTGGGGGTCGAAGGAATCGGGCAATTCGTAGCGGACGCGTCCTGACACCGCTTCCTCGAGCGCTTTCTCTTCTGCGATGGCATCCGGCTTCCAGATCGGCTTTGACCGTAGGTAAGCGCTATCCACCAATAAACCAAAGCCCCGACGTTCGCGCACGTCGCGATCATCAACCATCTCGATATTCAGGGTGAAGCAGTCCGGGGCAGCGTTGGGGCAGCCCAATTTGCGCTTGCTCTCGGCCAGGAAACTTTCCAGTGTTCCAGTCAGCGCTCTCAACGCAGCGCTTTTTCGTTCGACCCAGGCGATCAAGTGGATGCTGCTGTGGCTGTGATCCGCTGGCGGCGCTACCTGTTCCGCGTCAAGCGCTTCGTATTGATAAATCATCTTCACAGAGCTGGCAACTTGGCCTAGATAGGCGCCAATCTCATGTACCAGGGCATCCGATACACACCTACAGCTCTCACACTGACCACGAACCAAAGACAGGCGAACGCGACGTTCATCCCCTGCGAAATGGGTTTCGGCGCAGGCCGCGATCGCACGTTCGACCATCTTATCCGTGAGTGCTTGGTCTATCTGTACGCTCATATCTGGCTAGCAATGAACCTCCGCTCGCGGCATGGGGTTCGCCACACCTGGCTTACGGAGGTTTCTTAGGGGAACCACCTCATCGCACGAAGGCGGGGTGATTTCCAATTATTGTTGCAACCGTCCAAACAACCGCTACACCGCTCCGTAGGCCATCATGGCATTGGCGACCTTGATGAACCCGGCGATATTGGCGCCCAGGAGATAATCCCCCGGACGACTGTAGGTCTCCGCTGCTTCAAGGCTGGCTTTGTGGATGCTCTTCATAATGCCATGCAGACGCTGGTCGACTTCCTCGCGCGACCAAGAGAGCCGCATGCTGTTCTGCGACATCTCGAGCCCAGAGGTGGCTACGCCGCCAGCGTTGGCCGCCTTGGCAGGGCCATAAAGCACATTATTCTCCTGATAGATCTTGATCGCATCCAGCGTGGAGGGCATATTGGCACCTTCAGAGACGCAATAGCAACCGTTCTTTAGAAGCGCTTGGGCGTGGTCACCGTTGATCTCGTTCTCGGTGGCGGAAGGGAAGGCCAAGTCGACTTTAAGCCCTTCTTCTTTGAGCACATCCCAAACGCTCTTGCCCTCGTAGTACTTCACGCCCTTGAATTCTTCGGCATACTCCTTGATGCGACCGCGGCGGATGTTCTTCAACTCGAGTACATACGCCAACTTCTTGCGATCGACACCAGCTTCGTCCACGACCGTGCCGCTTGAATCTGAGAGGGTAATCACCTTGCCGCCCAGATCCAGGATTTTCTCGACGGTATATTGTGCTACGTTGCCGGAGGCGCTCACAGCAGCGACTTTGCCTTTGATCTCCTCCTTGCGAGTCGCCAGCATTTCGGCAGCGAAATACACTGCACCGTAACCCGTGGCCTCTGGTCGGATTAAGCTCCCACCGTACTCAAGCCCTTTGCCAGTGAGCACGCCGGTGTTGTTGTTGACGATCTTCTTGTAGTAGCCATAAAGGTAGCCGATCTCGCGGCCGCCGACACCGATATCCCCAGCGGGAACATCGGTATTGGGTCCGATATGGCGGTAGAGTTCGCGCATGAAAGCGTGACAAAAACTCATCACCTCGTGATCGGATTTGCCCTTGGGGTCGAAATCTGAGCCACCCTTGCCACCGCCCATGGGTAGTGTGGTGAGGGAGTTTTTAAAGACCTGCTCAAACCCCAGGAATTTGATAATTCCCAGGTTAACTGAGGGGTGAAAGCGTAAGCCGCCCTTATAAGGTCCAATGGCGTTGTTGAACTGCACTCGAAAGCCGCGGTTGACCTGGATATCGCCTTTATCGTCCATCCAGGGTACCTGGAACATGATCACCCGATCTGGAATGACGATGCGGTGATAAATCTTGGCTTGAACATACTCAGGGTGTCGATCGACGGTGGGTTCCAGCGTGGTAAGCACCTCTTTCACCGCCTGGTGGAATTCCGGTTGCCCGGTGTCCTTCTCCTCAACCATGGCGATGACGTCTTGGATCACAGACATCTTTTTTCTCCTTTGCTAAATGTGTATGCACCACGAGTAAAAAAAGGGGTGAGATGACCTTTATGAAAATGTAGCACCTGGCTCATGAAGGAATCATAGGAAAGATCTCATGAGGTCTAAAAAACCCATTAAAATCACGCGTTTTCCATGGATTGAGATCGGGTTCAATCGAAAGGTCGATTTCATTCCAATTCAAGGATCGACCTAAGGGGTTGTGGCTCGAAGGTTCGAGGTGAAAATGATGGACGAGGTGCTGGAAAGCGACTGGACTGCGGATTAAGATTTCATGCGCCATTCACCTTCAATGCGGAAGTCGGATGCATGCAAAGGCGTTAGCGGGGTTTGTCGAGGATAGCCATCGCCTCATCGGTTTGGCCATTCATCAGTACCTTCAAGATCTGCCCGTTCGTTAGTGCGGGGACATCGAGAACCCGAATAACCTCATCGAGATGGCTGTAATCAGGGAGCAATTCCCGGAGGATGCTCTTCTGATTGGTGAGGAATTCCTCATTGAAGTGAATTCCAGGTTCATCAGGGTAGAGAGGAAGATAGCGGATAGAAGCTTCTACCAGATCCTTAAAGAAGTGTGTGCCAAAGGAAGGCTCAGGCGCATAATCCTTCTGTTGGCGGGCGATCTCAATAAGCAAGGAAGTATTGTTGATGTCGGAATAGCCGACGCTCACGCCGAGCCGAATGTCACCACGACTTCCCCAACGACCGGGGCCCATCAAGATAAATTTTCGCCGAGGCAGCGCTTGATTTAGGCTGCACACTGCACGACCCACAGCCACTAGATCTTGATGGTTCTCCAACTCGGCGTACTTTTCGGGGTCTACATAGACAATATGGGTAATCTCCGGCATATCGCCATTGGAAACGTAGCGGTTCGCGGAGAAGATAATTCTATCCTCGGGAATGTCCGTGGGGATCACCGAAGGTGTGCTTTCTTCGCTGTAGCTCTGTGACCGACATTGCAACAGGTAGAAATCGGTCCCATCATGGGCGAATTCAATATCCACAGGATGACCGAAGGTATCCTGCAGTTGCTTCAGGATTGTCTGGACCTGCTTGAGGAAATCTGTACGCGTGAAGAGCCCCTCGAAGGTAACGACGTAATCATCATTTTCGAAATCGACACCAGCAGGGAATGGCTCACGGAAATGATCCGCCTCGAGAACAGAGACCAGGTGGTTGCTTAGGGGAAGATCCCCGCCATGCGTGGCCATGAACGCTTGCAGATCGATGCTCTCAAATTGGCGTGTCTTGAGATTGACAACATCGACCTTCTTGGGCGAGTAGCGCAAGATCTCATCTGTCGCCGCGTTCACACGCAGTCCAGGCTGCCCGGGTGCGATGAGTACAGGGTAGTCGTCGGTTAGGCGATCAACCGCACGGGTTCCCAGGCCGGGAACCAGGCGGATCAGACCATCTTCCCGTCGGATTCGGCTGGACCAGCGGAAATTGTTATGGCTGAACGCCACGCCGGCAAAGGAAGGCAAATAGTAATCGCCAACCTGAGTGCCAACCACCTCCTGGATCAAGATGCCCATCTCCTCATGTAGATCGATGAGACCATGCTTGATGCGATACTCGATGGGATCTGGGCCGAAGAGTGAGGCAAAAACCTCGTTGATAGCATCGACCACCGCGTCCAGGCGTTCTTCTTTTGAACCTCGGTTAGCGATGAATAAACTCTTATATTTTCCTGCGAAAGCTGCTCCGGTCTGGTCTTCAAGAAGGCTGGAGGATCGGACGATCAGAGGGACGTCCCCAAAATCATCCAGTGCGAGCGTGAGAGCTTTTACGATTTCCGGTGGTAGCGGTGAATTCTTGAACAACTGCATGATGAAGGGGTATTCCTGTCGCACCTGATTGAGATCACGGTATTTCTGCTCGAGGATGTCCTCCAGATCGTTGTAACCCATGAAGTGAAAGATGCTGTCGGACGTCAGGTACCAGGTTTTAGGCGTCTTGATACTGCTCAAGAGCGGGTTCTTTGAACCGGTGCGCTGCAGTATTTGTGCAGCCAGGAAAAGTCCCGAGCTCTTCCCACCTAGTTTGCCGTGACTGCCAACCGGGAAGATGACTCGACGCATGAAGTGGCTGAAATCATCGATGTTGATAAACTGCTTGGCGACCTCAATAAAGCGTGGTTGGTCGCTGAGGATTCGCCGGATGAGGGCGATGCGGAACCACTTCGCCCGGGGTTCAGTGAGTTCGATGCCTTGCTCCATGAGCAGGTGAAAGCGCTCGATGGCTGAGCTTATCTCGACCATCGACGAGCTGGGGTTAACCAGCACGTCCACGAAGAAGCGCACGCGATCTTCACGGCTCCATTTCTGGATGTTATCGAGGATCTCATCCCTCGAGAGATATTTACTTGCGATGGAAAAGACCTCACCGGTGATCTCGCGCAGGCTGGTCGAGCTGGCACCTTGGAAGGGTCGATTCTCGTCGAATCCCTCCTCATCAGACGGGACGGTTGAAGAGCGTTCCAGTAACCGCGCGGCTTCTTCAATTCCGCGCAGACCTAAGTAGTGGATCATTTTACGAGTGAGGCGGACGAGCAAATCCGGATCGGTTCGTTTGAGTAGATCGATAATAACGTTCCATCCACCCTCCCCGGTGCTATCGATTTGTTGTTGCTGCTGGAAGACCTGCTTGAGTTGATTGTGCAAGATGAAGAAACCAAATTGCTCGGCGATGGTATTAATCAAGCGCCGTTCTTCCTTGAGAAAGGGTCCTTCATCTGAGGGGGGACGTTCTTCAGTATAGTAGACGCTGATTTTCCCTACCATTTGATCCTGGACAAGGATATCGGCGCTTTGCACCCAGGCAGAGGGCTTGAAATTCGGGGATTGAAAGTGTTGACCACCATAGATCACATCAGCCTGACAAACATCAGGATACTGCCAACCTGGGGGGATAATGCGGATGAGCCCCGAGCAGATCTCGTCGGTGGTGATCCCTTTCTTCCCCAGCAATTCCTGGAGTTCATAAAGACAATTGAGCTCTTTTGCGCGTTCGCGCAAGTCGTATAGCAATCGATCAAGTGATTTGGACGTTTCAGTCATTCGACGGTCCCCCCGGTTTATAGATCACGCCGCGACTTGTGCGGCCATCGACCTTGATGGTTAGAGGCGAGTCGAGGTGGATATGCCGTAGGAACTCGGTTTCTTTAACCGCCTCTTGCTGACCAAGCCAAGCCCAGTCCACCTGGTATTCTGAATTCAGGGAGAGGATGAAGTACTTCACCCCCAAACTGATGATATTGTGGAAATAGTGAGAGCCCTGACTGAGCTCGACGCGCGCTTTTTCATTGGTAGCTTCGACAACAGCCTTGGCCATAGCGATTTTGCCCCACTTGATAGGAATTCCCAGCCAGTGATCTGTCGTCCCTAGGCGGCCAAGTACGATCAATATGTAAGGTCGACCGGTTGAAAGTAAATCGCGGTTCATCTGCTCCAATTCGGGCATGATCTTCATCGTATGCTTGAGATTGAAACTCTCTGGTTTGGTGTAGACGATATCCACAATCGACTCGTCAACGCCATTGCCAAGGCTACGCTCACATCCTACAAGCACATCCTCACCGCTCATGTCGGCTACCTCGACACTGGTATCGGCACCCAAAGCTTCCATTGAGCGTACTTGTAGGAAAGCAAAGCGATGCGGGTTGAAGGTCATGGCGAATTCGATTTCAACGGGGCCACCCAGATCATCCTCACAGATACCTAGTATTTCTTCGATCAATTCGTTGAATGGAATGTCATTGAGAACCAGGAGTGGTGCAAAGGTCAGTGCACGTGGGCCTTCAAAGCCGGTCCCAACAGATAAGCGCCCGGAGATAGGACTATAGGTTGAGGCGATGTGGCGCAAGCTGCCATCCCGATCAGCGACCATAAGATTTTCAAGCAGCAGGTATTCCGTCTCGCGTATGGGATCATACTCGTCTGGTTCCCCCATATTGACTGCCCAAAATTCAGTTTGCGTCTCTTTAAGAAGTTCCTGTACCGATCCATAAGGTGGCTGTACCTTTGGGTAAGTTGGTGAATATGACCAACAGCGCCCGCCATCGACGATGGTTTTTCCCAAGCCCAGGGCTAAGTTGATTACGCCATCTTCGGGTTGAGCCGGGCTCATGGGGTAGTGGTTGATCGAACGCGCCACCCCCGATAGTTCAGGGTAGAAACGGTTATGGTAGCGCTTGCCTGCCAGTTGATGGATGATGATTGCCATGCGTTCTTCATCGTCTGGGTGTTGGGTGGCTGTGCGGTAGTCTTTGGCATTGCAGAAATAAGTTGAGGCGTAAACATGTTTAATCGCTTCGATCAACTGGCGGAATCGAGCGTCGGGATCAAAACTGTTGTTCGGGATCATCTTCGTGGAGTAAACGCCTGCAAAGGGTTCATGACGAGCGTCTTCTAAAAGGCTGGAGGAGCGGATTGCTAGCGGTGAATGGGCTTGATTGATCAGCGCTCGCAAATCCCCCAAAGCCTCAAAGGGCATCTCGGCCTGCTGGAAAGCCTTGGCAATCCTTTCGTCTGACCGGTCAGACGTTGCGATCTCATCGAGATGATTGGACTGCATAAATGCATCAAATACATCGGTGCAAATGACTGCCAACGAGGGGATATCCACTTTGATGTCCGGATAGCGCTTGTGGTTGAGCTGCGTGAACAATTTCCCACGAATGTGCGCAAGACCGTTCGCCTTTCCACCAATTTCACCACGTCCGATACGGGTAAGAGGGG
>CAYLOP010000075.1:0-14346 GCA_964385305.1 uncultured Anaerolineaceae bacterium | reverse complement strand
ATAACTTAAGTGTAGCTGAACGAAAGCTTGCATAATCGAACTGACGAGCGTAATCAGACGCATATAAGTCGCGAGGGTGTGCGTTATTGGGGAGAGGAAGTGTGATCGTTTTATCCACTGAAACGCCAGCCTGTAGAAGGTTACGCTGAATTAGAGTCGGGTAGAAATCGCGAAAGCCCTCCAGGTTAGCCAGGATGAAGGGGGTCGTGTTGCGGAGGTTGGCCTGCGCAAGCGAAATAGGGGCAAGTGAAGTGCAATGTATCGAGCCAAGCGATGTGGGAACCCGCAGTAGGTTTGAAAGATCACCTTGGAAGGGGTAGTTAGCCTCACGGACGATATCTCTGAATATAACGATAGCGTGGTGAAGGGCATCTTTACCTGCAAGTCGATAGGGGTGGCTCGGTCTCAGGCGACCGATGGCGCGAGATGGTGCAGTGCGCCCCCAAATATCGATGCAGCCATGTGAGAGAGCAAGGCCGCCACGACCTCGGGATACGAGGGTGACGTCTGCCCCTCGATCAAGCGCGAGTGCGGCTGCGAAAAGACCCGTAAGTCCAGAACCGATGATGAGAAGTTTCTTCATTCACCTTTCTCAGGAAGGTGGTGCAAATTCAGTAAGTCAAGGTAGATGCGTCGTGTTAGCTCCATTTGACGAAGTCCATATCCCCATCCAAGAGGGCGTACACCACGCCAACGCTTAAAAATGAAATCTCTTAAAACATTGTTTAGTTCGACGTTAGGTAAGATCTCCGCCAGAACGCCAGCTGTTCGGTAGGAACAAAAACCCGACTGACATGGCCCCATACCCAAACGCAAGTCACGCCGAATGTCGTCGAGGTCTGCAGTTGAGGATTCTCGTAACGCATCTTCGATCATGGCGCGCGTTACGATCTCGCATTCACAAATAACCCCGCTCGAGTCAGGTTTTTCGTGCAGCAAGGAAAGTCGGGCGGGGAGGTGATAATGCTTCCGCCGGTGCGGTTCAAGTGGGGTTTCTGCAGTAGTGCAGGATGAGTGTATGTCGAGATGTTGACAGATCAGGTCAACAGTTTGTTCTGCCATGAGACGGTAAGTCGTTAACTTGCCGCCGATGACACTGATGAAGCCTTGAATACCCTCTCGCTCCTCATGGTCGAGGATGATATGCGCGCGAGAAAGCGTTGAAACGTGTTCTTTAGTGGCTTGGGGAGGACGGTAGAGGGGACGAATGCCCGCCCAGGCGCGTAATGGCCTATGGCGTGCCAGCTCAGGGATGAGGATTTCTCCTTGGGAAAGGATGTAGTCGATCTCCCAAGATGTAATATCGAGATCCGTTGGCCCATCGACCAGCACATTGGTCGTGCCAAGCACAGCAACAGTGCCTACAGGGACGATGATATCTCCATCGGAGGGAGGCCTGCAGCGATTCAGAACGGTATGAACAGGGCGCGTGGCCAGGGCGATCATGGTGCCCTTGCCCAACGAAATAGGAGCCTGAGCTCCAGCCATGATGGCCACATCACTCGCCCACGGACCGGCGGCGTTGATGAATAACTCGGCGTGGATTTGTTTCTTAACTTGTGTTGCTCGATCGATAACATCGGCGCAGAGAACGCGGCCACTTTGCATTCGCAATGCTTCGACTTGGTGCTTGAGCCACACTTCACCACCCGCACTTCGAATAGCATCTGTAATAGCATGAAGGAGATCAAAGGAGTCAAGCGAGGCATCACGGACGTGAAAAACGCGAGTGATATGCGGGTTGAGAGCGGGTTCTTGATTTAGCGCATTGGCGGGAGAGATCTCTTCTGTTGGAACGCCACAGCGTCTACAGGCAGCAAGCCACTCCTCCGGGTAGTCAACCGGATCAGACTTAGTTGAGATGAACATTCCGCCTGTGTCTTCAATGGCATGTGGAGCAATTCTGTGAAGGATTTCGTTCTCTGACGCACAATCTCTTGCAGATGGGGGATCAGAAATGACGTAGCGGCCACCTGAATGAAGCAAGCCATGATAGCGTCCGGAGGTGCCTTGGCCGAGATCCGATTGCTCGACAAGCACGACCTTGAACCCACGAAGGCATGCATCCAAGGCGATTCCCAAGCCTGTTGCGCCTCCACCGATAATAAGGAGTTGTGTCGAAAACGTGGGCATTATCAAGACATTGTGCCATAGATTAGGATCGTGTCAACGGATGAGAAGGATTGACGTCCCGCGATTGGTATAAAGTCTAGTTTAGCTTATGGATGAATTCGAGACATGTGGCGGTATGTTCAAAGCCAAGGGAACTGAAAAAGGGTTTTGTGTCGCTTAGGTTTGCATCGAGTCGAAACAACAGGCGAGTGCTACCGGATTCGCGAGCCCATGTTTCTGCCGCATTCACAAGCTGGCGCCCAACATTGCGCCCTTGAAAATTTTGGCGAACAAAGATGCTTACCAACTCGGATGTCTCATCGTTGAGCAAGTCGCCGGATATTCGAATGTGGGCGTAGCCGAGTAAGGTTTCGCCATCAAGCGCAAAGAGTAAGCGATCGGTGCGCGGTAGATTCTCAATTCTTCGACGGATGTCGGAAGACGTTGCTGGGAATCCTTCTTCGGTATGTATTAAAGCAAGCTGTTCGATAAATGTTACAGGGGGGTGACGTGTTCGAATTATCTGCAAATTCATGATGATCTCCAGAAGGAATGATAATTACTCGGAGCGAGCCCAGCCTTGGCTTCGTTCAACAGCTCTCTTCCAATCAAGATAAAGCGAATTACGTTGATCTATAGACATCGATGGCGTAAATACCCTTTCAGTACGCCATAAGTCCGCAAGCACATCCGTGGAAGGCCATACGCCGACGGCAAGCCCAGCAAGAAATGCAGCACCTAGACCGGTGGTCTCAACGATGGCTGGACGCTGGACAGGTACACCCAGGATATCTGCTTGAAACTGCATGAGAAGGTCATTGCGCGCTGCGCCGCCATCCACGCGCAATGCTTTTAAGTTGATGCCCGAATCCTCCTTCATCGCTTCAAGGACGTCACGCGTTTGATACGCAATAGACTCAAGCGCGGCGCGTGCAAGATGGGCGGACTTTGAGCCGCGGGTCAGACCTAGGATCGTGCCTCTAGCGTAAGGGTCCCAATAGGGTGCACCGAGACCTACGAAAGCCGGAACAAGGTACACGCCGCCGTTATCTTCGACAGTTAAGGCGAGATTTTCGATTTCAGGACTATGAGCGATGAGCCCAAGCTCGTCACGAAGCCATTGTACGGCGGCGCCGGCAATAAATACGCTTCCCTCAAGCGCGTAGGTAGGTGGATTATGCAAATCAAGCTTCCATCCTATTGTAGTGAGCAAGCCCGATTTGGATTTGACAGCTCGGTCGCCCGTATTCAAGAGAAGAAAACAGCCAGTACCGTAAGTGTTTTTAACCATGCCGCGTTCATAGCAAGCCTGACCAAAAAGGGCGGCTTGCTGATCGCCTGCGATGCCAGCTAAGGGAATTGCAATGCCTAGAAGTTCAGGGTCCATCCTCCCATAGATGTACGAAGAAGGGCACACATCAGGCAAAATTCCGGAGGGTATGCCGAGTTGTTCGAGAATCTCCTCATCCCATGTCTGCGTGTGGATATTGAAGAGCATGGTACGAGAAGCATTCGAGGCGTCGGTGACATGAATCTTGCCGCCGGACAATCGCCAAAGGAGGAAAGTGTCAACCGTACCAAATGCCAGCTTTCCTTGTTCGGCTAACGCACGCGCGCCGGGCACGTTATCAAGAAGCCACATGAGCTTCGTTCCAGAGAAATACGCGTCCAGAACTAAGCCGGTTTTCTCCTGAATTGAGTGCTCGAGCCCCGCTGCTTTTAAACGTTCACAGAGAGACGCCGTGCGCCGGCATTGCCAAACAATGGCATTGTGGATGGGCGCGCCCGTCTTCCTGTCCCAAACGATTGTCGTCTCGCGCTGATTGGTCAAGCCAACCGCGGCGATTTGCTCAGGTTTCAGATTCGCCCGGTCTAGAACAGCACGCATTGTATCAAGTTGAGAGGACCAGATTGCTTCCGGATCGTGTTCAACCCAACCGGGTTGCGGGTAGATTTGCTCGAATTCTTGCTGGGCTTGCGCGACGATCTCACCGCTTTCATCAAAGAGCATTGCGCGGGAAGATGTAGTGCCTTGGTCAAGTGCGAGGATGTGAGCTTTCATGCAGGCGTTCCTTGTTAGGATGCAATCAAATTATCGCCGAGCATCTTCTTTGCGCCCCTCAGATAAGCATCTCCTGGCATGACATCTTTCCCCGCTGGTTGAACAAGATCGAGCTTGAGGGCTCCGGTGGATGTATAGATGGCAGGGAAACCATCAAGGGTGACACTCACGAATCCCGGCACATTATCCCCTGGGAGGGCGCAGGCCTTTCGGACAACGATCCTGCGATCATTCCAATAGAAAAACGCTCCGGGCCACGGCTCATACGCGCGAACCTGGCGAGCCAAGCGTTCCGCGGAAAGGTTGAAATCAAGCGCGCCATCCGACTTTTTAAGCATGGGCGCGTAAGTGGCTTGGGTATCGTCCTGGCTGGTGGGAAGGAGATCTCCGAGGAAGTAATCGGGTAAAGTTTCAATGAGAAGCTCAGCGCCTACTAGGGATAGGCGGGTTGATAGATCACCACAAGTTTCATCCGGAAGAATTTCCAGCTCTCGATGTGAAAGGATAGGACCTGTATCCATGCCTTCATCCATACGCATGATCGTTACGCCGGTAACACGGTCTCCATGGAGGATGGCGGCATGAACAGGTGCGGCGCCACGCCATCGTGGCAGAAGGGATGCATGGATATTAAGACAGCCATGAGGTGGGAGATCCAGCAACGGTTTGGACAGGATTTGGCCATAAGCGGCTACGATGATCGCGTCCGGATCCCATGCTTTAATTTGATCGATGACATCGGGCGCTTTTACTTGTTGCGGTTCGATGATTTTAACATTATTGGATAATCCCCATGACTTCACCGCAGACGGACGAAGTGCACGGCCGCGGCCAGCAGGACGGTCCGGTTGGGTGACGATGCCAACGATCTCATACGAGCGACATAGTATATCAAGAGATGGGATAGCAAACTCGGGTGATCCCATGAAGACAATGCGCATGACATAATCCTATCACGATCCAGATTTTGGGTTAAACCCTTTCGAGGGTGCTTCCAGAAGGCAATCTCGATGAATAGAGGGTGCGCGTTCGGGTTACAATATGCACTCAGGGGGAAAGACGTGCAATGTAAAGAATGAGGGGAAAAACGGAGCGCGAGTTTGATGCAATAAATTAACCCAGGACTATGAATTGAGGCAGACGTTGAATAAAAGGTGGAAAATCGCCAGAGAGATTCCAGCACATGTGCGTAACGAATTAGGTGGATTCACAACCATCCAACAGAATATTCTCTACCATCGCGGCGTAAAGACGTCACAGGAAGCTCATGCGTTCATTAATGGTGAATCAATTGCATTTGGTGATCCATTCTTGCTACGAGGAATGGAAGAAGCCATTCAGCGGATAAAGATGGCAATCGCAGGCGGCGAGAAAATCGTCGTCTATGGGGATTACGACGCTGATGGGATAACGGCGACCGCTTTGCTGACAGGGCGTATCCGCGGGATGGGAGGCCTAGTTGAGCATTACATCCCGGACCGCTTTGAAGAAGGGTATGGCCTCAATCAGAAAGCGCTTACTCACATCCGTAAGGAGGGTGCATCTCTCGTCATCACTGTAGATTGTGGTGTGCGCGCCGTTGAAGAGGTTAAACATGCAAGCTCGATAGGTCTTGATGTTATTATCACAGACCATCACTTTCCAGGAGAGGAAATTCCAGCTGGGATTGCTTTAATCAATCCCAAGCAGGATGGAGATACATACCCATTTAAACATCTTGCAGGAGTAGGATTAGCCTATAAGCTGGCTCACGGACTATGTATAGCGATGGATCGCCCTGAGCCCGCCGATGATTTGGATCTCGTCGCTATCGGCACGGTAGCAGATCTGGTTATCTTGCGAGGTGAAAATCGCGAATTGGTGCGCCATGGACTTGTGGTACTGAACCAAACAAAAAAAACAGGTTTACAGGCGCTGATCGAGGAATCTAAGTATGAGCTCGGCAAACTTACGACAAATACGATCGGTTATGGAATTGGCCCACGTCTGAACGCGGCGGGCAGGATAGAGACGGCGGATGTGGCTTATCGACTCCTTATCGAGCCCGAGTTTGCGCGTGCGAAGCGCTTAGCAGCTAAGCTAGATGGCATCAATCGCGATCGACAAAAGATTACGATGGAAACGGTTGATAAAGCACGTGAACTAGGTGTTGGGGAAGGAAAGCCGCCGCTCATAATCTTTGCCGTTGATCCTGAATTCAATGAGGGAATACTTGGCCTGGCTGCTTCGAGGCTTACAGAAAGATATTACAGGCCAAGTTTTGTGGCCACGTCAGGAAGCACTCATACACGTGCATCTGGAAGAAGCATTCCGGGTTTCCATCTAGCTCGTGCGTTAGATGCATGTGCAGATTTGCTAGAGAGATACGGAGGGCATGCAGCAGCAGCAGGCTTCTCGGTTCTCAACGCTAACGTAGAGCCTCTTAGAGAACGCTTACACGATTTGGCTAAGGTCGAATTAGAAGAGGAGAAGCTGCATCCAGAGATCGAGATTGATGCCGAGGTAACGTTCAATCAAATAGACGAGCAGCTTATGCAATTCATTGATACATTGCAGCCATGTGGAAACGGTAATCCCTCGGCTGTCTTTGCAGCACAGGATGTTCTAGTTCAGAGTAAGCGTCAAGTGGGGAAAGAAAGAAAGCATCTTAAGTTAACCCTGGTCCAGGATCAGGTGATGTTTGACGCAATCGCTTTTCGGTTGGGAGATTTATGCGGATCCCTACCTGATCGGGTAGACGTGGTTTATCGACTGGAAAGGAATGATTATTGGGGAGTGTCAACCTTAGAGCTGAACATCATAGACATTCGACCTGCGGGATCGTTCAGTAATCCACATTTAACTGTTTGGATGGAATGATGTACTAGTCAATAAATCGATATTTTATCAGCGACCAAACAGCCTCGAAGGCGTCCATAAGACCAATCTTTTTACCCTCCGAGTATTCTCGAGGGTTGAAGGAGATCGGAACTTCGAAAATGCGGACTCGACGCTTCAACAGCTTAGCGGTTATTTCCGGCTCAAAATTAAACCTTTGAGAGCGGAGTGGGATCGCTTGAATGATCTCACGTTTGAAGACTTTGTAGCCTGTCTCCATATCGGAAAGAATGCTGTTAAATAGAATATTGGTGAATAGTGTGAGCAGTTTGTTCGCGACCATGTGCCAAAACATTGTTGATCCGCGAGGTGCGCCAAGAAATCGGGAACCGTATACTACATCCGCCATGCCCTCTTCGATAGGCTTCAACAATGATGCGTAATCTCGTGGATCATATTCAAGGTCGGCATCTTGGATTAGTACGAGATCAAGCGTTGAAGCTTTGATCCCTGTACGGACTGCAGCACCTTTGCCTTGGTTTATTTCGTGAAGGATAAGATGCATCTTCGGATGTTGAGGAGCGAGGTTAAGAAGAAATTCGCGTGTTCCGTCAACAGAACCATCATCGACGATAATGATCTCATCGGCAAGACCTGTACTCTCGACGCGGCCGAGAATCTCCTCAATGGTATTACGCTCGTTGTAAACAGGTATCACGATTGAAAGTTTCATATGGGAAATTTTATCAAGAGAACGAAATGGGAACAACTAGTCATTTGCCTGAATAAGAAGCAATAGATATAATGCTTGGTGATCGTCTCTTCTATGCACCGCGATATCGTTTATGCAGCATAAAGACAGGGCGTCTGGAGGAATAGGATGTCGTTACCTAGAAGTTCCCTACGCTCGGCTGCGGCTAAGCCGATGCCCACAACATCGAACCTGAGATTTATACCTGCGCCGATTAGCCGGATGTCGGACACAGGCCTCTCTCAATTGTGGCTGCAAGACCTTGCATTAAAGATACTCTATTTCCGAGGCTTTCTCACGGGTTTCGCGGTTGCAGAGGCGATGGCGCTTCCGTTTGCTGGGCTGGTTGATCAAATCCTTGAAGCGCTCAAACGAGAAAAATTCGTAGAAGTTAAATCCCAAGTTGGATTTGGAGAGGGTGCATATCAATACGCGATTACAGGTGCGGGAATCGCACGGGCAAGAGAAGCGCTTGAGCGCAGCCAATATGCAGGACCCGCGCCCGTGCCCTTATCCGTGTTTAATGCCTCCATTCTCAAGCAGAGCCGTGGTAGGCCTGCCGTACATCCGCGAACAATGCGTCAGGCCCTTGAAAATCTGGTCTTATCTGAGAAGACATTCAACCAAATCGGCCCAGCTGTAAACTCCGGGACCTCGATATTCCTATACGGACCGCCTGGAAATGGCAAGACCTCTATTGCACAAGCGATCGGGATGCTTCTCCTTCAGGAAGACATGTTCATACCATACGCTATTGATATCGATGGGCAGGTCGTTAAACTTTATGATTCGGTGAACCATGTGCTCTCACCGGAAGACGATGTTACCGAATCCGGAACCGGAACGCTAAAAACGGGTTCGAAACGTGACCCACGCTGGGTAAAGATTCGACGACCCTTCGTCGTGGTTGGTGGCGAGCTAACGATGGCAGGCTTGGACTTGGTCTTCGATGACGTGAATAAATTCTATGAGGCGCCCTTCCAGGTAAAGGCGAATGGCGGCGTGTTTCTCATCGACGACTTCGGACGGCAGCAGGTGCGGCCTCGAGATCTCCTTAACCGGTGGATCGTGCCGCTGGAGAACCGGATTGATTACTTGACGCTTCATACTGGTCGAAAAGTGGAAGTCCCGTTTGACGTATTGGTGGTTTTCTCAACAAACTTGCCACCGCGCGATTTGGTCGATGAAGCCTTCCTAAGGCGCCTGCGGCACAAGATCGAGATTGGTGACCCGACGTACGATGCCTATCGACGTATCTTCAAAAACGTAGCAGGGGATAAAGGTGTTATTTACACCGATAAGGGGCTGGCATATTTGCTTCAGGAGTGGTACATCAAACGCAACAGAAAGCTTCGAGCTTCGCACCCCAGAGATATCTGCGATCAGATTTTAGATATCTCACGTTATATCAACGTTGAGCCCGAGATGACAAAAGAGATGATTGATCGAGCTGCAGAGGCATATTTCGTAGAATTGTAACAATGAATAAGCGCTCAATGTGGCACTCGGACGTCCCGCTGATTATCGCTCATCGCGGGGCGTCTATGTTTGCGCCAGAAAACACCCTCGCGGCATTTCAACTAGCTGCCGAACTTGGTGCAGATGCGATCGAGCTTGATGCAAAGCTCAGCTCGGATGGACACATCGTCATTCACCACGACTCAACTTTAGAGCGAACCACAAATGGATCGGGACCTCTCTACAGGCATTCCCTTATCGAATTGAAACGTCTGGATGTTGGATCGCATTTTGATCCATCCTTCGCAGACGAAAGAATTCCGACTTTGCGGGAAGTGTTTGAGCATTTTGGCGACACGTTCCTAATCAATGTGGAGATGACAAATTATGCCCATCCTTTTGATGGGCTTCCTAGAAAAGTTGTGGATTTGGTTCGTGAATTTTGTTTGGAGGAGCGTGTCTTACTTTCTTCATTTAGCCCAATTGCTCTCTGTGTAGCGCATCGGAGGGCGCCCGAGATTCTGTTGGGGTTATTGGTCGGCAGCCATGAATCCAAAATGATCCGTAAGTGTTTGGAGTACCTTGCGCCACATGATGCCTTCCATCCACAGGATGGAATCGTGGACAGCGCATCCATACAGGAGAGGCACGTGAAGGGAAAGCCAATCTTTGTTTGGACGGTCAATGATGAAGCGCGTATGAGAGATCTCTTTCTTGCCGGCGTAGATGGGGTTTTCACAGATGATCCGCGTCTTGCACTTAAGAGCCTTGAGGCGGTTAAATAACTGAATAGGTAAAAGGATCGGCGGAGCTATGATGAAAAAGCATAGCTGGACGGTTGACGAAATCATTTGTACTTGTATTGCACGTCAGGTTGTTGATGGTGAAGCGGTTGCGCAAGGATTAGCGACGCCACTGGTCGCGGCAGGCTATCTATTGGCCTGGCATACTCATGCCCCCAATCTATATTTCGCTTCTGCGATAGGCCAGAGTCTTTGCCGAGATGCAGCTCCGTTAGGCCTTGCATCAATCGAGGCACTTTGGCTGGATCGCGCTTTGATCCATATCGGATTTGTGCAGGCGGTGACGGAGCTCCTCCCAAATATTCGTCCAAAAGAATTTTTCAGACCTGGACAGGTCGATACGTACGGAAATTTCAATAACATCGCTTTTGGAAAGGACTATCGACGGCCGCGATTGCGTCTCCCCGGAACAGGCGGAATTCCCGATCTGACCCCCATATTGTCAGATTGCTATCTTTATATCCCTCGTCATTCACGCGTGACTTTTGTCGAGAAGTTGGATTTCCTCTCTGGAATTGGGCACGATCCAATGCGAAGGTGGGGGACTGGTCCTCGTTATCTTGTAACGGATCTAGGGCAATTTGATTTCAAGGACGGCAGGATGCGACTGACGCATGTTCATCCTGGGGTGACAGTGGAGCGCGTGCGGGCAAAGACAGGTTTTGATCTTCAAATATCCGGTGCATTGACTGAAACGAAGCCGCCAACGGAGAGAGAACTCCACCTGCTTAGAAATGAAATTGACCCGTACGGGATACGTTGTTTAGAGTTATTGAGTGGTCCGAAAAGGCGCGCGGCGCTGAGGGAAGCCCTTAACAAAGAGATTGCGCATAGTCATAATATTGAATAATCCACACACTTCTTAACTTGTTGCCCACCGTTGTGAAAGGTATACTTCCGGCATGTTTCGTCATATCTTGGCCCTGATCCTTTCTGCTTCTATCATCAGCTTGGCTGGCGTCGGTGTTAGACCGATAAACGCTGAACTTATACTGGCTGGTGATATCTTAGAGAACATGTCACCTGAGGAGCGGGTGGGTCAACTATTCTTGGTGACTTTCAAGGGGAACACGGTGGATGAGGAATCCCCGATCTATGACCTGATCGTAAATCATCATATATCGGGTGTGCTGCTGCAACGTGAGAATGACAATTTTAGTAATCAGCCAGATACGATCGTAAATGCGAAGAACCTTATCGAAACACTTCAGGATGCAGAATATGAAGCATCGCTGTATGAGCCTTTGGATGGATCCGTAAGCAGTGAGCAGAGCGATCTCGTATACATTCCATTGTTCATTGCAACGACGCACGAGGGCGGTGGCGTTAAATATGGCGAGATCCTTTCAGGGTTGACTGAGCAACCCACAGAAATGGCCATTGGAGCAACATGGGACACAAACTATGCGTTATTGGCGGGAGAGGTTTTGGGAAGGGAATTGGAGGCTTTGGGTTTCAATTTGCTTCTTGGACCCTCTTTGGATGTCCTCGAGGAGCCACAAGTTGTTGATGTGGGTGGCATTGGCGCTCGGTCCTTTGGCGGTGATCCGTTCTGGGTAAGCGAAATGGGGAAGGCATTCATCACAGGGTTGCACGATGGCTCAAGCCAGCGGCTTGGAGTCATTGTAAAACATTTTCCAGGCTTGGGAGGCGCGGATCGCCCTATACAGGAAGAGGTCGCCACTGTCAGGAAATCGCTCGAGCAATTAAAGCAAATAGAGTTAGCGCCTTTCTTTGCTGTTACGAGCAATTCACCGGGTGAGGCAAGCGATATCACGGACGGATTGCTCACCACACATATTCGCTATCAAGGTTTCCAGGGGAACATTCGCGCAACAACTAGACCCATCAGTCTAGATCCGCAAGCATTCGAACAACTTATGGATCTCGATCCACTTTCGGCATGGAGAGCAGGTGGGGGGATCGCTGTTAGCGACTCACTTGGCTCTCGAGCGGTAAGGCGTTTCATCGATCCATTGGAATGGACGTTCAAAGCGCATCTTGTGGCGAGAGACGCATTTATTGCAGGGAATGATCTTTTGTTGTTATCGAATTTCAAGAGCTCAGATGAGCCCGATGAGATTTCGACAATCAAGGCAACTCTGGCGTTCTTTGCGAAGAAGTATCGAGAGGATGCCACCTTCGCACAAAGAGTAGATGAATCGGTGCTTCGGATCCTGAGTCTAAAATTGAGGATCTATGGTGATGAATTTACACGCGCACGCGTTCGCCCTTCGGAGAATGCATTAATGCAGATCGGAGAGGGAGAAGAAACCGTTTTTCCTATTGCGAACGCAGCTGCCTCACTGATCAGCCCCGGAGTGGATGAAGTTGAAGATCGCCAAGGAGGCGCACCTGCGCTGGGCGAACGTATTGTTTTCTTCACTGATGTACGTCTTGTAAAGCAATGCTCTTCATGTGAAGAGAAACACGTCATGGCCTTGGACGAACTAGAGAAAATGGTTTTGCAGCTTTATGGACAAAATGGTGCTGGGCAGGTTGGGTCATGGAATCTTCAATCCTTCAGTATGGCAGATCTTGCGAACTACTTAGATGTGCCACCGAAACGAACACTCGACATGCCGATAACACCACCTGACCAATTAGAAGAACCGCTGCAATCTGCAGATTGGTTGATTTTTTCCATTTTAAATACAACGGACCAAGTTTACGGGTCGGATGCCTTGAAGCTTCTTCTGGATCAAAGACCGGACTTGGCAAGAAGTAAACGGTTAATTGTGTTTGCATTTGATGTTCCATATAATCTTGACGCAACAGACATCAGTAAGGTGGATGTCTACTATGCATTATCATCATCGGGATATGCATATGTAGATGTGGCGGCACACTTGCTTTTTTTGGAGTTGTCAGCGCCAGGAGACGCGCCAGTTAGTATTCCTGGAATCGGGTACAACTTGATCGAGGCGACATCGCCAGATCCGGAGCAAGTGATCTCGCTAAATGCGTTTCCTTTAAATGATGGAGCCATCGAATCCGAAGAAAACCCTGAGTTTTTCGTGGGGGATCAAATACAGGTACGAACAGGTGTGATACGCGATAGGAACGCGCACCCTGTTCCGGATGGGACCGTCGTGGAGTTTATGCTGAATCTACAGGGAGAGAACATTCTATCTTATACAACAGATGCAATCACTGGCGGAGGCGTGGCAGAGATTGGAATCACGCTTGATCGGCTGGGTCTTATTTCGATAACTGCACGAAGCGATCCGGCAAGGATCTCGGAAACGATCCAGATCAACGTACAGGAAGATTTCCCTGTTCAAGCGACAGTCATATCTCCAACGCTAAATCCAACGATAACAGTGGAGCCAACTCAAGCGCCAGCTCAACCGACACCGACGGTGGTCATGGATTATGGTGAAATAAATTCCGGATTCACGAAAGATCAAGTAGGAGCGATTGACTTCTTGTTCGGTGTTCTTGTCATTGGAGGTATTGCATCAGTCGGATACTGGTCCGCTATGCAGAGGGCACTAGATTCAGAGCAACGGGCGCGATGGGTTTTAGTCACGACAATTTGTGGCCTAATCGGATATAACTACGTAGCGCTGAATCTTCCTGGGAGTGCGACCCTTCAACATGCATTAGGGGTGATGGCCGCAATACTGCTTGCGATCGGGGGAAGCTTAATCGGACTTGTTGCAGCAAGTTTATGGGTGAGGCGAAAGAAGTAACGCTATCTAAAGGACTGTAGCAATAATCGCGGTCAGGACGAGTGCAGCCGCACAACCAACGAGGATCCGATTCAGAGAGGATGAAAAATATTCCGTGAGGACTGTTTCTGCCTGTATGCTGAAGTCATTGACAACGGGGATTTCGAGAAGAGCGTTGCGAAAACTGGGAATATCCTGAGGGCGATCATCGGGGTGGAGTTCCAACGACCAAAGAATTGCACGAGACACATTCGGATGGATTGCAGGATTGATTTCGCGTGGTGGCTTAAGCGCATCAGGGTGTAGAAAACGGTGTTTCGCCTCTGCTGGGGGGGTATTTGTAAGAAGGTGGTAAAGTGTGGCACCAAATGCATAAATGTCTGTGCGTGCATCGGTATGCCCAGCATCACCGCCATACTGCTCGAGAGGTGTGTATAGTGCCGTGCCACGCCCTTGAATTACAGTAACCGTCACCTCGTCTGGTACAAGCTGTTTTACCAACCCAAAATCCACAAGCTTGAGAAGGCCACTTGGGGTGAGTTTAAGGTTGCTTGGTTTGATGTCACGGTGGATAACAGGCTGTGGTTGTGAGTGAAGGTAATTTAGAGCATCCGACAACTGAGCTGCCCACAGGAGGACATCAGATTGTGCGAGGAATTGTCCCTTTCG
>CAYLOP010000074.1:0-14514 GCA_964385305.1 uncultured Anaerolineaceae bacterium | reverse complement strand
TGCTTCTGATCATCCCCTTCTGGACCAACTTCCTGGTGCGCACCTACGCCTGGATCCTGATCCTACGCGACCAGGGCTTGGTTAACCTTGCCTGGACCGGACCGATTCACGCCGCCGCTGCCTGGCTTGCGGCAACCCTCCCAGGAGCCTTTTCCTCCTTGCTGAATGAGCTTACCGCGCAGCCGCTGGGGCTATTCGGCACCGACCTGGCGATCATCATCGGCCTTGTGTATGGCTGGCTGCCGGACATGGTCCTGCCCTGCTATGCCGCCATCGAGCGCTATGACTTTTCCCTGAGCGAAGCAGCCGAGGATCTTTACGCCAACCAATTGAGAACCTTCCTGCGGGTGGTTTTCCCGCTGACCCTGCCGGGGATCCTTGCGGGCGCGATGCTGGTGTTTATCCCATCGCTGGGTGCCTATGTAACACCCACCCTGCTGGGCGGCGCCCGATCAGTCATGATCGGCAACGTGATCTACTCCCAATTTATGGCTGCCCGCGACTACCCCTTTGGATCCGCTGTCGCCATGGGCTTGATGATCATCATGGTTATTAGTACGGTGGTCTATTTCCGCAGGGGCGCGCAGGCGGAAACCAAGCCTGAGTTCGAGGAGGAGCAGCTATGAAGCGCGGTCCCTTGCGGCATCTGCTCAACCTGAACGCGCTGACCACGTTCATCTTCCTCTACGCGCCGATCATCATTCTGATCCTGTACTCCTTCAACGCCTCACGTTTGGCCTACACATGGCGCGGCCTGACCCTGCATTGGTATGTGGATTTGTTCCACAACCAGGCCATCGGCGCCGCGCTGAAGAACAGTTTGATCGTCGCTTTAACCTCCACCGCTATTTCGACCGTCTTCGGCACGATGGTTGCGCTGGTCATGGAGCGCTACGACTTCTGGGGCAAACTGCCCTTCGACGCCCTGCTCTATCTGCCGATCATCATCCCGGACGTGGCTATGGCGGTCATGCTGCTGATGTTCTTCGTACTCTCGCACATACACCTGGGGCTCTGGACCATCATCATTGCGCACGTGGCCTTCAACATCTCCTTCGTCGCCGTGGTTGTGCGGGCGCGCCTGGCCCAATTCGACCTCACCGTCGAGGAGGCCGCCAATGACCTCTACGCCGATAACTGGCAGACCTTCCGGCGGGTGACCCTGCCGCTGCTGATGCCGGGCATCCTGGGCGGCGCGCTGCTGGCCTTCACCCTGTCCCTGGACGATTTCGTCATCACCTTCTTCACCGCCGGTCCCGGTTCGACGACCCTGCCGCTCCGAATCTACTCGATGGTCAAACTGGGGGTCTCCCCGGAGGTCAATGCGCTTTCCAGCATGATGATTCTGGTTTCTATGCTGCTGGTCTTTATTTCGTTTCTCCTGCAGAGAGGAGGTGGACCGAAAATCGAGATCTACTGACTTCTACCTCACGGGGCAACTGCACGCAACTGTGTCCCGGTCTCTGAGACGAACGTGCCATAAGAAGGAGAACATGATGAGGAAATTTGCCATTCCGCTTCTTCTCGTCCTGCTGGCCCTGGCGCTTTGCGCATGCGGCACATCTGGAGAGGAACAGAAATTAGTCGACAAGCTCTATCTGTACAACTGGGCGGAGTATATAGATCCCGAGATCTTCGATGATTTCGAGGCTGAATTCGGCGTGCAGGTCATCGAAGACACCTTCGCCAGCAACGAGGAACTGCTCGCCAAACTACAGGCCGGCGCCACCGGCTACGACCTGATCGTGCCTTCCGACTACATGGTCGAGATCATGATCAGTGAAGGTCTGTTGGCCGAACTCACCAAAGATAACATCCCCAACATCGCCAACCTGGATCCCAAATTCACTAATCCACCTTTCGATCCCGGCATGGTCTACTGCGTACCCTACCAGTGGGGGACCACAGGCATCGGCTACAACGCCGATGAATTCGACGAGGCGCCCGACAGCTGGGCCTACCTCTTCGATCCCGAGGTCGCCAGCGAATTCGCCGGATCCCTTACAATGCTGAATGATAGCCGCGAGTCGATCGGTGCTGCCTTGAAATACCTGGGCTACTCGCTTAACAGCACCGATGAAGCCCAATTGAACGAGGCTAAAGAGCTGCTGCTCCAGCAGAAGCCGTGGGTCTACGCCTACGATAGCGATCAATACGAAGATCTGCTGAGCGCTGACGAGGTGCTGCTCGGGCACGGCTGGAGCGGAGACTATTTCATGGCTGCCGTCGACGATGAACGCATCTGGTATTCCATCCCCAAGGAAGGCGGCGTGATCTGGGTCGACAACCTTTGCATCCCCAAGTCGGCGCCCAACGCCTACACAGCAGAGGTCTTCATCAACTACCTCCTGCAGCCGGAGGTCGGCGCGGCGATCACCAACTTCACTTGGTACGCCAGCCCGAATGCAGCTGCCGAGGAGTTCATTGACGCCGAGATCCTGGAAGAGCCGGCCATCTATCCACCACCGGATGTGTTTGAGCGGCTGGAGTGGATCGAGGACGTGGGCGACGTCACACCGTTATACGAACGCATCTGGACCGAGGTCAAAGCCCAATAAAACCTATGCAGGGGGAGCGCCTGTGCGTTTGGGATCGATGCTTTCCAGCGCGCAGCGCTCCCTCCAAGGAAGAACAACATGACGAAAGCGATGCTGATCGGCGGCGAATGGACCGTGGAGGGTCTCTCCGAAACGATCCCGATCCTCAACCCTGCGACGGAGGAGGTGCTTGATCATGTGCCGCGCGCCGGAGCGCAAGCGGTCGCAAAAGCCGTCGCGACCGCCCATGAAGCCTTCACACACTGGCGCAACACCCCCGCCCCAGAACGCACTGCGCTCCTGCATCAGGTCGCTCAGAAGACACGGCAGCACATGGACGAACTGGCGCGCTTGCTGACGCAGGAGGAGGGCAAACCACTCCCTGAGAGCGAAGAGGAGTTGGAGTGGACGATCAACACCTTCCACTACTACGCCGAACTTGGCCGCCACGATCGCGGGCGCGTGATCCCGCCGGGTGATCCGGATCAATTCAACTTCATCTTGAAGCTACCCCACGGGGTGGTCGGCTGTATCGTCCCCTGGAATTATCCTTTATTGCTTATGACCTGGAAGGTGGCGCCGGCGCTAGCAGCCGGGAATACTGTCGTGATCAAGCCCTCCAAGCTTGCTCCGCTGAGCATACTGCGCATGGCGGAACTGGCCTTCGACCACCTGCCGCCCGGCGTGGTCAACGTCGTCACCGGCTTTGGTCCTGAGGCGGGTGAACCACTGGTCACCCACCCTGAAGTGCGTGTGATTGCCTTCACCGGGTCGCTGGCCATCGGCCAGCACATCGCTTCCCTGGCAGCGCCGCAAATGAAAAAGCTGCACCTCGAACTGGGCGGCAAAGATCCCATGGTGATCGGTCCGGACATTGACATGGACATCGCCGTGCGCGGCCTGGCGTATGCCGGCCTGATCAACACCGGACAGGTCTGTACCAGCACCGAACGCGTCTATGTACCGCAGGAGCGTTATGGCCGTTTTTCAGAGGAACTGGCCGATTTCGTCAGCAGCCTGCGTCTGGGCGACGGATTGGAATCTGGCGTCGACCTGGGGCCTATGATCCGCGATCGCTTCCGCGAGAAGGTCGAGGGGCAGATCGAGGCAGCCAGGAAAGCCGGCGCCAAGCTGCTCATTGGAGGCGCACGGCCTAAGGAGTTCGAGCGCGGCTTCTTCCTCGAGCCAGCGGTGTTGATCGACGTGGATCACACCATGGAGATCATGCAGGAGGAGACCTTCGGACCTGTGCTGCCGCTCATGCCCTACAAGGACTTCGATGAAGCGATCCGTCTGGCGAACGACAGTCCCTACGGCCTGGGGGCCTCACTGATGAGCAACGATCCCCGGCTGGTTAAACAATTCTTCGAAGAGGTCGAAGCCGGCACGATCTGGATCAATGACCCGCTTACCGATAACTACGCCGGCCCGTTCGGAGGGATGAAGATGAGCGGGCTCGGACGCGAACTCGGCCAGGAAGGTTTGGATGAATTCTTGGAGGTCAAGCACGTCCATTGGGATATGGTCGGCGCCGTTAAAGACTACTGGTATCCCTATGACTGACTCTTGGATCACCCGATCCCGGAGTCTCGCCCTTATTCGCGCAGCGGATTCTCGATTGTAAATCATCCGCTCAGGCAATCGAAGCGCTACGAGGTGCTACAAATGCCGCAAAACGTCCTCAAACACGTCTCACCCGTCTGGTATCGCTACACCGAGATCATCGCCGAACGCGCCGAAGGCAGCTATATCTATGACTCATCGGGGAAAGCCTATCTCGATTTCACCACCGGCATCGGCGTGACCAACACCGGCCACTGCCACCCCAAGGTCGTAGCGGCGGTGGTCGATCAAGCCGGCAAACTGCTGCACGGCCAGGCCAACATCGTTCTGCATCCGCCGCTGCTGGATCTCATCACCGAGTTGCGTACGATCCTACCGGAGAAGCTGGATGGGTTGTTCTTCAGCAACAGCGGCGCAGAGGCCGTAGAAGGCGCGGTTAAACTGGCGCGCGCCGCCACCGGACGCCCCAACATCATCGTCTTCCAAGGTTCGTTCCATGGACGTACGGTCGGGACGATGTCCCTCACCACAAGTAAAACGATCTACCGCGCCGGCTACCAGCCACTCATGCCGGGTGTCTTCGTGGCCCCCTTCCCCTACGCCCTGCGCTACGGTTGGGAGCCAGAAGCGACCAGCAGCTGGTGCCTGGATGAACTGCGCCTGCTGCTCCTGACTCAGACCGCGCCCGAGGAAACCGCCGCCGTCCTGATCGAACCTGTGCTTGGGGAAGGCGGCTACATCGTACCCCCCGCCAGTTTCCTACAGGGATTGCGCCAGATCTGCAATGAACACGACATGCTGTTGATCGCGGATGAGATTCAATCCGGCATGGGCCGCACCGGCAAGTGGTTCGCCTTTGAGCACTTTGGGATCGAACCTGATATCGTCACCTGCGCCAAAGGCCTGGCCTCCGGCCTGCCCCTGTCGGGTGTGTTCTCGAGCCTCGATCTCATGCAATCCTGGACACCCGGGTCGCACGGCGGAACCTACGGCGCCAACGCCGTCGCCTGCGCGGCCGCTGTCGCCACGATCCAGGTTATGCGCGAGGAGGGTTTGCTTGAAAACGCCGTTCAGCGCGGCGAGCAGCTGCTGAGCGGTTTGCAAACTTACAAAGAAGCTTTCCCCGGCATCGCCGATGTACGCGGCCTGGGATTAATGATCGGCATGGAATTCAGGGACGCCGAGGGCCAGCCCGACACAAAGCTGGCCAAAGCGGTCCTGCACGTCTGCTTGGAACAGGGATTATTGCTGCTGACCTGTGGTCCCTGGGACAACACGATCCGCTTTATCCCTCCGCTGACGGTACGTGAAGCAGAAATCACCGAGGCGCTGGCGATCCTGGGCGGCGTGCTCGAGGCGCATGCGCCCTAGTCCGGGAAACACAGGCGGAGTTCTCGCGCAAGGCACGGGTGAAGATGACCGGCTACAACACGCTGGGTGTGTGCATCGCCGGGTTTGACTTCGCCGCTGCATAACGCCTTCTTCGACGTGCCGGACGAGGATCTCGATGGCGTCTTTGCGGATTGAACCACAGCTCTCTATTTTCAAAATCAGAGGGCTGGAGATTGAGATAACACCAGTAACAGCCTGAAGGGCCATGGCGCACCCAGGCTGGGATTCTGGTAGGAGAATTGGAACGATAAGGTCGTCGCATGAAGATGATCCATCGCCTATAGGTCCGACGAAACCATATTGCATCCATCGAGGAGGCCAACATGCGCGTGCTAGTTCTGGGGGGAGCCGGGGCGGTTTGTAAAGAGACCACCCGTGATCTCGCCATATTCAGCTCCTTTGAGGAGATTGTCGTTGCCGATGCTAACCTCGCAGCGGTCGAGGCGCTGATCAAGTCGCTCGGCGATAAGCGCCTCAAGGCGCTCAAGTTCGATGCCGACGACTATGATGGCATGCTTAAGCTCTTCCCGGAGTTCGACGTCGTTGCCAACGGCCTACCCTTCAAATATGACCTGCCAGTCAACCAAGCTTGCGTGGCGGTGGGCGTGAGTGGGCTCGACCTGAGCAGCGAAGATCCGCAATTCCAGATGCATACGGAAGCCCTGGGAAAAGATATGATCTTCATCCCCGGTGTCGGGGCGACGCCTGGGATCACCAATATGATGGTCGCCCGTGCCGCCCAACTGCTCGACCGATTGGATGAGGTAGAGATCTTCTTCGCCGCCTTCCGCTGCCTGGCGCCTGCCCCTGGTCTGCTCGCTACCACGTTGTGGGAATTCGTCCCGGAGGAGGAAGAGCGCGAGGAGGTCTACTTCGAGGACGGCGAGTGGCACCCCACCCCGCCCATGTCTGGCGGGATCGAGGTGACCTTCCATGATCAGATCGGGACGCAGTGGGTGTATTACGTGCCACACGACGAATCGCAGAGCATGCCGCGCTCCTACCCCTCGCTGCGACGTGCCGCGGTGCGAGGCTGCTTCCCCCCACACGTGATGGAACTGATGGGTGCCCTCATGAAAGGCGGTTTTCTAACATCCCGACCCGTAAGATTCGGGGAGGGCGAGATGCCGTCGGTCGAGGTGGTGCGCGCCCTGCTTTGGGATAATCCCATCTCCAAGCAGAACCCCGTCTGGGCCTACGGACTGGTGGTCGAGGTCCTGGGAGAACGCGCCGGGCGCAAGGTGAAATGCACCTACCGCACCGACCACCCGCCGCAGGATGAGTGGGGCGGCGAGGCGGCATACTACAAGAACGTGGGCATCCCACTCGCCATCGGCGCAGAGTTGATCGCCACAGGAGAGGTGAGCGCGCACGGCGTCCTACCGCCGGAGGTTTCGCTGCCCGTGGCGCCCTTCTTCGATGCGCTTGCGAAGCGCGGCATCACCGTCGAGGAGACGATCGTCGAAGTCGGGTCCCTGGCCTGACCGCTCTATACAGGCAGGAACCGCTATCGTGATGAGGTACTGTCCAATCCATCCGCTGCGGATGACGGGCTGGATGTAAAAGGAGTAGCAAATGGGATTGCAGGGAGAGAAAACCAAGGCGTTGTACCAACGTGCTTTGAAGGTGATCCCACACGGGGTCAACTCCAACTTCCGTTATTGGGGGGAGGAGGACACGCTCGTCATTGAGCGCGGCGAAGGTGCCTATCTGTGGGATGCGGATGGCCGCAAGTCGATCGACTACCGGCTCGCATTTGGCCCGATCATCCTTGGGCATGCCTTTCCGGCGGTCACGCAAAAAGTCCAGCAGGCGATCGAGGGCGGCACCCTTTTCGCCTGGACCACACCGCTCGAGATCGAAGTAGCCGAGAAAATCTGCAAGATGTGTAAGGTCGATAAAGTCCGTCTCACCAACACAGGCACCGAAGCGACGATGCACGCGCTGCGCATCGCAAGGGCGTTCACCGGGCGAGAGAAATTCATCAAGTTCGAAGGCCAGTACCACGGCATGGTCGACTACTTCATGTTCAGCAACGCCTCTGTGCCGCTTTCATCGATCGGCTCGCCAAAGAATCCGATCAATGTCCCCATGACCTCCGGCATCCCCAAGCACATCACAAACTACGTGATCAACCTGCCTTTCAATGACATCGACCGACTGGGAACCGAGGTGCGCGCACACTGGGGCGACATCGCCGCTATCATCGTCGAGCCGATCATGGGCAACGTGGGCTCGATCATGCCCCGCGAAGGTTTCCTGGAAACGATCCGTTCCTTGTGCGATGAATATGGCATCGTCATGATCATGGATGAAGTCAAGACAGGGTTTCGCATCGCCCCTGGTGGAGCACAGGAATTCTTCGGGGTCCAATCCGATCTGGTCACCTATGCCAAATCGATGGGGAACGGCTTCCCAATCGCCGCCATCGCCGGCAAGGAAGACGTGATGATGACCATTCAGCCGGGACAGATGGCGCATGGCGGTACGTACTCGGGCAACATCGTGGGCACAGCAGCCGCATCGGCGACGCTTGACATCCTCGCCAATGAACCCGTGCATGAAACGATCAACAAGCACGGTAAATTGCTCATGAGCGGTGTCAGCGAGATCCTGAACGAAGCCGGGATTCCCAACACGGTCATCGGCGTGCCCTCGATGTTCGGCTTCGCGCTTGGGATCGATGAGCCACCCTTCGACTTGCGCAGCTACTATAAATCCGACATGGAGCTGTATGAACACCTGGCCATGAAGCTGATAGAACACGGCGTTCAACCGGATGCCGATGGGCGCGAACCATGGTTCCTATGCTACAGCTTGACCGAGAAGGATGTCGCCCACACGCTTGAAGTCTTCGAGGAGGCGACACGCGAACTCAAGTCCTGAATCCCGATAGATACCCTAGATCTCAAGGTCTGAGGTTAGATTGGAGCATACGATGCCACATGGCTACCAAGGTCGTATCCTACATGTCGACTTGACCCGGGGACGGATCGAGATCGAACAGCCTGATGAGGCATTCTACCGAACCTACGTCGGCGGCAGCGCGCTGGCGCTGTATTACCTGATGCAACATGCGCCCAGGGGCGTCGACCCGCTCAGTCCCGAGAACGTGCTGGTCCTGGCGTTAAGCGTGCTGACGGGAGCTCCAATTTCCGGCCAGAGCCGCATGACGGCGGCCGCCAAGTCTCCCCTGACCGGCGCCGTCGGCGATGCCCAATGCGGGGGCCTCTTCCCGGCGGAGCTCAAATTTGCGGGTTTCGACGCGATCGTACTGCACGGGCGCTCCCCTCGCCCAGTGTACCTATGGATTCACGACGGCGAGGCGGAGCTGCGTCCGGCGGAGCACCTTTGGGGTCGTGAGACCGGCGAGGCGATGGCTCTCATCCGTGAAGAGCTGGGCGACGAGCGGATCGAGGTCGCGCAATGCGGTCCTGCTGGAGAACGGGGCGTACGCTTCGCCTCGATCATCAACATGGCCAACCGGGCCAATGGGCGAACCGGCATGGGCGCCGTGATGGGCAGCAAGCAGCTCAAGGCTGTAGCCGTACGGGGCAAGGACAAGCCCAGCCTGGCGGACCGGCGCGGCTTGATCGAACTGGCCAAATGGGGCGCCGACCATTTTGAAGAGTCGGATGTCTACGGTCTTGGCCTGTTCGGGACGGCCGAAGTCACCAACCCGCAGGACCAGGATGGTGGGCTACCGACCCGCAATTGGTCCAGCGGAACGTTCGAGCACGCGCTGGCGCTGGACGGCACCACTATGGCGAAGACAATCCTGAAAGAGCGTGATACCTGCTACGCCTGCACCGTACGCTGTAAGCGCGTCGTTGAGGTCAGCGAAGGACCTTACACGACTGACCCGCTCTACGGCGGACCGGAGTACGAGACGCTGGCGACCTTTGGCTCCTACTGCGGGATCGGTGATCTGGCTGCGGTGGCGCATGCCAACCAGTTATGCAACATGTACGGCATGGATACGATCTCCTGCGGAGCCACCATCGCCTGGGCGATGGACTGCTTCGAAGCGGGCTTGATCGATCTTGAAGATACCGGAGGCCTCGAGCTGCGCTTCGGCGACGCCGAGATGATGGTGAAGTTGACCGGGATGATCGGGGAGCGAACCGGCTTCGGCGACGTCCTGGCCGAGGGTTCGCAGCGAGCGGCGATGCGCCTGGGTAAGGGATCCGAAAGACTTGTGACTGTGAAGGGCCAGGAGCTGCCGGCCCATATGCCTCAGGTGAAGCGCAGCCTGGGATTGATCTACGCTGTCAATCCTTTCGGCGCCGATCACATGTCCCACGAGCACGATCCTTCCTGGGCCGAATACCCCGAGCGCATGGCTGAGATCGGATTGGCCGATCCGCAGCCCGATGATGTGCTCAACCCGGCGAAGGTGCGCTACGCCGCAACGACCCAGCGCCTGTACGCGGCGCTCGACAGCTATAACCTGTGCCAGTTCGTGTTCGGCCCAGCCTGGCAGCTCTACAGCACGGGCCAGATGGTCGAGGCGATTCGACAGATCACCGGCTGGGATGTGGACATCGACGAGATCCTTGAGGTCGGCGAGCGCCGTATCAACCTGCAACGCGCCTTCAACGCCCGGGAAGGCTTCGGCCGGGCGGAGGACCGGCTGCCGCAGAAGATGTTCCAGGCACTGCGCGGCGGCGCCAGCGACGGCGTGGCCATCGACCCGAGCGAGATCGAGTCCGCCCTTGCGGAGTACTACCGCATCTGCGGCTGGGATGCCGAGCAGGGCTGGCCCACCCGTGAAAAGCTTGAAGAATTGGATTTGGGCTGGGTCGCCGATCAACTGGCGCTGTGAATCTTACGGGCCAGATCAAGTCGCTCCATCCCCTGTTAGGACGTGGGATGCCGACAACCCAGAACCGAAGAGAAGGAGGCTGGAGCCTTGCGTAAACTGTGGGTGAACGGTGAAGCATTGGAGGGCAGCGGCGCGGCGATCGACGTCATCGATCCCGCCACCGAAGGTGTGTTCGGGCAGGCAGGTCAGGGGAATGCCGGTGATGTGGATCAGGCCGTGTGCGCTGCTCGAGCAGCCTTCCCATCCTGGCGAGACACACCTGCTAACGAACGAGCGGCGCTGCTGCATGAATTCGCGGGGCGGCTGCGTCAGCATGCCGAGACGATCGCAACCGAGTTGACGTTGGAGACCGGCCGTACACTGCGCAAGAACCGCGGCTATGTGGAGTGGTCTGCGCAGTGCTTCGAGTATTACGCCGAGATCGGCCGACACCACCTTGGCCGAGTGATCCCCTCCCCGGAGAGCAGCCAGCTCTCGCTGGTGATCAAGTCCCCGCTGGGTGTAGTAGCCTGCATCGTGCCTTGGAACTACCCCCTGCTGCTGCTCAGTTGGAAAATGGCACCAGCGCTGGCTGCCGGCAATGTCGTGGTCATCAAGCCAGCCTCGTATACTCCGTGGACGACGCTTGGATTGGCTGCGCTCTTCGACCATTTCCCACCAGGGGTGATCAACATCGTCGCCGGCGCTGGCCACCAGGTGGGTGAAGCGCTGATCCATCACCCCGATGTCGCCATGATCGCCTTTACCGGCAGCACCGAGGTCGGGCAGCACCTGATGCGCGCCGCTGCCGAGGATGTCAAGCGGCTGAACCTCGAACTTGGGGGAAAAGACCCGCTGCTGATTTGCGCCGATGCTGATTTGGAAGCCGCCGCACGTGCCTGCGTCTGGGGCGCCTTCCTGAACGCCGGACAGGTCTGTACATCCATTGAGCGTGTCTACATCGAGGCGCCGGTCTTCGACCAGGTTTGTCAGCGTGTGAGCGAATTGACCCGGGCGCTGGTCGTCGGCCCTGGCATCGAGCCGACGACCGAGGTCACGCCGATGATCCGAGAGGAAGAACGCCACAAGGTGTTGAAACAGATCGAAGCGGCCCAGGCCGGCGGGGCAGAAATCCTGGCCGGCGGCAAAGTCCCTGCGCATCTGCCCTCCGGCTTCTATCTCGAACCGACGGTGGTCACCGGGCTGGCCCCCGATTCCACATTGATGGTCGACGAGACCTTCGGCCCGGTCTGTCCGTTGGTGAAAGTGGCGGATTTTGATGAAGCCCTACAGTTGGCAAACCGGTCGAGTTACGGCCTGGGCGCAACGTTGTTCACCAACGATCCCGCTAAGGTCCTCCGTTACATGCGCGAGATCGAAGCCGGCAACGTGTGGATCAACGACCCCCTGATCGACAACCTGGCCGGACCCTTCGGCGGCTTCAAACGCTCTGGCCTGGGACGTGAACTTGGCGTGGAGGGTTTCGAGGCCTTCACCGAGACCAAGCACGTTCACTGGGAAATTGAGGGAGGGATTAAGTCGTGGTGGTATCCCTGGGAATGACGGAAGGACATCTGGAGGTGCGGAGAGGATACGCGTAAAGACTTTACATAATTCCATCGGGAACGAATGGGTAGAGACACAGGCAGCGGAGACGCTGCCGGGGATTCGATCCCGGAAGTTCAGCCCTAACTCTTCAAGCGTCTTTTGCAATCTGAACCTGACCACCACTTCTACGGTGATGCTGCCAATAGAGTAAACAAGCGTGAGTAAAAATCGTTACTTGATTTACTTCCTGGTGTCATTCCTTAGCGGATGTAATCCGGCAACTCCTTGGCCGCAAGGAACGACCGATATGAGTGTTCAGGTGATTACGGCTTCTCCAATCCCGTCATCTGATGATCAATTTCCAACAGAAGCAGCAACATCTACGCCAACCCCGACACCCTACCCCTTCACTTTCCCTGATTTCCCTGAAGAATTATTGATAGAGATTCTTCCAGTCGAGTGTCCGGGTATTGGGAGTCAGGCCTACTATGATCCTACGCCATACCTAGCCACGAGCTCGCAAGCCGTAGACTTTCCTGTTGTTTTAACGCGTGGCGAACTGATCGTTGTTACTACATCTTCGGACGAGGTCAATGCGGATCTCTCCAGCCTTGTAGCGCTGCTCGAGAATCCCGGTGCCGATGGCATCTCACTGCGCGAAGCGCTGATGCTCGCCAACAACGCTCCCGGAGAATACACCATTCAGTTCGACCCCGACCTAGCAGGAGCCGTCATCCAGGTGGGTTCATGGGAGCCACGCGAATTGCCACCGCTGGAAAGCGGTTCGGTCGTCATCACCGGAGACATTGATGGCGACCAGCAGCCGGACATCACCCTAGAGAACCACATCAATGCACCCAACGAGGAGAATTCTGCCTTCGGGCTGCGCATCCACTCCAGCCATAATACGCTCTTTGGACTGGGTTTCTCGGGTTTCGCCGTGGGCGTATTCTTTGATGCCCCCTCCACCGACCAGATCTACACCGACAACACGCTCAGTCATTTGTTCATCGAAGGCGAGAGCGGGATTGTCCTGTACAGCGGCGAAGGCAGTGATGATGTCCCGATCATCGCATCGAACAACCGCTGGGAGAACACACGCCTCACCGGCAACACGATCATCGCCCACAACGGCAGTGGTATCAGTTTCTCGATGCACAGAGCTTCCATGGATCACGTCGCCTATTTGACGATTGTGAACAATCACATTCAGGTTGTGAATGAAGGCACGACCAGTCGGGGGAACGGGATCGATGTTTCCCCCGGATTCGGGTCCGGATCGGATGGCAATACAGCAAAGAGCATTTTGATTCAAGGCAATGTCATCGAAGGCAATCCCACCTCAGCCATCGGGTTGGCGAGTGGCTTCATGGGGGCTGAAGGCAATGTCGTGAAGGACGTTCATATTCTGGAAAACACTGTGAGGATAACCTATACCTATACTGAATATATACACACCTCCGGGATCCATGTCAGTGCTGGATTCTGGGTCAACCAAGTAGGCAATGAAATCTCAGATATTGTAGTGGCTGGCAACACCCTTGAGGGAAATCCAGAGATCAGCGTTCTGATTTCTTCAGGCGCAGTGGGTTCCAGCAAGAATCTGGTCGAGAGGATATTCTTCCACAACAATCGCATCCGGGTCACCCAACCGGCGCGAGAAGATGGCATTCCGATCTCGGCCATAGGGATCACGACCGGTGACGGCGCGAGCGATTATTATGACCCCAACTACGCGCCGATCGTTTATCCAAATGACAATATCCTGCGGGATGTATGGATATCGGGCAACGTGATCGAAGGCCAGGGCGGATATGGCATCATGCTGTCAACCGGTGATCCGGGAGTGGAACGCAACAACGTGGAGCGGATCTACATCATCGGAAACGAATTCCAGCCGTTCTTTCCTGAAATGGGCATTTTAGTCAACGCTATCTCGCTGGAGCACGGCGGCAGCGGAGACAACCATATTTCAGAGGTGTTTATTCAGCAGAATACCATTCGTTACACCAACCTGAGAGGCGAGTTCGGCGGTGAGGAGTTCGTTTCCGGCGGGATCATCCTCTCGGCAGGAAATGGCGCTTCTCGCAACTACACGGAAGACATCTGGGTGGTCGCAAACGAAATTTCCAGTCCGGCGCCGGGGATTAACCTGGTTGCAGGCTGGGCACAACCGCAATTTCCGCCTTCGGTTGGGAATACCATCCGAAATGTTCGATTGTGGTGCAATGATGTGGCTGAACAGCCAGACTTGCTCGAACCCCTCTTTCCCGGCATTAAAGGGATCAATCTCGCAGGTGGCTGGGGAAAATCGAAGGACAATAAAGTAACCGATATCACGACATTCGGAAACCGTGTGGCAGGGATTGATGATGATGTTTCCGTCTTTGACAATGCGGGCTCAGGGAGCGAGGGTAATCTCGTTAATTATCCTTAGAATTCCGGGCGGACATTGCATACAGCACTCCCGGGACCTCAACTCTTATTGAGAAGCGATCTTTCGGATGTTCCCTCATGTATCTAGGATCCCTATGCTCCCTGGTACAACGCGCCACCCACTTGGCCTATGGGTTAAGCACTCATCAAAAGATAACGCGGGTCAGGCGATCCAAGCAGCTTTTGGTAAGCACCCTGCCACACCGACACGATACCTTAGGATCTCGCATCCTA
>CAYLOP010000073.1:0-14677 GCA_964385305.1 uncultured Anaerolineaceae bacterium | reverse complement strand
CTGCTTCGTCGTACCGACGCCCCCTTCAACAATCGTCTTCTCGATGTCTTCTATACGTTTTACGGACATGCATGACCTCCAAATGAGTGATTTAGACCAACAAGAGTCGTAACGCCCCATAGCACGGCGAAAGAGCCGAGCTCTCTTCCCCCACACCGAGACCGACTCTCAGACCCTCCGAAGCGATTTGATCTCGAGCTACTGGGTTGGGCGCAATTGCCGCCAGGATGGCGGCGCTATCCGCGGTCAGGGAGGCTCCTGCCTCCCACCTCACTCAAGGAGATCGAGCGTGTTCAGCCAACTGAAGAGCTGACCATCGCTCGTCAATCCGACCTGCAACATTGGCGGCATGAACAGCCAGGGCTTCGTCCGATCTTCCCATTGGAAGAAGAATCTTTGGCCAAGCTTGTCGCCCTCCGAGTAGACGAGTTCGTCCATGAGATCGGCAAACCTCATCGAATGCTCCAAGGCAAACCGCTCGGCGATCTGGCGTAATTCTTCGATACTCTTCGAGCTTGTTGGGTCTGCGCTAACCAGCGGCGATGGTTCTATTTGGACGAGCTGATAGGTCTCTACGTCCAGCCAGTACAGCCTCCCCAACGCATCCATCAGCCGCCATCCTGGCCGGAGATCGGCATTCGGCATCGCGGATACATCAACGAGCGACAACTGCAAGTCGCCTTTCCCTGTGAATGCCTCGATAACCTCGGCAGCGTGATCGAGGTCGATATCTGAACTGGAAACCGGAATGGGAGTGTTGGCACCTATGACAGGTATGGTCGACGGGTCTCCCGTGAACTCCACCAGAGCAGCGTACACCCAGGCAGGCCGACCGTCGAGGAAGAGTTGCAACCAATCCCTGGATGCTGTCGTGCCAATCACGGGCACCTCGACGCCCTCATTGAGCTGGGCAATCACCTCAAAGTCGGTGCCCGGTCCCAGCCGCAGGTTAACCACCTCCATGCCGGGAATTACCCGTACGGAACCCTTCTCCGGGGCTTCCATGCTGCCAGCTACTGGCGGCTCTTCAAATCCCGGGATGTCCTCATAGGCAAGGCTGAAACACCCTTCCGGAATGGGCGGGTCATAAACGATCGCCGTCAGCAGGGTCTCCGCCAATGGCTGTTCGCTTCCACCTTTGCCGAAATGCTGCCTGCGGAGAAGAATCCCTTTCTCAGCATCCACCCAGAACCGGTCGATTCGGTTTCCTCCGACTCTGTATAGATCGATCACCAAGGCCTGCCGCCCGACAACTTCTTCCATTCTTACGCCCTTGAACATGACGTCCTCGCTGCTCATTGGGAAGGGGAAGACCAATTGGGCCAGCGCGGTTTGCAAGACACGGCCGAGTGGGTGGCGGGCTTCCTCGTCCGGGGATTCCTCGTTGGGAACATACGGGCTATCCAGGAATTCCGGCGCTTCGGTGACCTCTCGGAATTCGCCATCTGGATCCATTCGAAGCACAGACACGCCATCCATGACCTGCATGAAGGAGGGACCTTCATTGAGAGGGCCATACATCTCCCTCAGGCTGCGCCCTGGCTGGCTTACCCAGGCTTGGGAGCGAATTTCACCCTGCACCGTGCCCGAGCCGTCGGGGGACATCCATCGATCGAGGCCCTCAGCCCACAGAGTCTGCCATGTGGTGTGACTCCAGCGGATCTTCTGCAGGATTATCTCGGAATCGGAGTCCAGGTTCAAACTCGGCAGGGATGGAGGAGTTTCGGGATCCCGTGTATGTTCGACTTTCGGGGTCTCAGCTTGTGCAATAGCCGCTGATACCGGCGCCGTTTCGGAGGCTGACTGTTCGGCAGGACCAGCATTCGCCACGGCGCAGGCTGTCAGGCTGATGGTCAATAAGAGGATCAATATAGCAAGTACAGCCGGTGAATACAGGCAACGTCTGGTCATGGAATACGCGCCTCCCCGCGATCTCGACGAGAAGACCCAATCTCGTATGGTCCGCATATTAGAGACACTAACGTACTTTATCAATCTGGAACCACGCGTAGCGCTTCTCGGGATCGGTGGGGCTTTCAAGGATGATCAGGATTCCGCCCCACACATCACCCTCTTCATCTGTGATAGTCCACGAACTCCAGGACACCCGTTGGCTCGCGCCACGCTCCTCAGGCGTCCAGCCAGCTTCTGATAGCTGCACACCATAATGGTTCGCAAGGTCCTCAGAGGTGAGATCGGTTTTCAAAGAGGCGGTAACGCTAGCCTCGTCCTGTCCGCTGCTCGACCCTCCCGTCTGAACCAGAGCACCTGATGGCGACTTGAGCGGGGGGATCAAGAAGTAGGAATCATCCATCCTGTGCATGCCCTCAGGGTCGCATGGGGAATATTGAGCTGGGCTCTGGATGTTTACCCTGACATCGGTGGGCTCATCCGGGATTTCCAACACGGACATATAGAGTACGACCTCATCGTCGTTATAGCAGAATGTCTGGCTCGGCCAGGGTTCTGAGACGAACCCTGCACCATCGGCCTCTTTGGGAGGTACCGACCACTCCTCTTCTGTCAAGGCGTCTTGGTAGAAGTTGATCACCTCTTCTGAGTTGAGAGGGACATCCAGGATGATCTCCGTTCCTGTGGGAGAGTCCCGAACGATGCTGCCAATGATCCGGCTGCCCTCCGGAATGGGAAGTTCAAAGGGCAGATCCTCTGGAAGGAGGCCGATCATGATTCGAGTATCCCCTTCTTCTGCGCCAGGATAGTGATAGGTGAGTGCGCGGCCAATGAACTCGCGAAGGGATTCCTCATCGCCGCCTACTACCTCCACCTCACCCGGAGTTGCGGCCGGCGCACTGACGACCTCTACCTGCTTTTGAACAACCCCCCCGCTTTGATCGCCAGAAACGGTATCTACTTCGTCGCCCTCAGAACGAGAGCAAGCAGCAAGCAATCCTACAAGCACAACGATAAGTATGCGTCTCATGGTCTACACTCCTCAAGTTCTCCGCCCTTTGCACAACTTTGGACGTCGTTCAAGCATTATGCATCGGATATCTTCATTTCTTTACGCCTAAGGACTGAATGGGCAATCCATCGGATAGATCCAATGCCCAAGAGAGTAATCAGCCAGTCGATCCCAATAACAGATCTAGGCACTCCGCGAAGCCACACGAATGGTAATCGAGACACGAGAAGGTACACAGCGATCAAGGTAAGTGTGCCCGCCGTGGGGGCTAGCGCCAAAAGTCTGATTTCACGCCAAGAGACATACTGTATGTCCTCAGAACATTTGGGACAAAACAAGGGATCCACTAAGAGAGTCTTTTCAGGCCCCATCTACCCTGGAGTATATACCCGCTCCCGCCGCGAATGAACCCTGCGGCGCGTCTCCAAAGTTCTCCGTTTGATCTCTTCTCGTCGAGCCTTGACCTCCTTTTCGCGGCCAAAATAGACATCGGCTGGTGTCAGATTTTCCAGAGCTTCATGATACCTAGCGTTGTTTTAGTACTCCACGAACGCTGCTATGGCGTTTTCCAGCTCCGAAGGGGAGTAATAGTTCTCCAGCCTGATGACATTCTTCATCGAACGGTGCCAGCGCTCGATCTTGCCCTGCGTCATCGGATGATAGGGGGCACCGCGCACATGGTCCATCTGCTTGCGCTTGAGAAACCTGGCCAGATCTCTGGAAAGATAGGCGGGACCATTGTCCGAAAGCAAACGCGGCCGATGGCGTACTCTGGCCGTTTCCAACCCGGCCTGCTTGAGCGCCAGCTTCAAGGTTTCTTCGACGTCTTCCGCTCCCATACTGGCTGACAGCCTCCAGGCCAGGATGTAGCGGGAGTAATCATCCAATACCGTGGAAAGGTAATACCAGCCCCAATGATTGTAGACCTTGAATTGGGTGAAGTCGGTTTGCCACAGCTCATGCACTCGCTGGGTGGGTTTCTCGAACTTTTCCCGAGCTGGCACCATCTGGAAGACCGGGCTCTTGACCAGATCAAACCCTTTCAGGATCCGGTATACACTTGATTCAGAGACAAAATACCCCTGCAGATCGGTGAAAAGCCAGGCAATCTGCCTGGAAGACTTCTCGGGATGCTCAAGAGCCAGAGCGACAATCTGGTCCTTGACCGGGGCAGGGATCCGGTTCCAGAACTGTCGTGGTTTGGATTGCTTATCCATCAAACCCTCGAAGCCTTCCTCCTGATACCGGCCATACCAGCGGTAGAAGGTGCTGCGAGCCACATCCAGTTCGGCACAGGTTTTCGTGATCGAGAGATCGGAGTGCTCCACCAGATGAATGATCTCCATCTTCTCCTCGGCGGTTCTGCGGATCAGTCGTTCCACGTCTCGTCCCCCAATCCCAGCAAGCTTTTTTTCAAGACGCGGTTTTTCAGGGACAGCTCCGCCACCAACAGCTTGAGCTCATCGAGTTCTTTGCGCAGGTTTTTGACCTCTTCGCTGGTGGCTTGACGTTGGGTGTTTCCTGCCAGGCACTGCTTGCCTGCCTCCAGGAACTCCTTCGACCACTTGTAGTACGAGTTCTGGTTGATCCCCTCCCGGCGACAGAGCTCAGCGATGGTGTGATCACCCCGCAACCCTTCCAGTACGATGCGGATTTTCTCTTCGGCGCTATACTTCTTGCGTGTGTTCCGTCGGATGTTTTTTACAGTAGCTTCTACAGTGGATTTCTTCTCAGCCGTGATTTTCTCCTTGATTGTGATAACAGTCTTTTGGCCGAAAAGTCTCTATTAGTTTTAGCCTTGATATTGTCTCACAGGCTCTGACACGCTACAAGCTAACCAATAACCTGGTATATTTAGAAATAACAAAACCAATATAAATACGGAGTAGAAGGGGTTGCCTGTTTGTAACAGGCGATGACAGAATTTACATGATATAGGAGGGTCTCGCTATCTTTGATATATATGTAGGGCAGTCTTACTATATTAAATCTCCAGTCTCATCAACTTTGCGAATAAGAACCGTTTTCGCCTGACCTAGTCTCAACAACTCCGACATCCTACATGATATTTAAGGATATGAGCTTATGTCTGATATCTCGAAATGGTTTTGGCCGATAATCTCTTTCTTGATGACAATCTTATGGATCTATACCTTGTTGCGATATCGTCAAGCCAGCTCAATGGCTTACCATTCAGTCCCTCGATATCCAGGGCTAACCATTGAAACCGAGGATGTATTGAAATCAGCCCTTACACTTGAGGAATTGAACGGAATTTGGAGTCAAGAAGAACTAGCCGAATCACTTGGAATGCCTCACTCGATCGCAGGTAGGGCAGCTGAGATTCTCGTTGCCTTTGGCTGGGCCGAGAAAAGTTCTCAGGGTGATATGCACTTGACGGAGAAGGGTATAGTACGAGCCCGTGAATTAATCCGAGCCCATCGTCTCTGGGAGCGTTATCTCGTGGACCATGAAGGCCTAGAGTTGGAAGCTGTTCATACAGAGGCAGATCACCGTGAGCACGAGACGACATCAGAGGAGCTGGAGAGACTAGATACGAAATTGGGATACCCAGCTTGGGATCCTCACGGACATATCATTCCATCCCCTGGACGACCCATTCCATACCCAGCTAGTATCACGCTCGACGATGAAGAGTTAGTGGGCAAGAGGCTTCAAATCGTTTCGCTCGATGATAAGCCGACGGAGCTATTCGCTCAATTAATCCTTATGGGTCTGAAGCCAAGCTTAACCATCGAGGTCCTGGAGCGGGATCAAGGCCATCTCAGGTTAAGGCTGAATGGGGATGTTATTTTATTAGTGCCTTCGGCTGCTCGACATATACACGTAGTTCCAGCCCCCGTACTACATATCCCATTGGGCGAGTTACCTGTCGGCAGTAAAGCTCAGGTAGTTGAAGTCAAGGGGGTCGGAAAGCACCAGCGACGTATGTTAGACATGGGATTTGTTCCAGGCGCCATCGTCATTGTAATCAGGAAAGCCCCACTGGATGACCCAGTGGAATACCGCATAAAGGGTGCATCTGTCGCTCTTCGCAGGGAGGACGCAGGAACTATATTAGTAGCGGAGTTGCCTGATGGATAAAAAACGCATCGTTGTTGCGATGGCTGGCAACCCTAATGTAGGCAAGAGCGTAATCTTCAATGCCCTCACTGGAGGCCGGCAACACGTTGGTAATTGGCCCGGAAAGACCATCGAACGCGCAGAAGGCGTTTTCTTCCATGGAGAACGGGAAATTCATATCGTAGATCTCCCCGGCACATACAGCTTGGCAGCTCAATCTCCTGAGGAGATTGTTGCAAGAGACTTCATCGTATCTAATGAGCCTGATGTAGTACTAAATGTTGTTGATGCGACAAACCTTGAACGAAACTTGAATTTAACATTCCAGGTGATGGAGATAACCGCTAAGGTAGTAGTAGCTCTGAACCTCATGGATGAAGTTGCACGTCATGGTTTAGAAATCGATGTTGTTCAACTTGAGAATTCACTTGGTGTACCTGTGATACCCACAGTTGCCACGGAAGGGAAGGGCCTTCATAAACTGGCAGACTCGATCATAGCCGTAGCTGAGGGATTTCAGCATACCCACCCAACTTCGGTAGATTATGGCTTGACAATCGAAGGCAATGCACAGAGCTTAGCGGAAGATCTGGCAAGGCTAGGTGTAAATGGACGGAGGCATTGGATTGCCCTCAAACTTCTTGAAGACGACCCAGAGATTGCTCAGGCTTTCAAGGATGGCGATTTGTCAGATTGCTTCCTCAAACAGAATGCCCCAAAGATATCCGCCGAGTCTCTTCAGGGAGTGTTACGAAGGGCAATCCGTTTGCGCGAGGCGACACAACCTGATGCCCGAGTGGAGATCGTTCGTCGCCGTTTCGAATTCGCTCATGATATCGTCCACAGTACTGTACGCCTTATGAGGAAAGGTGAGGAGAGCGTTACTGAACGAATAGATCGGATCATGACACACCGTATTTGGTCCTGGCCGATTATGTTGGCCATCGTGGTCATAGTTTTATGGATCACCATCCAGGGGGCAAATATACCTTCAGATTTACTTGGTGTAGCCTTCAGTTGGCTTGCTGAGAGAACACGGGACATACTGATTGGCTTTCATTCCCCCTGGTGGATTATTGGCCCCATTGTAGATGGTCTCATTATTGGCACAGGTACAGTTGTTGCAGTTATGCTCCCTCCTATGATCATTTTCTTTTCGGCTTTCAGCCTATTGGAAGATATCGGCTTTATCCCCCGCATAGCTTTCAATCTGGACCGTTTGATGGCGGTAGTGGGATCTCAAGGTAAACACACGCTAGTAGCCTTGATGAGTTTCGGTTGTAACGTTACTGGTGTTCTTACTAGCCGTATCATTGAAAACGAGAAAGATCGGATTGTAGCCATTGTCACTAGTCCGCTAATTCTATGCAATGGACGATTCGGAGCTGGGTTGGCGCTGATCATCCTTTTCTTTGGTGACCATGCTCTGCAAGTAACTTTGATCTTTTTAGGCCTCAGTGTGGGGGCGATGCTTATAGGTACAAAAATCCTTAACTGCCTATTTTTTCGTCGAGAACCAAGTGGATTTGTGATGGAGCTGCCTCCGTATCGGCGACCAAAATGGGGCCAGGTCATTTGGCGCGCTCTGGTTCACCAAGCAGGACATACAATGGGTCGAGCTATTATGATTGCTGCACCTGCCACTCTCATCATCTGGGTACTCGGGAATCTACCTGCTGGTGTTCCTTTCGAGCAAACAATAGTTGGACACTTGGTACACGCGTTGGCAAAAATAGGACATCCCTTCGGTCTGACAGGTGAGATGATCGCTGCTCTTCTTTTTTCCTTGCCCGCCAAAGAAATTGTTGTCTCTTCATTGGCAATGACCTACGGCCTGCAAACTACATTAGTAGAATCAGGGGCCATTCTTGGCTATTTACAACGGACCTGGACGCCACTTGTGGCCTTCTCTTTTATAACTTTTTTCATGTTCTATCTTCCCTGTTTGGTGACTGTTTGGGCTTCATGGAAGGAAACCCGTAGTCTAAAGTGGACACTAATGAGTTTGTACTTACCCCTGATAACAGCCAGCGTCATTACACTCTTGATATATCAAGTTGGTCGATTGCTAGGTTTCTCTTGAATCGGTAGGTTGACGTGTTATCGGGGTACGGTCTCCGGGAGATGTTCTCGAATCAATTGAAAGAGCTAAAGACGTGAAATCGATTTGAGGTCATTGGCGCGTGCAGAAACATTGAAATGTGTAGCCAATTACCTGATATATTTAGAAATAACAAAACCTAATATAAATTCGAAGTAGAAGGGGTTGCCGATTTACATCAGGCGATGACAAAAGCCGCGTGATATAGGAGGATCTCGCTATCTTTGATCTTTATGTAGGGCAGTATCAATATATTAATTCTCCGGTCTCATCAACTTTGCAGATGAGAACCATTTTCGCCTGGCCCATTCTCAATAACTATGAAATCCTACAGAACCTGATAAACCCTGATGAGTCTCACCGGCGCCGATTTCGTGCGTCTTCCGTACGACGATAGCCTAACCCAAGCGGGTGTGACCTTAACCTGCCGGTCCCTTCAACACCCCCGCTCGCGAACCTATCGCCCCTCCCCAAGAAGGATACGGAACCATGTAGCTGAAGTCGCGGCCACACTTGCCCTTCAACGCTGGCTGGAAGCGCAAGATGTGCCTTTCGATCTAATCCAAGCTACGCCATTCACATCCCCAGATCGCCGAACCCTCCTCCTGGGAGGCCGTCTTGTAAAGATCCTTACCACACTCGTGAGTGCCAGCCGCCATGTTCATACCATTCAGTCCGAGCCATCCCAACTCCTTGACACGGAGGTTTCTATTCATGACGAGATGCTGGTCGAGCCTCGCATGAGTGGGCAAGATCTCCTCGTTTTCATGTTTCTCCTGGGTCAAGAAACCCGCACGATCGCAAGTCTTCGACGATCGGATGCGGCTGAAGAGCCCACGCATATCATCGCGATCCCCCCGCCCAAGCCATGGCAAGACATCATGAGCAAACCTAGGTTTGAACGCTTGTCGGTTAAGAACGAAGGTGATCACACGCTTGAGCTCACATTCTATGGGCGACTTGGAGACCAACACTCGCGTGTCTACCCTTGTACCGTATCTGCAAACCAGCAAGTTCCTATCCTCGCTGAATTTACCATTATCTACTATCTCCATTCTGCGCACTTGCCCATAGGTCGTATTCAAATCTTGGACGACAAGGCCGTACACTCATGGATCATCCCCGTTCGCGATTGGATGAATATCTGGATCTACGGGCGGGAGATCATACTTACAGGGTGGTCTACCCTGGCGGCAGTCCAACGCGAATCCAGACCTTCCTCGTCCGTGGAACAGAAACCTACCCGGCATCGAATTCGGGGAAAAGTGAGTAGTTTCCCTGTTCGCCAGCTGCGACCCATGCGAGAACTCATCGAGCGCACCCTCCAAGGTTAGAAGTTTGAAAATTTAAGACCTCAGAGTTGCGCCATCGCTCCATAGCGAGTATTCTTGGTACCTGCGAACTTAACTTCTCACTTAGATTAGGAATCACGATGTATCTTGCGATAGAGGGTGTAATTGGCGTTGGGAAAACTTCGTTGGCCCGACTGCTTCAGCCTGTCTTTGAGTCCGGATTATTACTGGAAGTATTTGAGGAAAATCCCTTCCTTTCAGATTTTTATGCTGATCGAAAACGTTACGCCTTTCAGACTCAGATCTTCTTCCTATTGAGCCGCTATCGTCAGCAGCGCGTAGCCGTACCCAACGCGCTGGCAAAAGGCAATCTCATTGCCGATTACACTTTCGAAAAAGATTCCCTATTCGCGCATCTCAATCTCGAAGGGGATGAGCTAGATACGTATACGCTCGTCCACGAGGCGCTTTCCGAGGCCATCGTCCCACCGGATCTTATCGTTTATTTGAAAGCGACGACTGACGTGGCAATGCAGAGAATAGCGACGCGCGATCGCACCTACGAACGCCAGATGGAACGCGCTTACATCGAATCGCTCAACCAAGCATATGAGAAATTCTTCTCCGGCTTCAAATCGATACCCATTCTTACCATTGACACCACCCCGCTTGACTTTGTGGCTTATTCCACCCATCTATCACACGTAACCAGCCGCATCAAGTCTGCACTTGGTATCCCACCCTTCCAGCCAGAACTTCCCTTCGAAGGAGATTCAAAGGCGTGAGAATCACGCGCGAGAAGCTGCTTGAATTGGCCCTCCGAGAAACCGAGCAACGTGCTTCACATGGGAACGTGATCTCAGGCTATGTCATCGGCTCAGTCGCCAAAGGAACCCCACTACTTGGGGGCACTGCAGACATCGATCTGGTCCTGATTCATAACGGAAAACCTGGTGTGACCCGCGAAATGGTGCCCCTATCACACCAGGTTCATCTCGATATCGCTCATCATGCGAAGGATCGCTATGCATCCCCGCGCGATCTCCGAGTTCATCCATGGCTCGGCCCAGCGATTTGTGAGCCTGTTTTCTTATTTGACCCCAAACATTTCTTCGAATGGGCGCAGGCCGGCGCGCGAGGTCAGTTCTACCGATCCGATCACACCCTCGCACGAGCGAAAGCCTTTCTATCGCGCGCTCGACAGGCAAGAGGATTGCTGCCTTTGGCAGGACGGTGGTTAAAGATATATACTCGCACCGTTTTAGAAGCCGCTAACGCCGCCGTCAGCCTTTGCCATTTCCCTGTGGCAGGTCGACGCCTCACACACGCACTCCGACACGCCTCCGAAGAGATAGGTCATCCTGCGGTCTATGACGGTTTTATCCACCTTATCGGCGCAGACCTTATGAGCCAATGGGATGTTCCGGATATGCTCTCCGCATGGGCGAGGGCATTCGATGCAGCATCGCAAATCTCGGAAGCGCCGGAGCTTGCGCCTTGTCGGCGGAACTACTACCAAAGCGGTTTCCACATGTTCGTCGAGGCTGGACACGCCGAAGCCATCGCATGGACCTTGCTCACCTCATGGGAACAAGCCATCCACGCACTTAATCTATCGGGAATAGCCGCGCCACACATCCCTGTGTGGGAATCCGCCTTGGCATGTTTAGAGCTCACGGAGAATTCTGCAGACAAGAGGAGCCAAGAACTCGAGAGTTACATCGACCACATCGAAGAAATTATTGACAAATGGGCGACGCAACAAGGTGCTTGATAACCCGGGCACGGGAGGTATGATGAAAAAATTTGTCGCCGTCGCAGGCAACATTGGGGTAGGAAAATCGACACTTGTGGAGATGCTCTCCGATCGATTGGGATGGGAGCCATTCTATGAGCCCGTGGGAGAAAACCCTTACCTCGCCGATTTTTATGGTGACATGCGCGCCTGGTCTTTCCATTCCCAGATCTTCTTCCTCTCACGCAGACTACGTTCCCATCGCAAATTACTCGACCACCCCACCTCTGCCATCCAAGACCGCAGCGTATATGAGGACGCAGAAATCTTCGCACATAACCTACACCTTCAGGGACATATGTCTGATCGTGACTACCTGACCTATCGCGACCTTTATCAGGTGCTCACACAATTTCTTCCCCCACCTGATCTTGTGGTTTATTTGCGAGCTTCTGTAGAAACACTCCAACATCGTATCGCGCAACGCGGGCGCGATTATGAGCAGCAAATCGAACCGGATTATCTATCTCGCCTCAACGATTTGTACGAGTCATGGATCCAACATTTCACACTTTGCCCCAGCCTTACCGTTCCTGCCGATGACCTTGACTATGTTGCCCATAACAGCCACTTAGATTTAATCGTCTCCAAGATCCACGATAAGCTTGCTGGCAAAGAAGAGGTCATATTCGGAGTTGAGGAAGTCGCGCTTGTTAATGGTCAATCCTCCTTAGAAAATGAGACCGAGCGCGATGTTTAATGCATCAATCTGAGGCTTGTAATCAAACTTGCTTTGGTCGTTCATGACCTAACATGAACGCCCCTACCCTCTACCCTTTAGCAATCCCTTTCAATACTGTCTTCTCCTTAGAAACAAATGCCAAAAATCCGGCGCGTTGTGGCGGATAAGAGTTTGCGGTCGTTTGGATTTTGTCATGTGAGAACAGCTTGGTCTATCCCTGGAGGAATGCGGGAAGGAGCGTATAAAACGCAGTTGCCTGCGCAACATCGCGCAGTCTGACGTGCTCATCCAAGCTATGTGCATACCTTAACTCGCCAGGCCCAAAACCAATGGATGGGATGCCTGCAACGCCCATCCAGTATGTCCCTTTCGTGCTGGCCGGCCAAGTGTCCGTTGGCGCTTCATGACCATAAGCCATACGAGAAGCGTTCAAAGCAGTACGCACATAGGGATGATCCATTGCCATCAACCACGATGGAAAGATTTTATTTACCGCATACGTATAACCGGTATAACTTGGCTTATCATACTTGAGAACGCGTAATTCCATATCCGATTCGAGCCCAGATGGGATACAGCGCTGAACCTGTGCGATTACCTCTTCGACCCCCTCCCCATACCCGAGTCTTCTATCGAGGTAAAGGGCACATGGTGAAGGAATCGCATTAATGGAGGCAGTCATACATCGCATGTCGGTCGCTGCGATCGAGCCAGGCCTAAGACGCCTTCTTCGCTAAGCTTTTCGATCGGCAACCTCATGAATCTCCTCTCCAATCCATGCCCACAGAAAGAACGCCCTGAACCATGCTAAGGAACGAATGGGCACGGAACCCAAATCGTGCTACAGCTATGGCTGACGCTTTCAGGTCATCCTAAGCCAGCAAACTCAGGCATTATGCCTTATTGTTTTACGTATTACCAGGTAATAAATATCATGCCCAATATACAATCCCTGCTTTATTCAAAATCAATGGCGAGTTGTATGACAATTCTCCTTGATTTGTAAGACATATTCCAGTTGAATCTCGCAAAGACTTAGCGCGAGGATTATCTGGATTTTCCGAGATACGATAGTAGAAATTTGAGCTTTTTCCTGCGATTATCCGAGAATATTGCAAGCATTATTTTGCTTCCCCCTCATGGGCGCCTATAAACGGACCGATAAGTATGAGATCGAGGATTCTTTTGAAAGAGTCTACAACTTGTTCCCGCGGCTCAAGGAAAGACGCAATCAAAAAACCCTCACCTTGTCCGGTGGGGAACAGCAGATGCTGGCAGTAGGGCGCGCACTTATGTCCAAACCCACCCTTTTGCTGATGGACGAACCATCACTCGGATTTGCGCCGAATCTCGTCACCGATCTGTATAAGACAATTGCTACAATTATGATGAAGGGCTTACCGTCCTACTTGTCGAACAAAATGCCAAATCCGCGCTCGAGCTGGCAGATTAAGGCTATGTACTGGAGATTGGCAACATAGTTCTAGAGGGCTCAAGTAGTAAGCTCGAAAACGACGAGGGGGTCCGTAAAGCGTATATTGGTGCCTAAAAAAAGATCATCCCCGACCAGGGGCTATTGAAATTAGGCCTATCTTTCAATACCAATCCAAATCTCACCGGGCCGAGATGAATAGATAAAATATTCGATTAAGGAGGCACGACAATGAGAAGTTTCCTGGGGCGCGACATACTTTCCCTAAAAGGATTTGAACGATCCGAGTATTTCCGCGTATTTGAGATCGCCGATAAGCTCGCTCCCATCGCAAGGAATCGGCAGAATTCCGACCTGCTGGCTAGGAAAACCTTGGTAACTGCGTTCTATCAACCCAGCACGCGCACCCGTCTGGCGCACGAAGCCGCCATGCACCGCCTCGGTGGCCATGTCACTGGCTTCTCCGACGCCAAGATGACCCGCGCGGGTGACTTCTATCAGGAGTCCATCAAAGACACCGTTCACATGCTCGAGTTCTACGGCGACGTGATCGTCATGCGCCACTTCCAGCAAGGCGCACCGGCCGAAGCAGCACGGTGGGCGAGCGTGCCGATCATCAACGGCGGCGACGGTTGGGGTGAGCACCCCACGCAGGTGCTGACCGACATGTATACCATCTTGAAGGAAAAGGGTACCCTGGATGGCCTGCACTTCCTGTTGATGGGCGACATGCGTATGCGCACCATGCACTCCATGAGCTACGCCATGGCGCAGTTCGACATCAATGCCACCTACATCTCGCCGCCTGAGATGTCGCTGACCGATGAGTTCAAAGCCGAATTGGACGATCTGAATCTAAATTATCGCGAGGTAGATCACATCAAGGATGCGATCGGCGATGCCGACGTGATCTACATGGAGCCCGTGGTGCAGCCGGATTACACCAAGAGCCGCGACGAGCGCACAGGCGATATTGGGCTGACACCATCGAATTATCAGGTCACTAAAGCCCTTTTAAAGAAGGGCAAGCAGGATTCGATCGTACTCCACTCCCTGCCGCGGATGGATGAACTTTTAGAAGAAGTCGATGACACACGACACGCCCGCTACTGGGAAGAGGCCTTCAACGGCGTTGTCGTACGCATGGCGTTGCTGGCGCTCATTCTTGGCGCGATGGAGTAAATCAACTCATAACCATTTGAAAGGGATCAGCTCATATATACTCTCGAAGGAAGACCCTCAAAAGAGCTGGTCCCTAATTTTTTAAAAAAAAGGCGAGATAATCTCCACATATGCAGGAGTATGCCCCAATTATGATTGATCTTACGATTTACGAAGACAAAATGGAACGCGCCATCAGGCGCGCCA
>CAYLOP010000072.1:0-14758 GCA_964385305.1 uncultured Anaerolineaceae bacterium | reverse complement strand
CCTTCGTCCGCTCGCTTTATCAGGAAGGTGGTTGGGCGGCCGTCGACGCGGCCTACGAGAATCCGCCTCTTTCCACGGAGCAAATCCTACACCCCGAACGATATCCGGGCGACACGCCCATTTCTCTTATCCTGCCCGATCCTGATCTGGCATTGAGCGCTCCCTGGCGCCCACTGGAGCCTGACGTGTTAGGCGAGTGGTTCACGCAACTGACACTCAACGAGTACATCCCCAAAGCTGACGCTGTCGAGGCAGCAGAGGGATGGGCAGGGGATTACTACCTGGCCTTCGATCATGACGAAGCCAATCTCGGAGCATTGGTTCTGGTCACACAATGGGACACGATGCGAGATGTACTTGAGTTCAGCGCTGCGTTTTATGACTATGGGGATGCTCGTTTTAATAAGCGCGAAACCTCTACCACATATGAAGCCACCTGGAGTGGGGATGCTGTTTTCGTCTCTTTCGAACGGCAATCCAATCAGACTCGCTGGGTCCTGGCCCCCAATGCGGAAACGGTTAAACTTCTTCGCCAAGCGTTGCCCTTCCCAGCCAAAACCCAATGAACACCGGGTTTGATCCAGATCGTGTGAGGGCTGTCCTATTCGACCTTGATGGAACCCTGGCGAACACCGACGACGCCTACGTCGAGCGCATCGCCCGTCTCATCCGAATGTTGAACAGAAAATCGAATGCCAAATCCCTCGCTCGTCGCCTTGTGATGTCCGCTGAGACTCCCACCAACGCGCTCATGAATCTCTTCGATCGGCTATCGCTCGACGAGCTCTTCAGACCGGCGTTCGCCGCTCTCCATAAACTACGCGGGGAAAAACCACCCAACCACATCCAACTTATCCCCCGCGTACAAGAGACGTTGCGCTCCCTTGCCGCGCGTTTCCCACTTGGTCTGGTCACATCTCGCGAACAGCGCAGCACCTTCGATATCCTCCACACAACGGGCATCGGTGCGCACTTCGCATGCGTAGCAACCGCCCGGACTTGCCGCCGTACTAAACCTCACCCCGCCCCTGTTCTCTGGGCTGCAACTCAAATCAGTGTGCCTCCCGATGCATGCCTGATGGTGGGAGATACCACCGTCGATATCTGTGCCGGCATCGCCGCCGGCGCCCAGACAGTCGGCGTACTTTGCGGATTTGGCGAGCGCCCCGAGCTTGAAAGCGCCGGCGCCCACCTGATCATCAACACCCCCTCCAACCTCGTTGACATCCTCACCCGTGAGACGAATCCCTAATCCATTCCTCTGATCGCGCTTTGCATCCATTTACCTATCCAATGTCCTTTGGCAGGAGTGATCAATCCTACCAAACCCATAACTTTCTACGATGTTTATCAAATTCTTGCGTTACCCAGGTGAACGCACAACATGACTCCTCGTCATACCAATCATTGGTATTTCTGTCAGAAACAAATTGTTAGTGAGCCGTAAGTTGGGCACTCTTCGCTGCGTGCTAAGATGCAATGAGCAATAGATGCTGGTTGTCGATCATAAGGGTCGATCACCAGAGAATCGAGGACACCATGAAGATACGACGAAGTGAGAGGGGGCAAGCGCTAGCAGAATACATGCCACTCATCCCACCCGTTCTGTTGCTATCCATCCTAATTCTCATTCCACTTGCCGAACATACAGGCGATATCTACTGCCGCATGGTCAACGCCCTTGAACCAGAGAAATGTCAAGTGATAACCACAGAAGACGATCTAGAACCCACCGATGAGCCGGATAACTGCGTTGTCCTAGCCCTCGACCCAAGCTGTAACCGCGGCATAGGTAATTATGCAGAAGGCTGCGATCCAGGCAATAGCTCGGGCAAAGGAAAGGGCGACGGTAGACGTGCTGGCGAGGATAGAGAAGAAGCACTTGGCCCACAAGGAGACGGCGGCGCTCAATGCGATCAGCACGACGATTGTTCATCCCTACCGGGAGTAAACACCGGAAGTTTCTGGGGGTCTGGAAATATTGAAACCGTAGTCATCCAATCCGGTAAATGGTACAGCAAATACTATTCACCTGGTAACAACGATGGCTGCTTCAATGTAACCTTCGAAGACAACTTTATCCATTGGGAGAAGATAGGAAAAGGGAAAGACTGCAAAGACATCACCAGTGTGCAAGCCTGGAAGACAGCCGTCTGCGAATAAGCGGTTGCCCTCTTACAAATGTGACAAGGTACGCTAATTGAGACGTGTCCTCAATTTCTCCAAGGATTGAATAGTGGGAAATACGCACTGCCGCAAAGCTGATAAAAGCATGCGGCAGTGTTCTATTAATAAACGGGCCATACTTCACATCACAATCTGCGAAGCATCATTCCCTTGGATCTTCCTCACCGATCCGAAAGTCAGGTAAGGACTGAAGCGCCTCCCGCACTTTTTCCCGCAAAGAGGATCGATCTGGCCTTCGTTGCCCAATGCCACGAATGTGATCAAGCACGGTTTGAACAACCGTTCGTGAGATGCGATCTAACGTCATACGGGGTAGGTTTTCCCCACGTTCAAACCATACAATAGAGGCATAACCCAGTGCGACCGTCGTCCCCGCTGCTACAGCTGCCGCCAGCATCCATCCAGGCGGTCCGCCGAATTTACTCAGCTCATAGAACAATGTACGTCCAAGAAAAGCGATGCCGAGGGTGGCGATAAACTCACGCGCCCGCGCGAGTGTGATGCGATACTTGAATATACGAGCGATCGTCATCACCATCGTGACCTGGAGACCTGTAAGTGGGAAGAAATCCAGGAACGGAAGAGGCGTGATGGCGATCGCAGCCGCCGAGGAGGCCGATCTCCCGATGATGGATTGCGCCAGATCCCAGCGGTATCGAGGCAACGCCGCTCCCAACGCGGCCACAATCTCCGGCTCGCTTTTGGCTACTGCTAACAACAAACGATCGATCCCTTGCCCCTTCCTTGCGCTCAATGGGATCAACTGGTCGCTCTCCAAATACAGTGCGGCGGCGGCCTTACCCAACACAGCAGATCGCTCCTTCGAAACAAGATCGATCTTGTTCAAAGCCACGACAAATGGCTTATCAAGCGCCCGCAGTTCTGAAAACAAGACTTGTTCCGGTTTGCGAATGCCATGCACTGCATCAAAGATGACTAATAGAAAATCGGCCGTGCCCGCTGCCTCAAGTGCGCTTTCCTTCTCCTCCAATCCGACAGCTCCTGCAGCATCCGCACCTGGCGTGTCGATGACAGTGAATAGCCCAGCGTCCGCTCTCTGCGTTTGACGGGTTGTCCCTGGCACCGCGCTTACTTTTGCACGATCGTCTGCCGATCGGATCATTGTATTGTAGAGGGTCGACTTACCCACGTTGACAGGGCCAACAATCGCAACATGGCGCTTTCCACCTACCGCTAGGCGGATATGCTCAACAGCATGATGGATCAACCTCCTCCACCCCTTGGGATCCCCAGGCAACTTGTCGAGTGCTCGCGTCAGTTCTTCTCGCTTGTTAGCCGGCAGTTCGCCCCAAATTCGGCGAAACTCATCCTGCCATCTTCCAATGAACTCATCTTGTTTGGGTGATGTCTTTTCATCCATGGTGCTATTGTAGTCTATCTAAAGGGAAGGAGAGTGATATTTGCCTGTGGATAACCTGCCAAAATCTGTGGAAAACTCATGTTTTCTGGGGAAAATTCACATCTTCCAAATGCATAATTCCAATGAATATCCCCACATATGGAAGTACTCATCCTCAACACCCCTATAGAAAGGATCGTTGCACCCCTGCTCATCTCAAAAGGAGAATTTATCCACTTCCCCTCCACAGACTACCTGTTGAATTGTTGCACACTCAATATCGGCATAGGTAGGCAGCCTCACTTGGTATCCCTTAGTATTAGGGGGATCATCGTATATCACGGAAGATCTCCACATTTCCACAGGCCCTAATACTACTACTATAACAATATTTATTCTTATTATGTGTATATGGTGTAGTAAGGCGAATACACTGATATCCATGATTAAACAAAAGCAGGTGGTTTTAGGATAAGAAACCACCTGCTTTCTTTTAGGTGTCTTTAGGTGCTAAGAACGGTCTTTAGAGCCAACCGCGAAATTGCATTGCCCGCACGACGCTATCGATAGCTACCATGTAGGCCGCATCACGCATGGGAACATCATGCTTCTGGGCCATGGCGAGCACGGCGTTGAAAGCGTTGGTCATTTTCTCATCGAGTCGAGAGATCACCTCCTCGCGGCTCCAATAGTAATTCATATCGTTCTGCACGCCCTCAAGGTACGAAACGGTCACGCCACCCGCATTGCAGAGGAAATCCGGAATGACGAAGATGTTTCGTTCCTCGAGAACCCTGTCAGCTTCTGGGGTCGTGGGGCCATTGGCGCCTTCAGCCACAACCTTCACAGTGTCTTTAATCTCACTGACGGTTTCTGCTGTGATCTGGCCTTCGAGTGCAGCAGGGATAAGAATTTCAACATCTTTGCTTAGCCAGGCTTCTCCCGGTTCAATCTCATAGCCAGCTTGCTTGGCTTCATCTTTCTTGATGGAACCGTAGATATCGGTGATGGACTGCAGGAACTTTGGATCAATACCATCCTTCTTGTAGAAGGTATATGCGGTCTTATCATCACGATCCCAGCAAGAAACCGCCACCACCGTTCCGCCGAGCAGCTCGTTGAAGCCGATCGCAGCATATTGGGCGACATTTCCGAAACCTTGGATAGATGCCGTAGCTTTTGTGGGATCGATGTTGAGATGCTTCAGCGACTCGCGCAGGGTGTAGATCGCACCGAACCCCGTAGCCTCTGTTCGGCCGGCTGATCCACCGCCGCCGATGGGCTTGCCCGTGATCACGCCGGGTGTGTAGGCCCCAGATAGCTTGGAGTACTCATCCATCATCCAACCCATCATTTGAGGTGTGGTGCCGACATCTGGAGCAGGGACATCTTGCCTTGGTCCGATGTTCTTCCATATCGCATCCACCCAACCGCGGCAAAGGCGTTCCTTCTCGCTTGTGGTCAATGTTGCGGGATCAATAGCGACACCGCCCTTGCCACCGCCGAGGGGGATATCAGCAACGGCGCATTTCCATGTCATCCACATGGCTAATGCACGGATCGTGTCCAGAGTCTCGCTTGGATGAAAGCGGATCCCACCTTTAGATGGTCCTCGGGCATCGCTGTGTTGCACGCGATAGCCGAAAAATACCTTGATGCTGCCATCATCCATGCGCACTGGAATCTGAAAACGAAATTCGCGTACTGGCCAGCGCAACATCGATGAAACATCGTTGTCAAGATTGATGAGTTCGGCTACTTTATCGAATTGAGCCTGAGCCATTTCAAATGCATTCACAGTTCTTCCTCGCTTCGTGATTTATTCCCCTTGAAGGGGCAGAATTATGCACGGGGACCTGGGTCAAGCGCCCGAGCGACAGGACTTTTCAATTTGCATTGACACGTGACTTGTCAACATGTCAGCAATTGCCAAGATGGGGCCAACCATTAAAGTTCTTGTACTCAACATCACCTGGAACATAAAACCGGAAGGATCATGGGTCAAGTGACAGGTTTCATGGTTTCGTCTGGCGACTATCCTCAATAGAAAGCAATATTTTCTGGAGGCTTTCACGGACCTGGGCAGGATCGGCTCTACCTCCGGTTGATCGCATAATCTGCCCGATAAACCACTGAGAAAGCGCCGTCTTGCCCGAAAGATACTGCTCGAGCTGCTGCGGATTGGCCTGCAACACTTCTTCCACGAGATGATCGATGGTTTGGATGTCATCTAGCTGGGCGAAACCGCTTGCTTTTACGATCTCAGCCGGCGAACCCCCGCTTGCGAACATCTCTCCAAGAACAAGCTTTCCACTGGCGACGGTGATATCGCCACGCTCAACCATGGATACCAACATCGCAAAGGATTGAGGCGATACGCTGCAATCTTGAATCCCCGTTTCGCTTTGATTGAGCAGGCTGAAAAACTCCCCTGTAAGCCAGTTGGCAATTTTCACTGCAGGCACTTCCGGAACATGTTTCATCGTATGTTCAAAGAAGTCTGCTATGGGTCGCTCATCGGTCAGGAGATCCGTCGTGTATGGTGTGAGACCGTACGCTTGCATGAAGCGCTTTCGCTTGGAATACGGCAGCTCCGGTAAATCGGCCCGAATTTGGTCGATCCATGTACGTTCAACATGTAATGGCGGAAGGTCAGGCTCGGGAAAGTAGCGGTAGTCATGCGCTTCCTCTTTGCCTCGCTGGGAGATGGTCTTGTTGCGCACTTCATCCCATCCCAAGGTTTCCTGCACAATCTGACCGCCCTGACGTAAGATATCGCTCTGACGTTCGACTTCATAGGAAACAGCGTGAGCCATGGCCCTGAAGGAGTTCAGGTTTTTGACCTCTGTCCGGGTGCCAAATGTTTTGCTGCCTTCAGGGCGAACGGAGATATTGGCTTCGAAACGTATGACGCCCTTTTCCATGTCGCCGCTATTGACTTCGAGATAGCGTAGAAGTGAGCGAAGACTCGTCACATACGCCTTGGCTTCTTCAACAGAATGCATATCGGGTTCGCTGACGATCTCAAGCAGCGGCACGCCAGATCTATTGTAGTCGATCAAGGAATATTCCTCGCGATGGAAGAGTTTCCCTGTATCCTCTTCGAGATGGACCCGACGAATGCAGATGCGCTTCTCACCATCAGGGGTGTTGATATCGATCCATCCGTTCGTTGCAAGCGGGAGTTCGTACTGCGAGATCTGATATCCCTTTGGTAGATCGGGGTAGAAGTAATTCTTCCGGGCGAAGATGCTGGTCTCCGAAACTTCGCAATGGAGAGCTAGTGCAACGCGTATGGCGAGTTGAACCGCTCGGGCGTTGATAACAGGGAGCGTACCTGGCATGCCTGTGCATATCTCGCAAACGGCTGTGTTGGGATCAGCGCTTGTGGAATCCACAACTGGGCAGCCACAAAACATCTTCGACTGCGTCATGAGTTCAGCGTGGACTTCGAATCCAATTACAGGTTCAAACTTCGTCATCGCAACTGCAACCTACCGTTTATTAAACCACAGAGATTAATGACCTGCGAACGGCGAATTTGCTGCTATGATCCAGATCGCTAACCCCTTTTTTTACGGTCGCCGCATGGAGAAGGATCAATCACCCATGGCGTTTCATAAAGGATTGAATGCGCTCCAAGGCCTGTTCGATCTTCTCGTAGGAAGTGGCATAGCAGCAGCGAACGTGATTGACACCCGCGCCAAACGCATTGCCAGGGATGACGGCGACGCGTTCTTCCATCAGCAGGGACTCCGCGAATTCCTCATCATCCATGCCTGTGGCGTCGATGGCTGGGAATGCGTAGAAAGCACCACGCGGTTCAAACGTTGGCAAGCCCAACTCGTTCATACCGGAGACGATCAAACGTCGCCGGCGATCATATTCCGCCACCATTTTTTGAACATGCTCCTCGCCGCTGATCAAAGCTTCCAAGGCTGCCGCTTGTGCAGTTGTGGGTGCGGACATGATCGTGTATTGGTGAATCTTGCGCATCGCCCCCAAGATTGTGTCTGGTGCGGCGGCATATCCGATTCGCCAGCCTGTCATGGCGTAATCTTTCGAGAACCCGCTGAGCGTGATGGTTCGCTCGCACATGTTTGGCAGGGAAGCAAAACAAACATGTTTATGATCTCCGTAGACCAACCGATCGTAGATCTCATCGGAGATCACCAGGAGGTCGTGTTTCTCGACAACCTCCGCTATTTTGAGCAGAAGCTCACGGCTCATGACAGCACCGGTGGGGTTGTTTGGGTAACCGATGAGCAGTGCTTTTGTCTTGGATGTGATGAGTGGTTCGAGATCCTCCGCTTTCACCTGGAAATCATCCTCCACACGAGTCTTGAGTGTCACAGGAGTTCCACCTGCGAATAGGACCTCAGGAGCATAAGACACAAAGCAAGGGGTGGGAACGATGACTTCATCACCTGGGTCAAGGATGGCTGTGAGCGCTAGGTAAAGCGCTTCAGACACACCGACGGTTATAAGCAGTTCAGTCTCGGGATCATAGGAGACACCATACATCTTCTCAATATGGGTTGAAAGTGCCTGGCGCAGCTCCAAGACACCGGAGTTCGAAGTGTAGTGGGTCTCGCCTTCTTGTAAGGAAAGAATCCCGGCGTCGAGGATGGGTTTCGGCGTGACAAAATCGGGTTCGCCGATTCCGAGTGAGATGACATCGTCCATCGTGGCGGCGATATCGAAGAATCGTCGGATGCCAGAGGGCGGCACACTGTTGACACGATGGGAGACAAAATCACGCATGGTATTTAACTCCTTTTTATGATGTGAGATAGAGAAAAAGAAGTACTTAATAAAAATTGTAGGTCGAAAAGAGATATTTTGTCCAAATCTGCGAGAGGTTTGAAAATTTTGGGGAGGTACTGCGGAATTTTATGACCTAACCTCTTAGGGATTGTCAGGATCAAGATTCGTGGATTTGCCATTCGTCGAGGCTTTCCCAGTAAGATAGTTTGAAAATTCGGCCATCTTCGACACGAACCTTAAAGTTCCTTGCTTCTGGTGTCCGCCAGCGGGCTTCGATGGCGACGATCGGCAATCGCTCGCCATCCCAATAGACGGCAACAGGTTGTTCAGCATAGGTGTATTCTGAATGGCATTCAACAGTACGAAACGCCATGAGTCTTCCATGGAAATCGTTGATTAAGCCGGCGGATATGACCAGTTGCAGTTGACCTCATCGCTGCGGTACTTTCGTCCTCATTACAAGAACGCTCAAGCGTGTGTTAAGACGCGTATTGAGCGTTGTATCCGGTGGAGCGAGACGAAACGCGTTGCTTCGATGGACCTCGAGGCAGATATTTCCTGGCGGTCGCTCGATTCAGGCGAAGCCAACCTCCGAGGAATCTCCGACGTTGAGGGTACGCTCGCACCCAGTGACCGTAGAAGCATGGCCGATGAGGGATTGGTAGAGCATCGTGTTGGTGATTTGGGCATGGGTGTCGACGATGGAATCCCGGATGGAGGAACGCTCGATCACACAGTGGGCGCCGATACTGACGTAGGGGCCAATTACAGATGAGCGAATATCCGCAGTATGATCGATATGCACAGGCGGAATCACGACGACATGCTCCCGACCTGTAGATTCCGATGAGTTGTCACGCCCGTGGTCGAGAAGGTAACGATTGGTCTCGAGTAAGGCTTCGGGTTTGCCACAGTCTTTCCAAACATCGACCGTCTCCACCCGCATCGTCAGTCCCCCTTCCAACATGATGTTGATGGCATCTGCCAGGTAATACTCGCCCTTGAGATGATTCTTCTGCGCCATTTGCTGTTCGATGGCCTCGATGAGAGCTTCCGCTTGCTTGAAATAATAAAAACCAACCAGCGCGAGGTTGATGCTCATATCGCTGGGTTTCTCAATCAAACGCTTTACTTGCCCGTCTTTTCCGAGTTGCGCTACGCCGAAGCGGCGTGGATCAGAGACCTCCTTCACCCAGGCAACGGCCTCCGCACGCTCATCGACCAGGAAGGACAGATCCGTCTCGATCAATGTGTCGACGAAGACCATCAGCATAGGCCCCTGCAAACCCTCACGCGCCAACCAGATGGCATGCGATTGACCGAGCATCTTCTCCTGGACGATGTAGCGAGCGTTGAGATGCGGGTACGTTTCCTTTACGTAGGTTTCAACCTGTTCCCCTAAATACCCGACGATGAAGACCACTTCATCGATATCAGGGATGGCTTCAAACATATCCAGAACGTGCCCCAGAACGGGTTTCCCTGCTACGGTGATGAGAGGCTTGGGTTTGGACCATGTGTGTGGTCTTAAGCGTGTGCCGAATCCTGCCATAGGGATCACGATTTTCATAATGGGGAACTCTCCTTGTGCCAATGCGTAACATGTTGATATGCGTGGGCGACGCGGAAGAGGGTAGCCTCGCCAAGATGTGGGGCGTTGAGTTGGATTCCAATTGGGAGGCAATTTTCATCGAAACCGACGGGGAATGCCATACCTGGGACGCCAGCGAGGTTTGCGGGGAGTGTGAAGACGTCCTCCAAATACATAGAGAGCGGGTCATCACCATGTTCGCCGATCGGGAAAGCAGTGGTTGGAGCAACCGGACAGGCGATCACATCAACCTGCTCAAACGCATCTTCAAAGTCGCATTTAATGAGTGTGCGCACCTTTTGCGCCTGTCCATAGTAGGCATCGTAGTAACCGGCGGAGAGTGCGTAGGTGCCAAGCATGATGCGTCGCTTGACCTCTGGTCCGAAGAGGTCTCCTCGCGTGGCCAGATATTGCTCCATGAGATCCTCGGATTCGATGCGAGGTCCGAAGCGGATCGCGTCGTAACGTGCTAAGTTAGCAGAGGCTTCCGCAGGGGCGATGATGTAGTATACAGGTAGGGCAAGGGCGGTGTGCGGCAGGCTGATCTCCTGCACCTGTGCGCCAAGCGCTTTGAAGACGCTCACAGCCTCGCGGACTGCACGTTCCACGGCAGGTTGAATACCCTCGATGAAATACTCTTTCGGAACGCCGATGCACAAACCCTCACACCCGGCCCCATTGAGTGAGATCTCCGGGACGGGATCTGGCATCGCGGTCGCATCGAGCGGATCGTGTCCGGCAATCGCTAGAAAGACCGGCAACGTATCAGCAGCCGATCTCGCAAGGACACCGACCGTGTCCAAGGAGGAGCCGTAAGCGATAAGCCCATATCGGGAGACGCGGCCATAGGATGTTTTCAGTCCGGTGATGCCACAGAATGATGCGGGTTGGCGTACGGAGCCACCGGTGTCAGTCCCCAGCGCTGCGAAGCACATACGCGCGCTCACGGCGGCAGCAGAGCCACCCGAAGAGCCGCCCGGAACGCGCGCTAGATCCCAAGGGTTGTGGGTCGGGCCATAGGCGGAATTCTCCGTGGATGATCCCATCGCGAACTCGTCGGTGTTGGTCTTGCCCAGCACGACGACTCCGGAATCGATCAAGCGTCGTACGCTGGTGGCGGTATAAGGAGGACAGAAGCCCTCCAGGATTTTAGACCCGCAAGTAGCAGGGACGCCCTCAAGGCAGAGCACATCCTTGATCGCGACTGGGATCCCATGTGTGAGCGGGAGCGGATCGCCGCCCTCACGGCGCCACTGAGTCAGTTTGCGATCTGCCTCATCAGCCTGTCGGATGGCAAGGTCTGGAGTCAGCGTGAGGAAGGCCTTCACCTGTGGCTCCAATCTTTCAATGCGCTGGAGGCAAGCTTGTGTCAATTCCTTAGAGGACGTATCGCCGACCCGCAAGCCTGCTGCAGCATCGATTAAGGTGAGGTCGGTCAATTCGGTCATGCGGAACACGCCATTTGGGAACGGTTATTCTTGTTCGCGGTCGAAGATGTAGTAGTCATGGCGCCTTGTCGAAGATAGGGGGAACGCGAAACATCCCTTCCTCATCCGATGGGGCGTTGCCCAATATTTTCCGGCGAGGGGGACAAGTACGGACTTCGTCTGGTCGCAGCGGCGCGGTAAGCGGGAGCACCGAGGCCGTGGGCGGGATGGAAGATGTGTCAACCTCATTTAAACGAGCAGCGTATGCCAAAATATCTGAGAGTTGTTCAGTATAGCGCTTCTCTTCCTCCGGCGTTAGCTGCAAGCGTGCGAGATGTGCGATATGACGTACCTCATCAATCGTTAGGGACATGGCAGAGAGATTATAGCAGAGAGCGGGGGATCGGGGGATGGAAAAAGGCTCGCGATAAAAGGCGTTAGAATGTCCAGTGTCGGAGAGATCGCTGGGACTAATTCTTCTCGAACGATGGAATCGCTTCGTCCGTCTTTACGACGTTTACCTCAACAACCTTTGCATCTAACTCACGTAACGCGACATCAACCATACCGTCAGGTTTGATCAGGATCCGCCTGCCGTCCTCAAAGTGAATGACTTTCAGGTTGAGCAGAGAGTTGTTTGCAGGATGATCTTCCTTATTGTCGTCCTGAGTTAACTTCTCAATTACATACACTTGTTTCTTGATCATTTTCTTGCACCTGCCCTCCAATCAGATACCGACCAGACTTATGGAGAGCAAAAGGCAATTCCCTTTCCTATTAATGTATATTTTATCCCCGATATGCAGAGATAAGGTGTCATTTATCCGCGCTTTTACCTGACGTTTAAATGAAGTAGGAACAACGAGATCGAGCTTTCGGAGGCAGCAGCTACCTCAAGCGAATTGCATTGGAGTTGGGCTAGCTTGGGAGGAGCTCAGGCAAGAGGATTTTGAGACGGATCGTGCGGTTCAAGATGGATGATCACGCGGTCTAAGAAGGGCAGACGGGCGCGCAAGGCGTTCTCCACATCGATCGTGAGTTGATGCGCTTCTGCGATCGGAAGGTCTGCATCGGCGTGGCAGTGAAATGAGATGGATACATTTTCACCCGCGCGGAAAGTGCTGATCTGATGGCAGTTACTTATTCCGGGTATTTGGTTCGGAAGCTCCTTCACCGCACGATTCAAAGCTTCTGCAGCGTCGTTATCCATAACATGTCTTGTTCTAGACGACCCAGCGGGTTCGATATGGGAGATGATTTCACCGAGGTTGGGCAGGACACGGCGAAGTTCATCCTCAAGTGCGCTCACACGTTCATGTGCCTGGTTGAGCGTGAGATTTTCGGGAACCTCCACGTGAAAACTAAGACTTTCAGCACCAAGCACCACAAGGGAGCGAACCTCATGTACACGCAGGCCGTGGCGACCGGCTACGTTACGGACACGATCCACAAGGCTGGCTTTGGCTTGAACAACTGGATCAAGATGGATCATGATGTCGCTGTTAGGATATTGTTGCTCGATGGCGTATTGGACCTCCATAGCCGTGCGATGGGCTTCCTCGAGCGTTGAATCGTGCGGCGCTCCCAGACGGATATCGACGAAGGTGGTCGGACCGCTTTGGCGAACGCGGATACGCTCTACGTTTGTCACCCCCGGGACTTGCAGCACAAGTTGTTCGATCTTCTCGAGGGAATTGGTGGAAACACTATCCAGCAGGGCATTGATTGTGCGGCGCCCCAGTTGGTAGCTGATGTAAATAACGATGGCGGACACACCCAGCGCAGCGACGGCATCGGCATAGTGCAACCAGGCAGCTCGCAATCCCGTGTTGGCTTCTAACCAATTCGCGAGCCAGACGCTGATTAAACCTACAATAACGACCGAGGACGACCAGACATCTGTTGAAAAATGGATTGCATCGGCTTCAAGCGCCTGACTTTTGTGTTTCACGGCTGTTCTCATCAAGGCTCGCGAGCGACTTATGTCGATGATGATGGAAAGCGCCATCACAATGAAACTCCAGGGCGACACATCAATTCGCACAGGCTGGATCAAGCGGCTGATGGCTTCGTAGATGATCCAAACACAAGTCGCCAGGAGAAGAAGCGTTTCGAATAACGCGGAGAGGTTCTCGATCTTGCCATGACCATACGTATGCTCTCGATCCGGTGGACGGTCTGAAGCCCGCACGGCGAGGTATGTGACGCCGGCGGCGACCAGATCCAATCCGCTGTGGGCTGCCTCCGAGAGAATCCCAAGGCTATTGGTCAGCAGGCCAATGATGAGCTTTGTAGCTGTCAGGAAAACGGCAGCCAGCACCGAAGATAAGGCGACCCATCTCTTTTCTTTTGCAGCATTCATCTCTCTCATGGTTTTTCCACCCGCCTTACATACTATATCAAAATGGATAATGATGTGCCCACAGTGAATGGGTGTACACCAACCTACGCATCATTCTCAAGATTCTGTGTATCTTAGCATGCTGCGTCTGTAACCCAAGTGTGGGAAATCATACGGGTTGGAGGATTTTATCCAGAGGGGATCCAGACCCAATTTGGACACCTTATTAATGCCACAGCGACGGATGTTTATAGCATTCAATCAGTGTTCGGCCGGGCACTCTGGTAGGGACACATAACCCAACGCATTTACCCAACAGACCAGGGATGGCAGACGACCGAGGCGCGCGAGCTGCATGTTGAAGCCGGTCCAGGGGATCTGTGTATCATCCATGGGCTCCACGAACAGCACATTGGGGCCGCCCGGCGTGGGCCACAGACCGTAAAAAAGATATTTTCGTCCATCCGGCAGGCATCCATAGGAAAGGTTGTAGGCGCGTACTTTGAGATATTGAATCTGGTCGAGGGTGCGCCCATTCTGTGCGAGCAGCCGCACAGTGTCTCCGGTGTCGTTGAGGGCAATGCGGGTTTGCGAGCGGAAGAACACGGCGAAATCACCTGGGTGAAGCTTCATGCTGGGGAGTTCAAAAGGTCTCGACCCTCCGTCGGGAATATCATCTAAGAACCACCCCTGGATGTTCACAGTGGACGGACCGCGGTTGTAAATCTCGATGAATTCATCGGCGGTGCTCATGTCGCCATCCCCTTCCCAATCATAGTGTGGGCGGATAAGCACCTCGTTGATTACAACCCTGGATGGGATCCAGGTGGGGACAGGAGTCGGGAAGAAGAGCGAATTCGTGGTGCGCGGGGTGCCGGGAATGGGATTCCCACCCGCGTCGTAGCCCACACCATAGTAACCGGTGAATGTGCCCCAGTTGCCGGAACTGTCTTCGCCGCCTCGCCGTTCCATGCTGGCACGTGAGGTAACCTCACCGGCTGGCCATCCGCTGCCGCTCAAGTTGGCGCTGTCCACAAGGTTCCCTGTTGGATCGAACAGGTATAGAGTCTCGCCACCATTGCTCA
>CAYLOP010000071.1:0-15010 GCA_964385305.1 uncultured Anaerolineaceae bacterium | reverse complement strand
GATGCAAACCGCCCAGTACTGGCAATGAGACGACTTGACTGTCGGTAGCAGGTATGTCTAAGCACGCAGGCTGGCAAGGAATCTGCTGGTCGATGCCCTGGTGAGGTCGAGCGTAGTTGAAGTAGCGGGTGTATTCCTTCACGATGTGATACAGGTGACGTTCACTCAAGATAATGAAGTGATCCAGACATTCGCGCCGGAGACTGCCCAGGAAGCGCTCGCAGATAGCATTGGCCTTCGGCGCGCGATAGGGGGTGCGGAGTACATCAATGCCCGTCCCGATAGCAACACACGCAAAAGATGCACCAAATTTGCGGTTATTGTCACGGATCAAGAAGCGTGGACCTGCGCCGAAGGGTGTGGCTTCACGTAACTGCTGAGCTAACCATCTGTCGGTGGGATGGCGTGTCACCCCGAAGTGAACGATGCGGCGTTTCCTCAATTCAATGATGACGAAGACGAAGAACGCACGGAAGAACAGATTATGGGTCTGCAGTATGTCGCAGGCCCATATCTCGCTGGTATGGTTGTGGATGAAGGTTCTCCAGGTCTGCTGAGATGAACCAGGACCACGTATCTGTTTGATATAGCGCTGGATCGTGCTCTTCGCAGCGTGCATTCCCAGTTTCAGCAGTTCGCCACGAATGCGTTTGGCACCCCAGGTGCGATTCTTCCGTGCCATGCGCTGAATGAGCGCTACAATCTCTTCAGAGAGTGGAGGGCGACCAGGTTGTTTCCTCATCCGGGATTTGCGCTTCCACAACCAGCGATACAAATCGCGATGCCAGCGCAGAAGCGTATCAGGTTGAACGATGGCTAGAGCCTGTTTCCAGGATCGCAGCCCGCTGGCCAACACCACTAGAAAGACACGCTCGCGCGGCTTGATGACAGGACGTATCGCCTGGCGATTGAGCACGATGAGCTGCTGTCGCAGAAAGGCGTTCTCAAGCATGAGTTCTGATTTACTGCGTGTGAGATCGAACACGGCATCGGCGAACACAGAAGGGTTCTTAAGTTTGATCCATCGTTGAATGTGCTGTGCAATAGTATTCAAGAGGTATTCGAAGCATTGGCGAAGAGATGAAATCACGGTCTGCCTTTCCTGTCATGAATTCAAGACCGTGATTGTAACGCTTAGAGTATGTTCAAGCACATTTTCTAGGATGGATGCCTATTTTCGGCCATCACACCCGCTACCTGAACAGAAAGCGCCCGAGAGGGCGTTTTCTTCTTTACAGTATAGGTCCATGGGGTGTGATTTAGGATTCGAACTAAGGACCCTGGGGGTATTGGTCAAAGGGTTGAATTCTTTAAGGTTTTCAAGATTCTCGAAAAATAGAAAAGGGGAAGGTGTTCATTTAGGATTCGAACTGATAACCTCTGGATCCTGGGTTCGAATCCGAAAGGCTTCCCCATTGGAATGGAGTTTAGAACAGGTAAGCGGTCAGAGTCATTTGGGTGATGATAATTAAATTCGAATCCAGAGTTGCACTTCATGGTTGAATCCAGGTAACCAGATAAAGCCCGTAGTTGTTGTTAATGTAGTGGTTCATGGAAGTGCTTGTGTTCTTCGATGGGTTGTTAGAGAAACCTTATCGGTAGCCTTCCTTGTGCGTTCATATTCTATAAACCCATTGTTCCAGATGAATCATGTAATCCTGCTCATGAATTACTACGAGGATGGGACTCATCCATTTCGCTGGGTGGCCCTTGTGAGAGAGAATCATGGGCAGCTCCAAGTAAAGAGAAGTCGTTAATAATGCCTTTTTTAATCGCTTCGGCGTTTTCTTGTTCCTTTTTTACCCAAGTAGCTTCTTCTTCATCTGTGGCTTGCCGAAGACTCAGGCTCATCCGTTTTCGTTCAGGGTCAATATCGACAATTCGTACAACTACACTTTCTCCAGGATTTACAATGTCCTGCGGGAGTTCAGATCCCACGAGGTCCATTTCTTCTTTATAGACCAAACCCTCGATCCCGTCATCAAACAATACAAACGCGCCGAAATTCCGAACGTTGGTGACTATCCCTTCCACAAATTCGCCTAAAACATATCTTTTATTCACCAGATCCCAAGGACCCGGAATAAGGGATTTGCGGCTCAAACTTATTCGCTCGCGTTCTATGTCTACTCCTTTGACCTGAACCGTGACCGTATCACCAATATTCATCACTTCCGATGGGTGTTTAACTTTATGCCAGGCGAGTTCAGAGATGTGAACGAGCCCATCAACACCGCCCAGGTCTACAAAAGCACCGTACTCGACGAGATGTACAACCCGACCTTGGATCACTCGGTCGCGTTGTAGCTCCTGCAGTCTTTGCATGCGCTTGTGCTTCTCTGTTGCGCGACCGGAAAGGACGAGACGCCTCCGTCTACGATCGACCTCAATTACTTTGAGGGACATGCTTGTCCCAATCTTCTCGCGTTTAAATGAGTCGCGCTGCTCAGTGGTCATTCCTCGCCATAGTTCAGAAACGTGCGAGTTTGGGACAAAGCCTTGAAGCTTCCCAAACAAAACTAGCAGACCTCCGCGGTTATAGCCTGTGACTTCCAGTTCAAGCACCTCACTGCCGGCAAGGCAGGCATTGGCTCGATCCCAGTCTTCAAATTCGAGGCCTCTTTCGATTGAAACAAGTAAATGCCCATCTCCTCTCGGTGCTCTCAGCACATACACAGGGAGCCGGCAACCAGGTTTTAGGTTTTTGAATTGCTCAGGACCAATCTTATCAATCTCATTGCGGGGAACCACGGCATCGCGCTTAGCGCCAACATCCATAAAAATTGCATCCCCCTCTATTTGGAGGATGCTCCCCTTCATGAGTTGACCGCGTCGTGGTTGTTCCGGGCTAAAATCCTCAAGAAGTCTGGTGAACCATTGGGGAACGGAATCATTCGACTTATTGGGGATGTCTGTTCTCTCACTTGGATGTCGCAATACTTCACTTACCATATACACACTCGCCAGTAATAATTAGTCTGACTATTTCCCGGATCGCGAGGACGTTCCCTTTGTTGATGTTTGTGCTTAACCCTTCCCGAGCAGCTGTTGAAATTGGCATCTTACTTCTTTGATTGACAGATCCACGCATAGGGACCATTCCTGTAGGAGAAGTTTTTGGAAAAAACCAAAGATCTGTTTTTCGTTCTCGGTAAGCGACTTTGTTTCCTTCATGGCGGATAAGTCACGCAGGAGTTTACACCTCATAAGCAACGAGTTATTGGCTATGGCTTCTTCGATCAGCTGTCCCGTTGTTTGTAATTTAATGCCATTTTGCAGGCCGGCTTTTTAAAGCTATTTAGAGCTTCTCGTAATTGCGAGGGAGAAGACAATGGACGGATTCGGCAGTTTTTCGTCTCATCCACCGGTAACCAAAACACACTTTTCTCAGTTTCTACTCTGAAATACTCAGCTTTTTTTCCGGCGAGAAACTTCTCCTCGGTGCGCCGGACTCGACCTATACCATAAATGGGATGGACGATCCAATCTCCTTTGGAAAATGTTTTATGTCATCCTTTGGTCCCATCTTTTGTTAATGAGCGCTTATGTTTCGCATGATTTTTACCTACTAACGATTTGATGGTTTTGCATAAATCTCGAATATCAAAGGGCTTATAGAGCGTAGCATCTGGCCGGTATTGACGCCGCCATGGATCGTCAAGTCGACGTGTCGTCGTTACAACAACGTAGCCTTGCCGTTTTCCCTTGTGCCGCCTGAACATCTCTATTAGCTTTCCGTTGTAACCGAAAGGGAAGTCATAATCGATGACCAGTACCTCAGGGTGCTCGGTTTTTAACAAATCCATCGCGCTTTCCAAATCCGCCACTTCAAGGACCCTCATTCTTAACTCCGTTAAGCTTACTGACATGACTCGACGGAGGCTCTCTTCACTTTCAACCAAGAGCACTGTCGGAGTACTCAGTGTGTCAATTTGATCCATTCTTTCTACCCATGCTTTTTCTGAGGGAAAAATGGTATAGAGATTAGCAACCCTCTTTGTATTTCTTCCTTGGGTTAATTCCCCAGATCCATCGCAAGTGCTAAGTAAAAGAATGCTCGTTTGCTATCATCACCTCCTGGGAGTTGCTTTGAGGCATTATGATCACGCGTACGCACCGGAAGAGATATTTCCATCTCGCTGTTTGTACTACGTTGATCGTTCCAAATGACTGGACTTCGCTCGAAACCCAAAGTTGCTCTATAGACCGGAGTTTAAAGCGTTGGCTAGAAGTCTATAAAAAGGATAATGTGCAGATGTCGAGGAATTCTTACATTCCGGTAGTGATTCTTGCGGAAATCTACAAACTCATTAATTCATAGCTATTGGGGGGGAAGTACACATCCATCGAATACCTTTATTACATGGTGAACACAGGGCTTCTAGGGTGAGGGATTGGAGTTTGATGAAGAATAGAAACCGTAGAGAGTAGCTAACTTGAAATGCTACACGGGCTTGAATACGTATCCTATCCCCCAACGCGTAACGATAAACCGCGGTGTGCTTGGGTTAGGTTCGATTTTCTTCCTAAGGCGGCTTACGTGTACGAAGAGATCATGCCGATTCCTTCCAGTCTCCATTCTCCATACATGATCCACAATTTGATCGTAAGTCAGAACCTGTCCTTGATGTCGGACCAAATAGGAAAGTAGATCGAATTCGGTTGGCGTTAAGTCGAGGTGCTCTCCTCGTTGCCAGACATCACGAGCGTCGAAATTGATAAGCAATCCTTCTGCGCTAAAACGGTCTCGTCCTTCTGCTTCTTCCCATACCTTTCCACGCCTCAATAAAGCTTTCATCCTCGCCAAGAGTTCCGCCGATTGAAAAGGCTTTGTAACATAATCGTCAGCACCGGCATCTAAAGCTGTAACAAGATCCTCTTGAGATGTACGTGAGGTGATGATCAAAATAGGGACATCGGACCAGCGGCGAATGGCACGGCAAACAAGCAGTCCGTTCATCCCTGGAAGCATCCAGTCAAGCAGCACCAAGTAGGGGGTTGATATCTTTAACAGCTCCAGTCCAACCGGACCATCGGGAGCAATTAGGACCTCGTACCCCTCCTGTGTCAAGATCGTGTGTAGTAGTGCCTGTGTATCTGGTTCGTCTTCAACGACCAGAATGGGCTGTCCTTCCCCCCGGCCGTTATGAACAATGGGGTGATCCGTTCGTTGAGTTGGTTCCAGGATTGGTTGATCGGGCATAACCGGCAGGGTAAATGTAAACTGCGCGCCCTGTGGGATATTGGGAGGTGGGCTTGTTACCCAAATCTTGCCACCGTGTGCCTCTACAATTCTACGTGCGATGAACAAACCTAATCCGACACCCCCACCCTCGGATTCGGCACGAGTATACTTATCAAAAATCATCCGTTGTTTACCAGGTTGGATACCCGGACCATGATCTGTGATGGATAATTGGAGAAGAGGGCCATCTCGCATCGCGCCGATGACGATTGGCTTCCCACTGGGAGAATAGCGGGCTGCGTTATCTAACAGATTGACGAGCACCTCTTCCGCGCGAGCCGGGTCAGCTCGAATCTTAGGTAGACTCTCAGGCACATCAAGTTCAATGCAAATATCGTCAAGGACACCGGCCGCCCTTTCAATGGATTGACGGATTAGAACAATCGGCTCGATGGCTTCCGGTCGCAAGCCCATTCTGCCGGCCTCAACACGGGTCAATGCGAGACTCCGGTCCACCTGCCTGACCAAGTCGTCAGTGGTTCGGTCCATAGCTTCGAGAAACTCAATGACCATCTCGTCACCCCACCGACGGTAATTGGCCAATAATGCTGTGGCATGTCCCTTAAGAGCAGCTAATGGGGTTCGGATGTCATGAGCAAGGATGGATAACAATTCAAGTTTCCATGCCAGGCGGTCGCGGATATCGGTCACATCCTGTACAAGTCCTCCCCACCCAAGCGGCGCACCTTCCTCATCCCATACGGGAAAGAAAGCAACTTCTAAATGCTGTGGGTTGTCTTCGTTGTATGCGATTTCAACAGCCGGTCGTTCTGACACTGCCATTACAGCGTGGGATAGCGACTGCTGAATCACCTCGGGTTCGAATGCTCCAGAGAGAAAACGCACAAAAAGCTCATGATATGGTTTTCTTGTCATTGAAACCTGATTTACGCCAAGCATGTTGGATAGTGCAAGGTTGAACTCCGTGATCAGTCCATCGTTGTCTACCAAGAAAAGGCCAGCCGTCAAGCTATCGATCAGCGAAACCATACGAGCATGATCACGTCGGAAAGCGCGCTCAAGCCTCTTTTGATGGGATATATCCATCAGAGAAACATCGAAGCAAGGTTGATCTTCAAAAGTTATTATTCGTCCTGAAAAGAGCATTGGGATCACGCGACCCTCGTTGTCTTTAAGGTACACCTCTCTTCGACGAATCACGTGCCTCTCTTTCAGTTCTGTGACCAGTTCTTTAGCTACACTCTTTTTCCTAAAGAGATCCTGAAAGAGTACCTCGCCACTGAGCAAGGATCCCTGATCGTAGCCCAATTGATATGAGAACGCTCGGTTTGCCAGTAGACAGCGTCCGTGCGTGCCAAAAACGGCAGAAGGCGTGGGACTCAGGTCAAACAGCTCTTGATACATTCCAGCTGCCTTTCCTCCACCCTCCACTTGTTGGGCTTCTGCGTGGCTCTCTTTACGGTCAGTATTCTTGTTCCCAGTCATATTCGAATTTTCAAGTTCTTCTAGTAAAAAACCCCAGAGGGGTCATTCTAACAAGCTCCACCTGAGCTGTCAAAGCAAGACGGGTTGTTTGAAAGAATTCCGCAAGAACCTACTAGCCAATTTAAGTGATTTGCAAGGACTGCATACTATAGTTATTTAAAAGAGGGGGATACATTCCCTGAAATGGGCAAAATTGGTCTTTGGTTAGCCGAATTGGTTTAGAAGTATGGACAGATGTAATGAGGATACTTTATCAGATATTCAGTGCAATCAATTGGAGGTCGTTTTGGATAGGTTGTTCCACGTGGGGAACAGGATCGTATTCCCCACTACGATCCTGTCGATTGCGGTATCCAAATCAAAAGATATCACCGCGGATGGCAACATTCGCTCTGGTAAGGTCCGAGAAAAAATTCTTGCTTTGTGCCAAGAACTTGATGCTGATTATTTGGTTTTAGGAAAACCTGGGAGGGATGAAAAGAGAAACACGTTTACAAATAAAAAGCTAAAGAGATTTCGCAAACGCGTCGAAAGGGAAAGTAAAGTCCGTGTCGTGGTGATATAAATCGACATGTTATTGTCGCTATAGGAATATATAGGGATAGCTTGACTATTGTAGGGATTGACCATTAGGTTTAGCGTACCTGAATAAGCTACGACATTAGATCCACGTTAAACAAAATTGGGTTTGAGCACGATTTATTTATTGTACAATCTCTCCTCTGAAGTTCTTTCAATCGTCCGGACAGACAGGGGGGTTGTCACTCTGATGAGGTTATAAATCCCCATCAACAAGGATATCGCTTATGTCTCTATTCTGAGAGGACAAGAGGGAAAGCAGTTTTGGAGTTTCCTGGGTCAAGAAGGAGAAGGTGCCTGCGTGTTAACAATTTCGACTGAGACCTATCCTTATTCAAGGTACACGATTGATCACTCATGAAAAAATATTGGGAGGTTCTAATGACTTTGTAGCTTTCTTCAATATAACGGTGTTGATAGATGGAAGCCATTTCACACCTTCAGTAGTTTAGGGTCGGGAGATGGTTAGCTAAATCGATTCCGATCCAAACGCTGGATACAACTTATTTAGGAGGGAGTATCGATGAATGAATTTCTACAACAATTTCTACAGACTCTAGGAAGCTATCTTCCAGGCGCATTGGGCGCCATTGGGATCCTCGTGGGGGGATGGTTACTGGCTGTGATCAGCTCCGCTATCATCCGCGGTGTGCTCAAGCGCACAAAAATTGACAATAAGATCGCAAAACTGATTCGAGCCGAAGAAGATGTTGAAATCGGTCGTGTCGAGGTTGCACGCTGGGCTGGAAAGGCAGTGTATTACCTCATCACGTTGTTCGTGGTGGTCGCCTTTCTCCAGGCTCTCAACCTGACCGTCGTCGCAGAGCCGATCAATCAACTTCTAAATCAAGTCCTCTCATACCTGCCACTACTTCTGGGAGCAGGCGCACTGCTCCTCGTGGCCTGGATCGTAGCCAGCGCACTTAAGTTCGTAGTTGTGCGTTTGCTACAAGCCGCCAAGTTCGATGAACGCTTATCAAGCAAGGCTGATATCGAGGTTCCAGAGGAACTTGCCATGAGTGCCACGCTGGGTAATGTGATCTACTGGCTGGTGTTCCTCCTGTTCCTGCCTGCGGTGTTGGGGGCTCTGGGATTGCAAGGACTGCTGGAGCCAGTGCAAGGGATGGTGGATGAGATCCTTGGGTACCTGCCCAACATCCTCGGCGCTGGGCTGATCTTGGTGGTCGGCTGGCTTGCGTCTCGCATTGTTCGCCAGATCATTACAAATCTATTGGCTGGCGTAGGCGTGGATCGGTTTGGGCAGCAGACCGGGATAGAGAACGCCCTGGGTGGACAACCTCTCTCAAGGGTAATTGGCACTATCATCTATGTGCTGATCCTGATCCCAATCGTGATCTCTGCGTTAAATGCTTTGCAGATCGAAGCGGTCTCAGAGCCGGCTTCCCAGATGCTCGGCACAATCCTTAACGCCTTACCAGCTATCTTCGGCGCTTTCCTGTTGGTTGGTATTGCTTATTTTGTGGCCAGGTTGGTGGGCACTTTCATTACTAACGTACTCACCGGGACCGGCTTCAACAACGTTCTGAGCTGGATCGGCCTTGGCGGCGATATTGCTGAAGGTCGCCGTACCCCTTCGGAGATCGTTGGGTATCTTGCGATTGTCGGGATCATGTTCTTTGCCGTCATCGAAGCTGCCAATCTCTTAGGGTTCACAATCCTGGCTGAGCTGGTGTCTCAGTTCTTGGTCGCATTTGGGGGAGTGATACTTGGACTGGTGATCTTTGGGCTGGGCTTGTACCTGGCAGGTCTTGCGGACAATGTGATCCGTGATACTGGTGGATCGCAAGCGCATGTGCTGGCGCCCAGCGCCCGCGTAGCGATCATCGTCTTCTCCGGCGCCTTAGGACTACGTCAGGTGGGGATCGCTGAGGACATCGTCAATCTCACTTTCGGGATCGTCCTGGCGGCCATCGCTGTGGCCGCCGCTTTGGCGTTTGGCCTTGGAGCACGAGACCTCGCCGCCCGTGAGTTGGAGCGTTGGCTGCAGTCGTTCCGAGACTAAAATATCTCGGAATTAGAAGGGATACACAGAAAAACGGGGACCTGCCCACTACGGGCAGGTCCTTCGAGGCATTTTTTTCTTAGATTTATCTGGTCCTCCTTAACCTGAGGATTAGGAAGTTAATAGTGAGAAGGCATACAGATTTATCAATACTTGAACGACTGCTGTCTATCGTTTCTTGAAAGTGGATTGAAGATGTAGGAGGTTTTCATCGTTTTGGGTCATAACCCGATTTTTTTAGTTTAAGATCGTTAAATGACAAATTTTTTTGGAGATGTTTATACATGATTGATCAAGTAATTGTTATCGCTGTAGCCAACAATGGTATTGGTCTCCATGGGACGAAAGCTCAGTTACATAATTGAAATCATATCGCATGTCTAGACATCGTGGTAAATCATCTTCTGGAATTGAGTGAAGAACATGCGAGCCAACTTCGACCCCTTATTAATCTTGCAGAACACTCTCATCAACGTAACGAATCCTGATTGATAGGAGAGTAACAAAGACTAAAACACAAATGCTGAATAATCGCATGGTTCCATCCTGGTTTATGCTCAATGCTCTTGACTCGACGTGCGCGCAATGATTGCGGAAACTCTTTCGAATGCACATTTTAAATTTGAGATTTGCAAGGATTTCGCAAGAATTAGCAAATACATAAGAGAATTTGTCAATCATTGGATGGGATAATGAATATAAACTCTTAGTGCCTTGTGTAGGTCTCGAACTAACTGCGAATTCTTCTGGGAAGCCGATATCGAATGTTCGGATTAGATAGGGTAGTCAACAAGCAGAGGGATTTCACAAAGGACTGGAACAAAATACGCACGAGAACAAAAAGGATTGATCGCGTTGAAAGAAGCGGTGAAAGAAAAAGAAGGATTAGAAGAAATTGTCGTTATTGAGCGGCTTATCGAACTTGGTGAAGAGCAAGGGTATGTACTCCTTGAAGATATTCTGAAAGTCCTTCCTCAAGTCGAAGAGAATCTGGATTTGCTTGAAGACATCTTCGAGGAACTCTTAGCTGCGGGTATTCCATACTCAGATAATGGGTTGGAGCGGCTGAAGGAACGAATTGCCACCTCGGCAATTGGTGATGATGAAACCAGTGGCGCGACCAGGGGTGAACCCGAGGAAACAGGGGATGTAACGGAAGCCATTGATGCGGGCGATATTATGGGTGTTTATCTCAGCCAAGCCAGTCGTATGCCACTTCTAAAGCGCGAAGAAGAGGTCGAATTGGCCAAGCGTATTGAGCGGGGGCGAAACGCAAGTAAGAAGATGGCAAAAGGTTCGGTATCATCCAAGAAGCGCGCCCAATTGGAACACATGATCGAGGACGGTATAGCTGCACGTGAGCATTTGATTCTGGCCAACTTGCGTCTGGTCTTCAGTGTGGCTAAGAAGCACATGGGGCGAGGTGTTCCATTGCTGGATTTAATCCAAGAAGGCCATATCGGTTTGATGAGAGCGGCGAAGAAATTTGATTATCGTCGCGGTTACAAGTTTTCCACTTATGCCACCTGGTGGATCAGACAAGCTGTTACCCGTGCGATTGCGGATCAAGGGCGGACGATTCGTTTACCAGTGCATATGGGTGATCGAATCAGTAAAATGTATCGCACCAGGCATCAACTAACACAGGAACTTGGACGCGAGTCGACGATAAAGGAATTAGCTGAAAAGCTAGGAGAGTCTCCAGTAAAAGTCATGAAAATGGTGCGTTTCTCACAACGAACGCTGTCCTTGGAGCTGCCGGTGGGGGACAAAGAAGATTCTGTGCTCGGTGATTTCATTGAGGATACAAGCTCGCCTATGCCTGAAGAGAGCGTCACGAAAACCCTGTTGGAGGAGAACATACAAGAAGTCCTTGAAGAATTACCTGCGAGGGAAGTGCGTGTCCTACAATTGAGGTTTGGTCTATGGGGTGAGCGAATGCACACATTGCATGAAGCTGGGAAGAAAATGGGGATTACACGGGAGCGTGTGAGGCAAATTCAGGCAAATGGATTGAGACGGTTACGTATGCTGTCACGGCGGGAGAGGTTAATGGGTTACATTGGTAGCTAGTTGAATCTAAAAATAGCGTGATCTTTTGACAAAAGCAGTGGCCTTGTTGCGAAAATAAAGCTCATCAAATTAACGTCAACGCAACGCATTGTCCATAAGATGAAAGCCATCTGTCAATTAAAGGATGACAGAGAAGGACAGCATAGAGCAACTTTCCGAAAAGCTTATGATTTGAGCAGAATAAGGAAAACGGATTAATTGAAAGAGACAATTCATTCCTCATATCTTCGTTTCTTACGTAATAAGATCGATCCCGTACGTGTGCCATTTAGTGATCGTGGATCGAGGCTGCTTATACAAAAATATGCTGATCGCGATCAACTCTACATCAAATTGGCCGAGCGATTGAAAGATCTTCAACCAGGATTGGAAACGTATTTATTTCGTCCACCCTACATCAAGGATCTATGTTTTATTGATGAGGCTGGGATGCCTCTAGCGTATCATCTAACCACATACCCGCATGCGATGTTCTTTCAAACCCGCCTAGGTAGGTTTGCTATAGCGTTCTATAAAGCTGACACGATTGCCATTGGTCTTCCATCTGGTATGCGGACAGGCATTCGATTGCACGCAAGCACCCAAATCTGGCAGGAAGAGGACGATGGAGGAAGTCTCCGGTCGGTTCGCAATTTTGCCTATCACACAAATAGCAAAGTGATCAGAAATGATGTTTCACTGACCCGCGATGACTATCTAATTGAATTTATCGTTGAAACTGATGATGATACAGCCATTCATATCAACATTCGAAGTGATTTAGCTCTTGATGGAGCGGTCGTACCCTTTTCACAGACCTTGGCCTCCGCGGAGAGGCGATGGCACGAGTGGTTTGATCGAGTGCCCAAGGTAATCGATCCCTATCAATTGCAATACTACTATGCTTGGTGGGTGATGAGCAGTAATCTTGTTTCTCCACTAGGGCGTGTTGAACATGAAGCGATGATGCCCTCTAAGGTGCAATATGTTGGCATTTGGAACTGGGATGCTTGTTTCCATGCGTTAGCATTCCGCCATTTGGATCCCGAACTGGCCCGAGATCAATTGCGTACAATTTTGGCCAGTCAACTGCCTGATGGGATGATTCCAGACGCGGTTTATGACGAAGGAGTAGTAGATCAGATTGATCACCCCAACCGGGCTGAGGTGACAAAGCCACCGGTGATCGCTTGGTCTGCTATAAAGCTTCATGAAACGGATCCAAATCTAGACTTCTTGGAAGAAATTTACATCCCTCTTGTTCGCTGGAATGCATGGTGGTTCTCGATGAATGATGATGATGCAGACGGCTTGGCACAATACAATCATCCTTATTCTTCAGGGTTGGATAATAGCCCCCTTTTTGATTATGGATTGCCAGTTGAATCACCTGATCTAAATACATACCTTTGTGTACAAATGGGTTCACTTGCCCTCATTGCTGAGGCTTTAGGGATGGTGGATGAAGCGGGTATGTGGCGGCGAAAAACTGCAGCGATCGTACAACGAATGATTGAGGATTTCTACGATGAAGAAGCTGGTCTCTTTTGGGCTACCCATAACCACAAGCCTATTCTGGAGATGACATTGTTCAATCTCTATCCACTTTGGACCGGCCAACTGCCAGCAAAAATTCAAGATCGATTAATCGCACATCTTAGCAATCGGGAGGAATTCTGGGCAAAACATCCCCTCGCTACGGTTGCTCGAAATACTGCCAGCTACGACCCGAACACCATGTGGCGTGGTCCAACATGGGCCAATATCAACTACATCTTCATTGAAGCACTTAGTTTGAATGGACGGAATGATTTAGGAAATAAGCTACGGGATCATACATTGGATCTGATTGCCCATAACGATGGGATATATGAGTTTTATAATCCAGCGTCCGGTAATCCAGGAGAAAAAGCTGTACCGATGTTTGGTTGGACGGCCGCAGTATTTATTGATTTAGCTGTCCAAGCCACCAAAGAACTTGAGCGATCGCAGCGTCATAAATAGAATGATGTCTTTCCTTTCTCCCTTATGATTCTTGCCAAGGCTTTGTTGCTTTTTCCCCGTGTTGCAAGATGTTGTAAAGCAAGATACCTGGTTAGACCTAATCAAAAGAGGATCAAACGATAGGATTATTTTCCCCTCATGGAATCTAATGACCATTTCGCCTATATCCAAAAAATAATCACAATGGAAAAAGCACATTGAAGTTGCTTAATGGAGCAGAAAGAAGCTGAATGAGGCAGATGTGAAATCGAAATTTAAATGCCGCGAAGATCTACAAGCAGAATATCCCTCCGACCGGTCGTTGATCATTGCTGCTAATCGTGGGCCAGTAACTTTTGACATAGATGAAGATGGCAATCGAATACACCAACGCGGTTCTGGCGGCTTGGTCACCGCATTATCGGGTTTGACACAACAAGTTGATGCTATTTGGATCAGTTGTGCTCGTACCCGTGAAGACGCCCAATGGTGTGAGGGAAAAGTTCTTCTTAGGGATCAAGGTAAATCTATTCATGTACGTTTCTTATCTCCTGAACCCTCGGCCTATGAAGGCTATTACAATGTCATCGCCAATCCCTTGATCTGGTTCCTGCAACATTCGATGTGGGATGTACCTCGAGCACCGGTGATCAACCGGGCTACATGGCGTGCCTGGGAGGAAGGATATGTTGCAGTGAATCGGCTCTTTGCGCAGGCGATTGCCAAACAGGTTCGATCTACACCTGGCTCCCCGCTTGTCATGTTGCAGGATTACCACCTTTATTTGGTAGCGCGTTTCATGAGGGATATCCTTGCTCCGCGAGAGCGCCCCACCGTATTGCATTTCATTCACATCCCGTGGCCAGGACCAGAATATTGGCGAATTCTCCCCCCTACGATGCGCCAAGCCATCTTGGAAGGTTTATGTGCGGTGGATGTCCTCGGTTTTCAAACCAAGGAGGACGGACTTAACTTCATTCGAACCTGTGAATCTTACCTGCCACGTGCCCATGTTCACTACAAACGTGGTCGAATATGGTATCGAAATCACGCCACGCATATCCGGGATTTCCCAATCTCAATCGATGTAAAAGCGCTTCAAGAACTAGCTGAAACTCAGGAGGTAAATGAATATCGAAAAGAAATTCAGGAATTGATCGGTGAAAGCCAACTCATCGTCCGAATTGATCGATTGGAGCCGAGTAAGAATATAGTCCGCGGGTTCCAGGCTTTTGAGGAAATGTTAGAGTTATACCCTCAGCATTGTGGCAAAGTTAAATTCCTTGCAATCTTAGTGCCGTCGCGGATGGATGTGGATGAATACCAAGACTATCTTGACGAAATCATGGCTTCTGTGGGGCGTATTAAGGCAAATTATGGGGACAGTAAATGGGAGCCAATCCGCTTGCTTATCGGTAAGGATTACCCACGAGCAGTTGCAGCTCTGCAACTCTATGATGTGCTCTTGGTAAACCCCATCGCCGACGGAATGAACCTGGTTGCTAAGGAAGGGCCTATTGTCAATCAACGCCACGGTACATTGATCCTGTCAGAAAGTACGGGAGCCCGACAGCAACTCGAGCCAGGAGCGGTTGTCATCCCACCTTTTGATATCTACGCAACGGCGGAAGCACTCCATCAAGCTCTCCTTATGTCATCCGAAGAACGAAGAGAGCGTGCCG
>CAYLOP010000070.1:0-15294 GCA_964385305.1 uncultured Anaerolineaceae bacterium | reverse complement strand
TCGAGACGTGGCGCAGTCGTGAGTAGTGAGCTAGAGCAGCATGCCAACCGCATGGAACCGTCCGAAGCCAAGTTTCCGTAGAGCCAATATTGCCCAAAGTCAATCCTGGTAATCTGCGTGGGGAGCCTCGTTTACCCAAGAGGCTCCCCCAACCTTTTTCCACCATAGGATTGATCAAATTCCTAGCATCGTCTCGCCAACCTGATAGAATTCACATGACAGGAGCAAATCAAATCGATGCCTCCCGCCAGACGATCAAGATACACCCTGAGTTACATCGAACCACACCTCTGCTTAGCGAAACGCCGGGGGAGGAGTGAGGTGAAAGCATGAGCGTACTAGAACATTTTCGTCTGCAGAAAGACGAATTTTTCCGCACCGACCCGCACAGTCCCCTGACGCCGGAGCAGAAGGCTGTATTCCAAGGTTTGGATTACTTTCCCCACAACCCTGATCTCGACCTGATCGTCGAGGTGGATGTTTTCCCGGAGGGTGAAGAGATTCAAATCCCAACCAACACGGGCAGCGTTCAGACCTTCGAACGCTATGGGCGATTCAACTTCAACGTCGAGGAGCAGGAGGCGGCTCTTACCATCTACCGCAATGAATACGGATTCTTCCTGCCGTTCGCCGACGCATTATTCGGCGAGGAGACATACGGCGCTGGGCGCTACCTCGAGCCAGAGGAGCTGCCCGACGGCCGCTTCCATGTCGACTTCAACCTCGCCTACAATCCCTATTGCGCCTACAATCCCACCTGGGTCTGCCCGGTCACACCCGCTGAAAACCGCCTGGCGGTCCCCATCCGGGCGGGTGAGAAGCTCTTCGAAGAACATGCATGAGGCCTCGTTGCGGCTGCGGGATGTAACACCGGCCTTCGCTTTCTTTTCATGTCAATCCGAGCGAACCTGGGAAAGCGAGGAATCTCATTTTCGGCTAGCGAGCGCATCCTGCATTGGCGACTTCACCGCTTACAGCGAATGAGATTCCACGGCACTGCGCACCATCGGAATGACATTGCGCAGACACCTTAATCCGCAACCGCCCTCATCTGACGTCGCGCAAACAGCCAGGCTCCCAACGCGAAAACTACAATCGTGAGAACACCGATGGCGGCCAACTCGTACACCACCTCGCCCAATCCCGCGCCCTGGTTGAGGATCTTTCCCAACGCGGTGATGGCGTGCGTGGTAGGCAGCACGTCGTTGATATTCACCACGCGATCCCCCAGAGTGAACAGACGCACGGGCGGCAAAGGGAACATACCCCCCGAAAAGAACATCAGGATGAAAAACGGGAAGCAGCCGATCGTCAAGAGATCAAAGATCGTCCGAAGGTAGGCGGCGACGATCAGGCTGATTCCGATGATCGACAAACACGCTAGAAGTCCGACGCTCATCATGGCGAGCAACGAACCCGTGGTCTGATACCCTAGAGCCACGGCTGTCAGATAGGTAAGCATCAAGGCCAGCATACCGATGATGACTTGCGATAGGCTCACCGCCGTGAGCCACTCGAGGGTTGTCATGTTGGAGAGGCGCAAGCGAATCACAGTCCCCTTATCCTTTTCCTTGATCAGCGACGCGGCTGCGGTGAACATCAGCATAATCACAGCCAGTGCCAGCATTGCGGGCACGTATAGCTCGAATTCGTTCAGCGATCTGATGCCGTTGATCGAGTCTGCCTCTACTTCCACTGGGAAACTCATACCCGTCATGGCGGCTGCGTATTCGTAAGTCATCATATCGCTCCAAACCGCCGCCATGATGTATTTCGCATTCGTCGGGTCACCGTAGGTCTTCACAATCGCCGGTGTGGGCTGGTCGCCATTCATGTAGGCCAGCAGGGTTTGCGAAAAATTCCCTGGGATTTCAACCGCCAGGTCGGCAGCATGATTCGCCAGCCGCTTGCGTGCCGCGTCCACCTCAGCCTCTTCATGAACCTCAAAAAGCTTCATACCCTCCACATCACGGACGCGCGCCATCTCGAGGATCAGTGCTTCACCCGCGTTGAAATGCGCTCCACCATCGGTCGATGCGCCGAGGTCACCATTGACAACTACGACCCGGTGGGGGGCTTGCGCCGATTCCTCGGCGTAAAAATACATCAACACCACGAAGAGCGGTGCGAAGGTCAGCGTGAGGATCAGGATCTTCCAATCGCGGATGTTCTCGATCCAGGTCTTCTTGAACAGGCTGAGGGTCCTCATTCCCGCAACCTCCTGCCGGTCAGATCGATGAACACATCTTCAAGCGTCCGTTTGCGGATGGTGATGTCCATGACCTCAACCTGAGCTTCCCGGAACGCCTCGAGCAGGACCGGAAGCACATCTACAGTTTCAAGATCGGTCATCCGCAGCCTGCCGTCACCATACGTCCAACGCTGCAAGCCTTCGGGAAGCGTCGGTCTCAATGCGTTGAGTTGATTCTCCGGATCGTCTTCAAATTGGATCTCTACGATATCGCGCGCACCGTGCCGGCTTTTGAGCGCTTCGGGGGTGTCGAGCACCAGCAGCTCGCCATGGTCTACAATCCCGACCCGATCCGCCAGCCGATCGACCTCGCTCATATCGTGGGACGTTAAAACAACGGTCTTGTGCCTCGCTAGCGAGCGGATATACTCTCGGACCAGGATTCTGCTCTGCGGGTCGAGCCCGACTTGCGGCTCGTCGAGGATCAGGATCTCTGGATCGTGAACTAACGCAAGGGCGAGATTCAGCCGGCGCTTCATACCACCCGAGAGAGTCTTCGCCAGCTTGTGGCTCCGATCCGTGAGGTGGAAGTCCTCAAGTAACTGCGCAGCTCTCGCTCTGGCCGCCTCCGGGACGAGGTCGTACTGCTGCCCCATGAAGACCAATTGCTCGAGGCAGGTCAGGTTTTCCCAGATGACCAGGTTCTCGGGGCATAAGCCCATCCTGCGTTTGCAATCCCGGTAGTGTTTCCCCAGCGAGCGACCCTCGATCACAATCTCGCCCGCATCGGCCTGAAGCAGGCCGCAGATCATATTGATCGTGGTGGTTTTTCCGGCGCCGTTCGGCCCCAGGAAACCGAACACCTCGCCTCGTAGGACGTCCAGCGAAAGATCCCGAACCGCGACGAGATCGCCGTAGGATTTCCTTAATCCTTGCAGTCTCAGCATGACCTTTGCATCGTTGCTGCTGTCTACATGCACCTGCTCACCTCGCAAAATACAGGGGGGGCTGTCTGCCTTATGGGGTGGCTGTTTCCTCATTGGGTACCCGGCCGTTATGGCATCGCTAATCCCTATATTTCATTATCCCTTGTTGTTGGCAGCCTGCAAAGACGCCGGCCTCGAGGTCTGCATGGGTTCCCCCTGCATACCTGTCTGGGCTACTAAACCAGGGCTTTAATCCGTGCCAAGTGGCTACCAATGGAAGAAACCGACGATTACCTCGCCGACCTTGTGATGTCCGCTCCGGGCGATCATTTCGCTTCCATGACCTCATAAGTAAAGCAGTTTAGGTTTTCAGCAAACGCCGCTTCGCCGAAAGGCTACCCGTCGTTCGTCAGTTCAACATGGTACCGCCGGAAGTAGAGCACCCCCAATAGGAGCACAAACTCGATCGAGGCCTTGATCATCGTAGAGAACTGCTCGAAGTAGAACACCAGCAGATTGACAACTGTCAAGGAAAGCAGCAAGCTAAGATAGGCCAACCCGATCCCCAGCCTGTCTTTACCAAGGCCCAAGGTAACGGCCGCAGCAATCAGGAGCAAGGCTACGCCCGCTTCCAAACCCATGCGCGCCATAAACCAAATCACGCCGCTATCGCCCGCCACCTGCCCTGCGATTACGCGGTAATCCACCAGGCTCTCCAGACTGGCGGTTCCCACCAAGACGAGGAGCAGCCGCCCAAACTTGACCAACGAATACAACCCCAAGGCGCCAACCCCGCCGATAATGGCGGCTTTCATCCGCATGGTTGTGATCCAGCGCGTTTCAAACCGCCGCAGCCTGGCAAGCCAGCGCTCCGCGAAACCCGGCAGCTCCGGCGCGAGGTGGAGAGCATCCGACTCTAGAAATGTTAGCAGGGAGGATGCCAATCGAGCGAGATCAGGGTGATCCGCGCCCTCAACGATGCGCTGCAATCGCCGTTGCAGGGCGCGCAATTCACTTGGTTCCAGATCGTGATCCAGGACCTCCGCCAGGCCATCGATGGCGCCATACAACTCGTCACGTCCGTCGCGCTCCGGCGCCCTCCGTACCTGCAGATATACCAGCACTGTGATCAAAAAGAAGGCGTAGAAGATGGGGGCGGCGGCCGGGTGGAAGTAGTTGTTGGTTTGGGTGATGAATTTACCGACCTCGTCGATAAACAACCCTACACCCAGACCCGCGCAAAGCGATCCCAACACGTACACCCAGCGATTGGCAAAGATCAGCGGCAAGACCGATGCCACGAAGAGAAACAGGCCTCCCCACAGTACATGCGCGATATGCAACTCAGCGTTACCGAGTTGAGGATAACCGGCAAGCTCAAGAAACAGACGTGTCAGCCCCACGGAGGCGGCGAAGCTGAGCAGCGTGATAAGCAGGTAGCGCGGCGCGCCTTCCCGTCGGACTGCTTTCCGAATGCGTCTAACCATGGTGGGTCTCTTCACGTCCCGCTCCTCATCCGCCATCACGACGTTCTATGCGCACAGGCAATCCTCTTGAAACCACCCTGTCAAGGTCGCAGCATACTAACGCAGATGACACTCACAATGCTACTTGAGACCTCTGATCTGTTCACCCAGCCTATCGCTGTGAAGTTCGTGCACTACGCCATCGAGTTCCAGGCGCACCCGCCATCCGAGGGCGATCACCTCGACGCAAGCTTCCTCCGGTTCGGGCATACCGAGACAGCTATCTGGCCATTCCACGTATTCGTAAGCCACGACGTCAATCTGCGCCGGATCGACGTCGAACTGTCTGGCGAGTGCGCTGATCGCGCTCGTCACGCCCGGCGGATAGGGTTCATCCGTCTCCGAGGGCACATAGGTGAGCGGGTCGCCCAGTAGTCCACTCAACAGCAGAATCACGCCGCCATTCGTGCCGGCGTAAGCTACCACCAGTTTACCTGACGCCCAGAGATTTGATCCCGCAGACCATGCCAACGCGCCCTCCATCGCATGGCCTTCCGAGGCAATGCGATCGGAGACTATACGGCGTGCATCCACAGTTTCATATTCGACCACCTGTACGAGCTCCCCCTCGACCTGGATGACCTGCGTAACACCTGGGTATGCAGGATTTCCCATCACGGCTGTTTCGACGACCGATGCACCCGCCTCTTCCAGCGCCAGGATCAGTTCTCTGGCTGTCTCGTACTCGCTCAATCCTGAAGGCCCGTAATCGCGGCAAGACACAAGCATGAGACTTGCCAGGCAAACATAGCATGCCAAACGAGAAAGCCTCATCGGTTCAACCCCTTTTGCATAACTTCCCGTTTCACCATGCAGCATCCAACCCGATTGGAGATGCAAACCATACCCCTTTGACATCGCTCACCATCTCGGGTTGCACCATTCTACCAAGTTGACACCACCAAGAGGGTATCATAAGCTTTTCACGTACGGTACGTTTCTCATTGCACACCACATCGAATCGACCAGTAAACGAAAGAGGGATGTTTATGTCAGAAGTGTACATCATCGCCGCCGTTCGTACACCAGTTGGAATCGGAAAACCAGAGAAGGGGGATCTTTATCCGATCGCGCCCGTCGATCTTGCCGCGCTCGTCCTACGCGAGGTCGTCCAACGCGTCGGCATCGAGCCCGAGCTGCTGGACGATGTCATCCTGGGCTGCGTCACGCCCATTGGCGATCAGGGCGCCAATATTGCCCGTCTGGCTTCGCTCCAGGCCGGCTTCCCCGTAAGCGTCCCCGCTGTGCAGCTCAATCGTATGTGTGGTTCCGGCCAGCAAGCTGTCCATTTCGCATCCCAGGCTATCCTGGTGGGGGATATGGACCTGGTCATCGCCGGCGGCATCGAAATGCTCTCGCATGAGCCTCTTGGCGCGGACTGGCCCAAGCAGTGGCCGGAGAATTTTCCCTACCGTCTGGTGCACCAAGGCATCAGCGCCGAGATGATGGCGGAAAAATGGGGCCTGAAGAGAGATGCGCTCGATGACTTTGCGTATGGGAGCCACCTGCGCGCCGGCGCAGCAATCCGTGATGGGCGTCTGCATACACAAATTATCCCTGTACCTGTACCGGATGGAAATGGTGGGACACGTTTGGTAGAGCACGATCAAGGCGTGCGTATGAATCCGGATCGAGAGAAGATGGGATTGCTTCCGCCGGTTTTCAAGGAGAACGGGGTGATCACGGCTGGAAACAGCAGCCAAATCAGTGATGGCGCAGCCGCGCTGCTGATTGCATCGGAGCGCGCGGTCCGCGAACATAAGCTGAAACCGATGACACGCATCGTCGCCCGCCAGGTGGTGGGGACGGATCCCGTGCTCATGCTCGATGGCCCCATCCCCGCCACGCGCAAGGTGCTCAAACGAGCTGGCATGTCCCTTGAGCAAATCGACATCATACAATTGAATGAAGCCTTTGCTTCCGTGGTGCTCGCCTGGCAGCATGAACTCGAGCCGGACATGACGAAAGTCAACATCGACGGCGGCGCCATCGCCATCGGGCATCCGCTTGGCGCCACCGGGGCGATTCTGATGACAAGACTGGTGCACGAACTCGAGCGCGAAGGTGCTCGATATGGCCTCCAGGCCATGTGCATCGGTCATGGTATGGCCACCGCAACGATTCTGGAGCGCACCTGATCGCGTGCTGGGGTATAATGGTTGCAGGCAACAGTGTAGGTGAGGAGGGTACCATGCCTGAAAAGAAAAAGGACACCGAGCGTGAGGGTTATCGCCGCTGGCCGCCCGAGGAAACTCGCCAACACCTCAAGTCGGCCCGCTCCGAGATTCGCGAGAGCTATAAGGCGCTATTCCCACCCGAATTCATCGAACATCGCCGGTCCGCCCGGCGCGAGATGCTCATGGCGGCGCGCAGCTTGATCGACCATGCTCTGGCACGCATGGAGGAAAAGAACGCCTGATCGATGAACACCCATTTCATAGGTTGATAATCCATCGCAATAGAAACAACCCGCAGGGCCAATGTCCGCGGGTTGTTTTTATAAACACGGATGGGGGCTCAGGTGAACCAGATGCTGACTGTCAACGCTGTGGAAAGTATGCCGGTCAGGAGGACCAGACCAAAGGCGCGCACGATCGTCGGTCGCAACTGGGGCGCCCCCAGGGTCCACGCCATCACGCCCTTGGCGAGCGTGTTCACCAGTGTCGCCAGCAAGACGGACACCGCAGCGACCGGCGCCGAGATCTGGCCATAAGACGCCAACTCAGAGACGCTCAGCGTGATGGCATCGACATCGGTGATGCCTGTCAATGCGCTGGCAGCGTAAACACCGGCTTCACCAAAGAATTCATTTGATGCCCGCACAACGATCAGAACCACCGAGAACGCCATTGCAAAGGTGATCGCTGTCTTGAGCCGAAGCGGGTTGGAAACCTCGACCTGCTTGCGAGTCTCGTGCGCCTCACCGCGCTTCTTCCGCCATAGGTAGAAAACCAAGCCAAGGCTCACCAACATCATCGCACTTAACGGGATACTCACGATCCTCAGCAATGGGGAATGAACCACGGCCACTTCAATAAATACGCGCGGGAACATCACACTCGATGTCAGGATAATGCCCTGAGCAAAGATGGATGATAGCTCCGGGCTATCCTTGCTACGTCCTGCAAAACTCACGGTTGTTGCTGTGCTGCTCACCAACCCGCCGAGCACGCCGGTCAATCCAACACCTTGCTCTGCGCCCAGGATCTTGATCAGGATGTAGCCCAAAAAACCGATGCCCGACACAAACACGACGAGCAGCCAAACTTGGGTGGGATTGAGCACGCCGAACGGTCCAAAGCTCTGGTTGGGCAGGATGGGGAGGACCACAGCGGTGATCAGCGCGAACTCAAGCGTTGCACGCAGATCCGCCGCGCTCATGCGCCGCGCAAGACCGTGCAAGGTGGGTTTTAGTGCCAGCACAAAGGCGACGATGACCCCTAACGATGCGGCCAGTGCAAATTCCCCCCAAACCACAATGGCGCCAAGCAGCGGCACGATCAATGCCACAACCTCGGTTGTGATGCCCTCCTCATGCCCCTGCATCACATCTCCCAGATAGGTCGCCCAAATGAGCAATGCTATGCCCACGTAAGCGATGACAAACAAGAGCAGACCATGCTCTCGGCTTAAATACGCAGCGATCGCCCCCAATAAAGCCATGAGCGAGAAGGTTCGGATCCCAGCAAACTCCGGATCCTCACTACGCTGCCGCACATATTCACGTTCCAGGCCGATTAAAGCACCGATGAAGAGCGCCGCTGCGAATCGCCACCACGGCTCAAAATTTGAGAGCAAATCCATCGTTCACCCCTCACACCGAACTCGGTGACCTTCCTTCCTGAGGTCAAAGCTCTTAATGGGAAAGATTATACATGCTGCCCGGTTAAACACACTGACCGCCCAATGACAATAATCCACGCTTAATCCTTCGGCAACATGACAGCGAGCGGTATTCAACAATGCACAGCTTCTCAGCAGCCGAGATTCCCTTGACTCGACGATGAAACTGTCCTAACAATAGATGCCGAGCCCACCTCGCAGGAACAGGAGGCCCCAATGCCAAGATTTGCCGCCGTCCAGATGGAACCAAAGATCCTCCAACCCGATGATAATATCGAGAAAATCCACGCCCTCCTCAAAAAAGCCGCACAGCAGGGAGCAAACGTCGTCGTCTTTCCCGAATGCGCAACCACCGGCTACGGGTTGACCCCCGAGGAGGCAAAAAACATGGCACAGACCGTCCCCGGCTTTTGGACTGAGCGCATCTCAGAAGCTTGCCGTCAAGCAGGTGTACAGGTCGTCGCCCTCGGAACCCTCGAGGTAGATCATCAAGGCAACCTCTTCAATACATCCGTGATGCTTGGGCCAGAGGGCGTCATCGCTCGCTATCGCAAGACCCATCTGCCGTACCTCGGCGTCGACCGGTATCTCGCGGCTGGCGACGAGATCCCAGGGCCCTTCACAACACCCGTTGGTAAGCTGGCATCGCTGGTCTGTTACGACATCCGCTTTCCGGAACCCGCCCGCGTGCTTGCATTGGCCGGGACCCAGGTGATCTTGATCTCTACCGCATGGCCTGAAGCTGCCAAACTCTATCCGGATTTCCTCGCACAGACCCGTGCGGCGGAGAATCATCTCTACTTGGTAGCTGCTAATCGGATCGGGGAGGAGCGCGGCACTCGCTATCTCGGGCACAGCCTCATCATCGCGCCAGACGGAGCAAAGCTCGCTGAGGCGAGCGGTGATCGCGAAGAGATCCTGTATGCATCGTTCGACCCAACCGAGAGCGACCGTAAACGTCTCGTCTTCGTGCCCGGCGAGTACGAACTCGACCCTATGAACGATCGACGCCCAGAACTCTACGGATCCCTGGTTGAGCGGTTCAAGCCAGCAGGATTTTAGCACGCCGGCGACTGCTGCAGGGTGAGTGTGTTGTACCCAATCATTCAGGGGGTTTTTAGAGATGACGTGAAGATTCGAGTTCTTTATCGCAAGATGACCCAGATAAATGCCAGGAGCGCCAACCCAAATCCGATGTACCCCACGGTGCGCTCGCCATCGATATAAAACATCCCCGCCGTAATCAGGAGCGCGGCGAATAAGACCATACTTATCAGCCGGCGAACCATACGTGTCAATTCGCCCAGTTGTCCCTGCAATTCCGGCGCAGCTTTGGCGACGACCATGACATCGCCTCGATCGATCCTAGCCAAGGTGGATTCTAGATGGGAAGGCAGGGTCGACAACGCCCTAGCCTGCTCTACCAGGAGGTTGAAGATCTCACCGAGCCAATCACCGCCATCTTCCTGGAGCAATCCCTCCGCGAACGGCCTCAAGCCCTCAAAGAGGTTAAACTCGGGGTTCAGACCCGTGCACATCCCCGAGAGAATTGACACACAACGACCGAAAAAAATCAGGTTGTCCGGAACCTGGAAGGGCATCTCGTAGAGTACATCCCGGAACTGACGTGCGAAGCGACGCATCTCCTGAGGATGAGTGCGAACGAGCTCACGCATGCTCTTTCCCCAAAGCTGTTCAAACAGCGCCGCTTCCGCCTCCTGAATGCGCACCAGGTCGGCGCTAGGCAGGAGAACCCCCAAGATTTGATAGGCCTTCATCAGGCGTTCGGTGTCGCGTGTCCCAACTGCAATCGCTACATCCCGTAAGCCCTGCTTGGTCTCCGGCGTGAGACGACCGACCATGCCGAAGTCGACGAATATCAGCCGCCAACCGCCATCTTCCAGCGGTTCAATAAAAAGGTTCCCGGGATGGGGATCAGCATGGAAGAAACCTTCAACGAAGATCTGGCGCAGGTAGGTACGGAAAAGACGATCTGCCACTTCCACTCGATCGACGCCCGCCGCCTCGATAGCATCGTAATCCGTGATCTTGATAAAGTACACATCCTCGAGCGTCAGCACATCGGGTGTGGTGTGGGAGGCATATACGTCCGGAATGCGCACGCTTGCATCTGCGGCGAACATCTCGCCAAACCGTCTTGCGTTCTCGGCCTCGGCCAGGTAATCGACCTCCTCCCACAACGTCTTACTGAATTCCCCCAACAGTGCATCCAGGTCTGCGCGACGCGTGATGGGAGGGTAGCGCTTCAACCACCCGATCACGGTTTTCAGCGCTGACAGGTCAACGCGTAGGAGATCGTGGATTTGCGGGCGCTGCACCTTGACCACGACACACTCGCCGCCAGGGAGGCATGCACGGTGGACCTGGCCCAGTGAGGCCGAAGCCAGGGGCTCTCGTTCGAATGCGGAGTAGCGCTCGTCTATCGCTGCCCCGAACGCTGCCTCAATGACCTGGCGGATAGCTTCGAAGGATACGGGAGCGACCTCATCCTGCAAACCCGCCAGCTCCGAGGTGATCGACTCTGGCAACATGTCCAGGCGGGATGATAGAAATTGCCCAAGCTTGATCCAGACACCGCCCATCCGGGTAGCCAGAGCCCGGAAACGCTTAGCGGCCTTCTGGTAACGCGCGTGTGCGGTACGCCGTGAAAACCTGCGTAATCCCACGCGCCGCAGGAAAATATCCCACCAGAGCACGTTGAGCGCAATGCCGGCGAAGAATGCCGTCACGCGTATGTAACGTGCTTGCATAAAGCGAGGTGTGCTTGGTCGAGGCGGGGAGGTCATCGGGGTGTCGGTTTTCATTTATCTCGCCCTACACAAAACCTTTAAATACCCGGATCCGAATAGGAATGGAGGATGGTTCAATCAGGCACAATTGTCGTACGTCTGTCGATCAACCACTTGCTGATTTCGGCGACAACAGCGGGCATGATAAGCAACGGAAGGATCATCTCCCATTGCAACATCGTCAGAGGCACCGTGTTGAAGGCTGGTTGCAGAAATGGCGTGTATATCACAAGTAGCAGTAATGCAAGGGATGATGCCACCGCGAGGAACATCCAGCGGTTGCTGAACAAACCGATCTTAAACAGTGGATAGTGTTCGGAGCGCGCCGTGAAAGCTCGCAGCAGTTCTGAGAAGGAAAGCGTGACGAAGGCCATTGTCCCGGCCAACGCTTTGCTGGCATTGGGCAAATTCCACCCCAAGAGATAGGCGATCATGGTCACTGTTGCGATGGCAACCGTTTGGATGGCAATGCGCAGGCGCATCTCCCGGTTGATGATCGATTCACCGGCGGGTCGGGGTGGGCGCTCCATGGTGTCGGGATCCCCTTTTTCCAGTCCCAGTGCCAGTGCTGGGGCGCCATCCGTGATGAGGTTCAGCCACAGCAACTGGATGGCGGTCAGCGGCGAGGGGAGGCCTACCAGGATCGCTATGAAGATCACGGCGATCTCCGCCAGGTTGCACGATAGTAGATAGAAGACAAATTTGCGGATATTGGCGTAGATCACCCGCCCCTGCTCAACCGCCGCTACGATGCTGGCATAGTTATCGTCGGTGAGCACCATATCGGCCGTTTCCTTGGCGACGTCTGTGCCTGTGATGCCCATCGCAACCCCGATATCGGCGCGCTTAAGTGCGGGGGCGTCATTTACGCCATCGCCAGTCATGGCCACGATCTGTTGATTATGTTTCAGGGCATCGACGATGCGCACCTTGTGCTGCGGTGAGACTCTGGCGAAGACGCCCGTCCTCATCACCTCATCTTGCAAACGCTCATCGTCCATAAGATCCAATTGCTTGCCCGTGACCACCTGTTTGCTGGAATCCAGCAAGCCGATCTGTTCCGCGATCGCCTGGGCTGTGTCGGGGTAGTCGCCGGTGATCATGACTGTCTTGATCCCGGCATGGCGCGCCGTCTGTATAGCAGGGCCCACCTGCCGGCGAGGTGGATCAATCATGCCCAACAGACCTACAAACGTCATGTCCCGCTCGACCAGCTCGAGCGCGTCACCATGATCGCCGTCCTGTGCGATGCGATACGCCACCGCCAGCACCCGCAAGGCCTGTCTCGCCATCGAATCGTTGGCGGTCCTGATCCGCGCCTTGACCTCATCGGTGAGCGTATCAGACGTGTCATCCATACGCTGATAGCGCGAACAGAGATCAAGAATCACATCCGGCGCACCCTTGATCATCACAACTTCCTGTTCCCGCAGACTGCCGTCATAGAATGGGCTTGCGTCATCCGCACGGGGGATTTCAATCCTGTGCATGGTGGTCATACGCTTGCGCGAGGAATCGAAAGGGATCTCCCGAACGCGCGGATAGGCTCTCTCCAGCGCTTCCCGATCCGCCCCCGCCTTCGCTGCAGCGACGATCAACGCCGCCTCGGTGGGATCGCCCACCACACGTCGTTTCTCCCCACCGTTCCCATCAGTGCTGGATTCAAACGTCGCATCGTTCGCCAGGGCTGCAACCCAAAGAGCGGTTGTTGAGGCGGGATACGCTTTGAGATCCGCAACATCGCCATTGATCCTGAAGTCGCCGACGGTCTCGTAGCCGCCGCCCGTAACCTCGAAATCCACACCATCCACCCAGAGATGTGTGACCGTCATTTGATTCTGGGTGAGGGTGCCTGTCTTGTCGGAGCAGATGACCGTTGTCGAGCCGAGCGTCTCAACCGAGGCCAGCTTGCGAATGAGCGCGTGGCGCTGGATCATCTCCCGCATGCCAAGCGCCAGCGTGATCGTGACAACTGCGGGCAAGCCCTCCGGTACAGCGGCCACAGCAAGGCTCACCGCGACAAGGAACATCTCGAGAGGCAGGATGCCTCTCATCCAGCCGACGATGAAAACAACGCCACAAATCGCCAGTGCAGCCCATCCGAGTACCTTACCAAGCTGATCCAACCGGCGCTGCAGCGGGGTAGGCTCCTCATGGACGGATTGCAGCATGGCCGCGATCATGCCGATCTGGGTATGCATCCCCGTACTGACCACGATGCCTCGGCCTCGCCCATAGGTGATCAGTGTGCCACTAAAGGCCGTGTTGCGACGATCGCCTAAGGAGACATCCTGGGTAAGGACCACACGTGCATCCTTCTGGACAGGGACCGACTCGCCCGTCAGGGCTGCCTCTTCGATCCTCAGGTTGATCGTTTCAGCCAGGCGTAGATCCGCCGGTACATAGTTGCCGGCCTCCAATAACACAACATCCCCAGGCACGAGTTCTCGGGCTGGGATCCTCTGCCGCAGCCCGTCGCGGATAACGTGTGCCTCAGGCGCAGCCAGGCGGCGCAGTGCAGCAAGCGCCTCCTCCGCTCGGCGCTCTTGGATCACGCTCAACACGGCATTCAACACCACGATCGCCATGATGGCAGCTGCTTCGATGTAATCACCGAGAAAGGCGGATACAACAGCCGCAACGAGCAAGATGATGATGATGAAATTACGGAACTGCTCGAGGATCATGCTCCACAGGCTTGGGGAAGGCGGCTCAGTCAACTCGTTTGGACCGCACTCCGCCAAACGCTGTGCAGAGTCTTCTGAGGTTAGACCATTTACCGAGGAAGTGCGCAGGGATTGGATGACTTCCGATGCATCCTGTGCGTGGCGTGTATCTCCCTCATTGGTTATCAGTGCGTCTTCGTTGCTACAAGGAACCTGTTCGTTATCTTCTACTGAATCTGTCATAGGAATCTTCATGAGGGTGAAATCTCACTCAATGAATGGATTATAGCATGTGCGGTATATGTTGTACGCGAATATTTCCGGATAGGCGCAACCCTGCGCGAATGCACGAATGCAATGAGCGTGAGATATGAAGTTGTCAACAAGTTCCACAATGAGATGCTAAATGTGTTGTGCAGTGTGCCAATTTCCCACACACTGCACAACAGCTGCCGCCCCCCTCTGGTTTACACATCGAAAATTGGTTTATCCTTTGACAGATCCCGCAAGCAGGCCTCGCACAAAGAAGCGCTGAAGGCCAAAGAACACCAGCATGGGCACGATGAAGGAGAGGAAAGCTGCTGCTGTGAGGATGTGCCAATTTCCACCACGCGGATCGATCAAGTTGGTAATTTGCACGGTCAGAACGGGGTTGGTGGTCAGGAAGATCTTAGCTACCAGAAAATCGTTCCAGATCCATAAAAATTGAAAGATTCCGAGTGACGCGATCGCCGGCACCGACAGTGGCATCGCCAGCTTCCAGAAAGCGGTCCAGTGGCTTGCGCCATCGATATAGACCGATTCGAAGATCTCGCGTGGCAGTCCGCCCAGGAAATTGCGCATGAGGTAAATGGCGTAAGGCAGACCAAAGCCAGTGTGGAAAAGCCAAATCCCTATGAAGGTGCTCTGCAGACCGATATCGGCATAGATGCGCGCGATGGGGACAAGCGCCATCTGAAGCGGGATGACCTGCAAACCGACAAGGATAGCGAAGACCCATTGGCGACCCGGGAAATCCATCCAGGCAAATGCGTAGGCCGCAAAGGCGGCAAACAAGATGGGCAAGAGCGCCGACGGTATGGATACGACCAGCGTATTCCAAAAGGCGCGCCCCATGCCTTCCGGCTGGAAAAGGTCACTAGGATTGCAGTCAAACTTCGCTAGCGCGCTCTCCACCCCCTGTTCGCAATCCGTCAGATAATCCTGCGTCCCTTTATAGCCCACCAGCGCGTCAGCATAGTTGCGAACACCTAGCTTGTCGATGTCTGTTCCGCCTCCCGAGATCGTTCCCATGTAGTCCAGGATGGGCGCGAGGATTTCGAGGGCTTCATT
>CAYLOP010000069.1:0-15437 GCA_964385305.1 uncultured Anaerolineaceae bacterium | reverse complement strand
TTAGCTGATAAAGTTGGGAGGTAGGTGAGTATGTCCACACATACCTTACGCCTGAAATATCCGCCTTCCCTGCTTCGCCAACCCATTCTCTACAGACTGATCAAGCAAACCGATCTCGCTGTAAATATCCTGCAAGCCCGCATCACGCTAGAAGAAGGCTGGCTCGAAGTTGAGTTGACAGGCGACGATGCTCAAATCCAACTCGCCCTGGATTGGCTCAGACAAGAAGGCATTGAAATTGAACAGCTCGCCTGAAGGGAGGCTGCCCCTTGGAACAAGCTCAAATCGATCTCACCCTGAATGAAATTCGCGTCGCGCTTGAGTCGGGCCAGGTTCTAGGAGCCATTGAAGCTCTCATTCGACTGCATCCCGCCGACCGAGCTGATGCGTTCTCCTTCCTTGCCGAAAAGGAACAGGCCAGACTGCTGCCCCGCATGGACATCTCCACAATGGCCGACCTCCTCGAGGAATTGGAAGATGATGAGGCCGCCGACGTCGCCGAAGTGCTCTCCACCGAGATCCTCGCCGATGTGCTCGATGAGATGGAACCTGATGAAGCGGCGGATGTTCTTGGCGACATACCGCCAGATGTGGCAGCCCAGGCCCTCGCTGAAATGGAGGATGCCGATGATGTCATCCCGCTGCTAGGATACCCAGACAAAACCGCCGGCGGTTTGATGACCACTTCCTACATCGCGTTACGCCCCCACACCTCGGCGTCTCAGGCCATCGAATTCCTGCGGCAGATGAGCCCCGATCAAGAAACCCCCTACTACCTCAACGTCGTCGATAAGGATCGACGACTCGTCGGGGTTGTGAGTTTGCGTGAATTAGTCGTTGCAGACCCCTCCGCTCGAGTTGATAGCTTCATGGATCCTAAAGTGATCTTTGTCACTACCGACGTCGACCAGGAGGAGGCGGCCCGTATCATGGTCCGATATGACCTTGCCGCCTTGCCCGTTGTCGATAAAGAGGGGATTTTGTGGGGCGTGATCACGTACGACGACTTGATGGACGTCCTAGAAGTGGAGGCTACAGAGGACATTTATCGCCTGTCGAACGTTGCGGATGCCGATCTTTCGATCGACAGCCCGATCGGCCTTTCCGTGCGGCGCAGGCTTCCCTGGCTCTACATCAGCGCACTTTCTTCATTTTTCGCCTCCTGGGTGATCTCTCAATTCGAACCGCTCATTGCGCAGGTCGCCGTACTGGCCGTATTCCAATCCATCGTGGCGGGCCTGGGTGGAAACACAGCCACGCAGAGCCTCGCTATGATCGTGCGCGCTATTGCGCTGGGCGAAGCAGGATTGCGGGATGCCTGGCGAACGATCCTGAAGGAAGGCATCACCGGATTGCTACTTGGAAGCGCGGTTGGCATCGTGGCAGGGTTCGGCGTCTTCCTTTGGAAAGGCAATGCTGCGATGGGCATCGTCCTCGGTCTTGCACTTATCGGCAACATGATCGTCGCAAGCACAATCGGCACACTCGTTCCGCTCTTCCTCAAAGCGCTCAAACTGGATCCCGCACTCGCCTCATCCGTCCTGGTAACCTCTGTCACCGACGCTGTTGGATTCGGACTCTTTCTCGCGCTGGCGAGCCTTTTCCTGCCTATGCTCATCACATAGCCATTCCCAAGAAGATGATCGAAGGGTCAGGAGGCTTTAGGGCATGGACAGTGGCACACTCCGAATCGAATCTTACTAACCATGCTCGCCGCAGGCTCAGCGTGCTTGAACAGTGGCAACAGCGCGCACCCATTTACCAAGATTAGCCGACATCGATGGAGCGAACGGACCCTATGGATAAGGTATTAATCGTCAATGCAGATGACTACGGGCGATCCCCTGGTGTATCCGTCGGCATCCGGCAGGCGCATCAAAGTGGCATCGTAACCGCCACTACGGTGATGATCAATTTGCCTGGAGCAATTTCTGACGTCCACCTTGCCATGCGCCAGACCCCCGAACTCGCACTCGGCGTCCATTTGAACCTCACCGTTGGATGTCCATGCACTCCTGCATCGGATGTCCCCAGCCTTGTGGATGCCGACGGCGTTTTCCTTCGTAAAGATGATCTTTACCGTTCCCCATACCGTCTCGACCCCTTGGAAGTTGAACGGGAATGGCGCGCCCAAATCGAAACCTTTCTTGCGACTGGGGCAAGGCTTGATCATATAGACAGTCACCACCACATCGCCTTGCTTTCCCCAGATATCTGGAATTGTTGTCTGTCGATCGCATTGGATTATCGATGCGGCGTACGTACACCTTTGCCTTCGGATATTAACCGTCAATCCCTCATGAATTCATTTCCACAGAGATCCGTCGATTTCATCACAGAGACAGCGATAGCGCAAATTGCTGCTGCAGGCGTTCACCATGTGGATAACTTTCTGGGAAGTTTCTTTGGCGACCAGGCCACTCGGGAGCACCTTCTTTCTCTGCTGGACGGACTCCCTAAGGGGATCCACGAGTTGATGTGCCATCCAGGCATCGCCGACGATGCTTTATGCGCTTCCGCGGGTTATTCCGTGGAGCGTGAGACCGAGCTGAAAATCCTCACGGATCCCAGCGTGAGCCAATTCGTGCAAACCGCCGGCATCCAACTCAGTACCTACCGGAAAGCATGGCCTCAATAGCACGAAAGCTCCTGATCACCTTCATGCGTTTCTTCTTCAAGCATCTCTACACAACGCTTGCTTGGGCCTACGATTTCGTCGCCTGGGCAAGTTCGATGGGTCAATGGCGAAGCTGGCAATCTGTCGCCATACAGGACTTGCCACAAGGTGATTTGGTCGAGCTCGGGCCAGGGCCTGGGCACCTGTTGCTCCAGCTTGCGGAGGTTGACCGCAAGGTAACCGGCGTGGAGGTCTCTCCTCAGATGATCCGTATGGCTGCACGCCGCCTGCGGCAACATGACTTCCCGGTACGGCTTGTGCGCGCATACGCGCAGCGCCTTCCCTTGCCCAACGATGCATTTGGGGCAGTGGTTTCATCTTTTCCAAGCGAGTATATCTTCGACCCCCTCACACCACGCGAAGCGCATCGCGTCCTGCGACCTGGGGGAGTGTGGATCATCGTCGGTGTCGCGCGGATTACCGGGCGTTCGTTGCACGACCGCTTCGCCGCGTGGCTTTACCGCTTCACAGGACAATCTGGAGAGCCACAAACCGACTGGGATGATGTCCTGAGAAAGGTGGGTTTCGACGCACGCCTTGAGCGGGTACAGCTACCCCGTGCCGAAGTGTTGCGCGTCATTGCCACCAAGCCATTAGATGCACAATGAGTTGCAGACTCCTTTGCACGGGCTTAGAATGAAATTATGCTATTTGCAAATCTGTTCGCATGATCGTCATTCCCTACGGTGGGAATTGCCGGTGTCATTTTCCACCCATGCAGCGAGAGACGGAGGAAACCTTGAGACATTCAAAAATCGGCGACCTCGCCATGCTGGTTTCCAGTGACCGAAAGCAATTCTTTATTAACCTCAAGCCGGGGGAGATCCTGCAAACGCACCGTGGCATCCTCAAGCATGATGATCTTCTTGACATCCCATGGGGATCTGAACTACGCAGTCACCTCGACGCACCCTATCACATCCTAGAGCCAACGTTGCGTGATCTTTTACTTCAGATAAAACGTCACTCCCAGATCATTTATCCGAAAGACATCGGCTACATTTTGTTGCGTCTCTCCGTCGGTCCAGGAAAGACTATAGTCGAAGCTGGCACGGGGTCTGGAGCCCTGACGACGGCATTGGCGTGGATGGTGGGTCCAGAGGGCAAAGTAATCTCCTATGACCGCCGTGCAGACATGCAAGATCTGGCGCGGCGAAATCTCGAAAAAGTCGGCCTGCTGGATAGAGTAGACTTGCGTCAACGCGAAATAGCAGAAGGCTTCGATGAGCAGGATGTTGAGGCGCTCTTCTTGGACCTTCCTACACCGCATACCCTGATCCCACAAGCCCGCGCGGCGCTCAGAAATGGCGGCATTCTGGGTGTGATCGTGCCCACAACCAACCAGGTAAATGTTCTTCTTGAGAGCTTGCAACGCAACGGTTTTCACATGGTGGAGGTGTGCGAGATCTTACTGCGATTCTATAAACCCGTACCTGAGCGTTTTCGTCCGGTTGATCGCATGATAGCCCACACCGGTTTTCTCATCTTCGCACGCGCCGTTCTGCCCATAGAAGACGAGGACGATCTGTGATTTCGCCGCTTTTTTACAAGTGCGAAACAAACAGATATTGTTCGGTGGCTATAATATAACCACATCGACTGGAAGGAGATACAACATCTATGTTCCGACGCCGCATACCACCAAGACGACACCGATTCCCGCCTGAGCCGCGCCCTCTCCGCCCACAAACACCCGCCGCACGTGCAGCGCTCAAGCAACTCAAGCATGGCCATCACTTAATGGCCCAGGGCAAACCTGCGGAGGCAGCCCCAATTTTTGAGTCCCTGGCAGACAAGGGGGAAGCGCAAGGGATTGTGCGCGCTCCCCAACTCAATCTGCAGGCAGGACGAGCATGGATGGAAGCCAAAGAAACTGAACGCGCTGTAGCCCGGCTACGGAAAGGGCTTCAACTAATGCGTAGCATGGGTCAATGGCATCGCTTGCGGACTGCTGGTCCACGCGTGCTGGCCGACATGCGCCAGCACGATCTAACCGATGAGGCCGCAGCCCTTGAAATTGAGCTTAAAGAAATGCTCGCTCAAGGGGGATTAACCCTGGGCAGCGCGCCAGTTGCTGAGCGAGCACACCACCTGCCAGCCAAGTGTCCCTCTTGCGGTGGGACCGTCATCCCTGATGAAGTACATTGGGTCGAAGATGGACGAGCGCTATGTGACTACTGTGGGAGCATTCTGGAAGCACAGGTATGACCTTAGGCAACCTTGACAATCTGCCCGAATTCCTGGAACAAGAGCTTGGGCGGCGGCAACGAATAGCACACCCCGAGTGGCAGGCGCAACCTGCTGCAATATTGATCCCGCTCTATCGTGAGAGGGACGTCTGGCATCTACTCTTTACCCGCCGCACTGACAATCTTGATTCCCATAAAGGGCAAGTTTCCTTTCCTGGCGGTTTGATCGAACCCCAGGACCAAACTCCGGTCTTCGCTGCCCTACGTGAGGCTGAAGAGGAGCTTGGCCTACGCAGGCAGGACATTCGTGTGCTGGGAACCATGGATACACAACTGACTGTGACAAACTTCGCCATCGCGCCTATTGTGGGCATCATCCCCTGGCCATATTCCCTGCAGATCAATGAAGCCGAAGTCGCCGTTGCGTTTGGCGTTCCTCTGATATGGCTAGCTGACCCTGCGAATATCCAAGCCGAACACCATCTTACGCATCATAGTGGAACCGACCTTACGGTATATTACTTCAAACCTTTTAATGGCGAAGTGATCTGGGGCGCAACCGCACGAATCACGCTGGACCTCATCCACATGCTGACCGAACCCTCTTAACGGGAACGAGAGCGGGTAGGTAACCCGCTCTCGATGATTTGCTGCACTGTGAGGTATGTTGACTACTCCTCGTCCTCTTCCTCCTCTTCTCGCTTGCCCTTCTCGATAACCTCGGGCTCGCCTTCTTCTTCGAAGATCTCCTCGATCTCTTCTTCCTCGATTTCTTCCTCAACTTGGTAGACAACGCTTGCGATGAGTTCTTCTGCACTCGTAAGGACTTCTACGCTTTCGCCAAAGGCCAGATCCGCTACAGTGATGTTGTCATCCATGCTAACTAACGAGCCGATATCGACGGTTACTTTCTCAGGCAAATCGGACGGCAGGGCTTCAACCTCAACCTCGTTCAGGCCTGTGACCAGGAGGCCGCCCAGTTCATAAACAGCAGGCGCTCCGCCTACCAATTCAACCGGCACCATCGTACGGATCTTGACGTCCATGGCCACTTTAAGAAAATCGACATGCAAGATATCCAAACGGATCACATCGCGCTGTATTTCTCGAACTAAGACTTGATGCTTTTCTTTCCCTATATTCAAGGTTACCAACGTCGATCCGCCGACCGTAGAGAGAATCTTCGATGCTTCATGCTGATCGAGTTCGATGGCTGTCGATTCTATCCCAGCGCCATAAACGACGGCTGGAAGAATCCCCTCGCGGCGGAGAGCCTTTACGTGGCTGCCCCGCAGTGTGCGTTCCTTGGCATATAATGCTGTCTCTGTCACGGTTTTCCTCCGGAGCGCCTCTCGCCCCGCATGGGCTACCCTCGCTCCTTGGGCTCACTGGCTAACCAGTGGCAATTTTAGCGACGCCGCGTAAGTAATCGACCGACAAATAAGACAAGCCCGACTGCGATGCCAGAAATAAGTCCCGCGAGCATTGCGCCGCGTGTGTCCAGCACAGTCTCCACATTCCCATGGACATCACGCGCCAGGAGAATGACCGAACTGCTGTTACTAAGCTCGGCCTGGTTAGCATACAGCACACCAGCGCGAGAGTTGACCACATTCATGTGGTCGCCAACCGCAACCCCAATGTTGCCTTCTTCGACAGCCACCGTCTCTGCACGAATAGCCAAGGCAGCTCCTTGATGGAGCGCCGCGTGCTCGGCGTAAATCATGGCCGCACCACCCGTGTTGATCCTTACGTCTGAGGCGGCAATGCGATTCGCACCGCCTTGTGAGATGTGGACCAAGTCCGCTTCAACTGTGTCGATCACCCCACCACTAAGGTTGATGACATCCGCTTTGATTTCTTCTTGCTTCGTGCTTCCGCTGCTCTCAGCCATGCTGCCCCTCTCAAGCGAAAAAAGGGGGCTGTCTCCCGTCTGGTTGGAAACGCCCCGACGTCGCAAATGAGAATTCTACCGATTGTTGCCGACAACGTCAACTATCTGAGATCAAACTCTCTCAACCGAGAAGCCCATGAACTACCCTGAGAAATCATCAACTGCCTGTACGTCGTCTATTGGCCAATACACTCGCTCAAGCGCCGCGACCACTACCCCGCCGGTCAGCAAGATCCACGCGGACAGATACATCCAGATGATCAGTACGACCAAAGAGGTAAGCGAACCGTAGACCAGCCCATAACGTGCCCATCCTGAGCCAAGGTACCAGGCAAAAACCGCTTTCGCCAATTGCCACAACCCCGCTGCAAGCCCTCCCCCGATCAGCGCCGCACGCGCATCTACCCGGCGATTGGGGAGCGAACGGTAGATCAACCAAAACAAAGCTACAGAAATCATGAGACTCACGAGCGGATTTACCCAACGCCAGGATGGGAAAATGGCTAGAAGATCTCTCAAAACACCGATCACGCTCATCAACAACGAGAGTACAAATAATCCTGAAATCGCCGACACAGCGAGCAACGCCATAAGCCGGCGCCGCCAGAAAGGTCTTGGACTGACCTCCCATATCAGGTTCATCGTCGATGAAAGTACGCCGAATACCGCCGACGCGCTCCATAACAAACCTAAGGCGCTGATCACACCGATCGATCCCCTCGCCTGGATGGACTGTTCCACTGCATTGGAAATGATGTCCGCGGTCTGGGGTGTCAATTGGGAGATGGCTGTTTCCAGTGAGGCGCGCGCAGCCTCAGAGGCCAGCACCTGGGTTCCGAGAAAGACCAGAAACAAGAGCAACGGGAAGATGCAAAGCAGTGCGTAATACGCCAGGCTGCCAGCACGTAGGGCGCAATCATATGCCACATACCGCCGATACGCGTCTAGGATGAATGCCTTCAACCGCTGGCGTGCGCTATCCCAGTTGAACACGCATTTACTCCCTTAACAACGATTAATCGACTCCATCCAAGCCAGTATCCTACCAAAGATATATTAAGCGTGGGATAGACCTATTCTAAATGAAAATTACCGATCCTTTATTGGAAATTCCACAAAAAGTGAAGGAGGGTTTATAAACCGGTGGTTGCACTCATTCAAGATATTGACCACCTTGCTTGCATGGTCTATTCAAGGAATTCTGTTGGTAGTGAAGGGTTGTATATTATATATGGCTATGCGCACTACGAGCAACCAGGCGCAGAACGAGCCTTCTTAGCGGGGGACCATTCAACAATACCTGCATAAATGATCCGCGCGGCACAAATATGGGGACCACCCCACCCAAGAATCTCCCACTTTAAATCGTCCACTCACCGAGTGCATACGCGACGGCAGCCGTGGCGTGAACCAGCGTTGTGTCGAAGACCGGCACCGCGATGTCTTCCGATCCGACCAGCAACCCGATCTCCGTGCATCCTAAGATGATCCCCTCTGCGCTGGCGGAGACCAGCTCCTCCATGATTCGGATGTACGCCGCTTTGGACTTCGGCTCTAGCTTTCCCACAACCAGCTCGTCGTAAATAACCCTATGCACGATTTCCCGATCGGTCTCGCTCGGAAGGATCACTTCCAAACCATGGCGCTCTACCAGACGCCCTCGATAGAACGCTCCCTCCATCGTGAACTTTGTCCCCAAAAGACCAATCTTACTCAACCCCTCTGCACGAATGGCCCTTGCTGTGGCATCTGCAATATGCAAGAGAGGTATGCCGATGTTCTCCTGAACGTCCTCCGCCATCTTATGCATCGTATTGGTGCAGATGACCAAGAAGTCTGCGCCGCCCGCTTCGACATGGCGTGCCGCGTCGATCATCCATGCCGTTGCCTCATCCCACCTTCCCTCATGTTGAAGCGCCTCGATCTCAGCGAAGTCGACGGAGTACATGACGCTCTTTGCAGAATGCAGACCACCAAGTTTATCCCGGAGGATCTCATTGATGATGCGGTAATACTCGATGGACGATTCCCAACTCATCCCACCCAGAAGCCCTATCGTTTTCACAACATATCCTCCACCCCCTGTTTGGTTCGGGGAACCTTACAACGACGAAAGAAATTTTGCTAGCTACCATAGACCCTGCTTCTGCAGGTAGCGAGCACGCAATCTGTTGAGGAAAAATTTACGAAACGCCCTAAATAAGCCCTGAATCTGCCGAGGCGAGAAATCGCCGATTTACGAGCTTACTCCTTCAACAGTGAATCTAAAGCAACCGTTTGTCCATCCGGCAGGTTGACGGTAAGCGATTGCGAAGCGCGCGATACGGCAAAGACCCAAAGGATTTGCTCTTCGCCGTCCATGATGCCCGCCTGCGTCATGCCGGGTTTATCCTCGCGTCCACCCTCATCTTGAACGGTGACTCCCCACTCTTGAACAACATCCATATCCAGGTCGCCACTAACCACGTCGGCTTCAACGATCAGCAAGATGTCCTCCGTGGCGTTCGGTCTCATCTTCTGGTCAAAGGATACACTATAGGAATCTTGTTTCGTCGCAGATGTGAACTGGAGTTCCACATCTCCAACTGGGATGGGGGTATCAATACCGGGTACTGCTCCTGCACCGCCACAGCCCATTAAAAGAGCTGTCATCAAGATCAAACCGATGAAACATTTCAACTGAGTTGCGCTAGCCATCTGCTTCCTCCTTCACGTCAAACACAATCGCGTCTGGGTGGTTGTTACCTACCTCGAGAACAAGAATCGCTGGCAAAGATGATCCTAGGCATAAGAAAGATGGCATTTTGGGTAGTTACTCTTAAGGTGCAATATCATTCATGATGGACTTCTGGAAGGTCGTGCCAAGGCTGACGGTAGAAACAGGCAGCCACCTATTAACATAGCATGAAACCATGGAACGGGGCATGGATAAGATGCTGTGAAACAAAATGTACAAAGCCAATAGTCCGCGAGGTCACCCATCTTTAATGACAAGATTTGAGCGATTTGCGTGTTGTGCGACATCCCTGCGATATCCGTTAAAACACCTCAAGCTCGGGATGCTGCATGCCCTCCCGAAAAATAACGCCTTTCGCAATGAAACCGATGCCGAGGTGACTACCTCTTCCAACGAGTAAGCGATTCCCGATCGCGACCCTGTACCTTGCCAGAGTCTCAGCGGGGACTGTGATTTGCCCATCACGGACATCCACCCAACAAAACTGCTTCCCGTCAATCTCCAATCCTTTCCCCTTGGGATATTCAAAACGCGCCAACTGCGGGTTGTCCACAAGGAATCCGCCGATTGGCGATCGAGCGAGCTTTTCAGCCCGAGCCAGCGAAAATCCGCCCGACGCCCGGCTTCCGGGCACAAGAATGACACGCTCTCCCTGCTCGAGACCATACTCGCGAACAGCCTCAGGCGGGATTCGGATCCTCCCATCATCCCTGACCATGGACCAACCGAAGATGTATTTCCCCCCTTTCACGAGCTGCGGCATGTTTCTCTTCCCCTTGAACTCTCGTAATAATGGAACTAACTTTTCAACACGCGCTCTTAAATTCTCTCAACCTCATCTATGGTCCTTTCATTACGAACATCCCCCGTATTGAGCGTCCCCACGGGTTCGAACATAACGACAAAGACTTCCTCATCCGCAACCGGCTTATGCTCCACGCCGCGCGGCACGATGAAGAATTCGCCCTCGAAAAGGCGAATCTCATCCTGTGGGAGTTTGATCATCATTTGCCCTTTCAGCACATAGAAGAATTCATCCTCGGCGTCATGCTTATGCCAGATGAATTCACCCTTGAGCTTAGCGATTTTCACAACCTGGCCGTTTAATTCGCCAATGATTTTTGGATCCCAGTATGCATCGATCTGCCGAAACTTCTCAAGAAGATTGACTTTTTCCATGTCCTTCCATTCCTTGAAAAAGTATGCTTATCCCATGATCCCTTCAATTATCATCATGGCGTGGCGCCCTTGCAAAGAGCGGCTGAGTTTACGATACCATGAACCCCGATCCACCTCGAGCACCCTGCTGCGTTCGTGTTCAACCGCCACTGAGTTCAGTGAAGCTGAAGATATCGTGGGAGCTGATCACGCAGACATCCTCGCCATGCTCCGCGATCAACATTCGCAACCTGGGGACATGTGATCCTATGACGTAATAAACAAAGCTTCGTGGCAGAAAATCCAGATGATGGTGATCGTCTCCCCTATTATGGAGATCCGAATCCCGATGGAAGGGTGAAGCCGCATCTCCGCAGAGGAGTAGCCAACCCGCCACACTCCTCATCGCCACACCGCAGTGACCACGTGTGTGTCCGGGCAGTGGGATCAACAAGATTTCATAGTCGTGCCCACGCATGACTTCTATGCTATCAAATCCGAACCACACTCCGTCAACCTGATCGTAAAAGACCCACTTAGGCTCGTGAGCCCACTGGGTTCGAAGGTAAGCCTGCTCCATGATTCCGCGCGGATTCATGGCAGCCTCGAATTCCTTGCGATAGACGTGTACCGCTGCGTCTGGAAAATCTCGCAAGCCGCCAGCATGATCGAGGTGCAAGTGAGTCAAGATGATATGGCGAACATCCCGGGGGTTATACCCCATCCCAACAATCTGGTGAAGGGCCGTTTCCTCGATCCCACCCCGGACGCCCATCCAGGAGGTGAAAAAACGCATGAGAGACGACGGATCTGTGTGATCCTTCGTCCCAAAACCCGTATCGACGAGCACGAGGCCATCGTCGGTCTCGAGGAGCAAGCCATAGCAGATGGCTTGCGTTTTTGGGTATCGGGGATAGAGGGTTCCAAGATTCAAATGGTGAATTCGCATATCGTCCCCTTTGATAACCATCGGGTGGAGGAGGGTTATTTGCTTTGAGAATGATCCAATCGGATCGCATTCAGAGGTCTAGTATACGTAAAACCACCCCAATTCTGCCAGCAGCTGGCGAGGGAAAATTGGATCCTACCGAGATATCCTACATCGACATTGCACAATCATCTTCCCCATATTCGATTTCCAAGGTGACATGCGAGAAATCATAGCCTCGCAGGACGTCTTTTATATCATCCTTCACACAACGAACCGCATCCTTTGGCATGCTTTCATCCACGACAACGTGAGTCGTCAGAACGTGATGCTCGCCATCTAAAGACCAGATATGCGTGTGGTGGATCGATTTTACGTTTTCAACATCCAGTATTCGAGCCTCAAGCTCTCGAACGGGAATATGAGCTGGAACAGCCTGCAGGAAAAGCCCGATCGTTTCCCGCAGGTTTCGAGTTACGTTGTAAAGAATATAGACTGCGATAAGGATCGAAAGAACAGGATCAAGATAAAAGTTATCCGTAAAGAGTAGGACGATGCCAACGACCAGGACAGCTGTCCAACCAAGCACGTCTTCAAGGAGATGCCACGCAGCCACTCGCGCGTTCAAGGATTTACTTCCTCGAAGTCGGAATGCCGCGAATCCATTCACCAAGATCCCACCAAGTGCAAAGATGATCATCCCCTGAGCATTGGTTTGCTCGGGAGAGCGGATTCTGGGAATAGCGCGTGAGATGATGAGGAGAGACCCTACGACGAGAATGATAGTGTTGATTAAAGCACCTAACAGCGAGAAGCGGCGATATCCATACGAGAATTTATGGTCTTCACCCCGCTCGGCGTAGCGCTCGAGGAACCAAGCAAGCCCGAGCGAAATACTATCCCCGAGATCGTGGACGGCATCGGAAAGGATCGCCAATGAATTGGTCAGAATCCCTCCTGCGATCTCAAGAAACGCGAAAATCAAATTCAGGGCGAATGCCAGCTTAATATTCTTGGATGTGGCTTGCGCATTATTATGAGAATGGGTCATAGATGTATCCCCTCTCAGATATGTGATTCTACCGCATATCGATTCACACTCGCTCCACCCGATCCTCCTGCCATCGGGCTCAAACATCACATCCCATTCCCCTACAGCAACAATCCCACACGCTCCTGTGACGCTTTGATTCTCAAAGACTTCAGCCACAAATCTCATCCAACACGTGCATGACGCAGGATGGGAAAGGAACCTCCTTTCGTCTAGAATAAAGCCCGCTGAATTACTGCAGTAGATGTCCTGCTGTATAATCGCTTTAGCCTTTGATAGAAGCAAAATGACCCTGCGTGATAGCCTTCTCACAACGAAGATCCAGATCCCGCCGCTTTCACCCCGGACAGTGCAGCGCACATAGACACTCAAGACCTTAGATGGCGGCCTTCAGCCTCATCAGCGGGCTGCTTATCCCCGCCATCACCTCGCTGACCTCAAAGCAAACGACCTTGAGCCAGGGCGTGACCACGGGCATCAGTAATTCCTTTATCAGTCTGGGGCGCATCTTCGGGCCTACGCTAGGCGGTGTGGTCTTTGACGTGCAGTGGGGGCTCCCCTTCGTATGCGGCTCGGCCGTAATGCTGGTAGGCTATCTAGTTAGTTTGCGAAGGATCAAAGGAACAACAGACCTACAGCGAGCGAACCATCAGCTAAAGACGTAAGGGTCCAGCATGACCTTAAGATATCATCCAAGTCCGTTAGAACAACGTTTTATTAAAACAATAGCTTGGTTAGATGTTAGAAAATTACTTACCACGGATGCGGTTTGCGGTCCTTGAAGAACCCACCCGTCGGACCGCTCTTTGGTAGCGTTGCCAGCCAGACGATCGTATCGACACCCTCTGCAGGGCTCCCTGATGCCCCCATCCCACCCATCTGCGTCCGCACCCATCCAGGGCACATCGCATTGACCTTGATGTCATAAGCCCGCACTTCCTTTGCCGTAAGACGGGTGAGCGCATTTAGCGCCGCTTTTGAGATCGCGTACGCCCCCATCCCACTCCCGCCAGCAGTCATCGCCGAGAGCGAGCCGCCAGCCGATGACACGTTCACAACGCGCCCATAGTTGTTCTCGATCATCAACGGGATGAATATCTGGGTGGTGTGTAGGGGTCCATAGAAGTTGACAGCTATCGTTTCCTCCACCATCTCGGTGGCAACATCCAGCAAACCGACGCCCCTGTCCAGGTAAACGCCTGCATTGTTGACCAGCACATCCAACCGGCCAAAGCGCTCGATAATGAAGTCACGCGCAGCCCTAATCTGCTCTAAACGTGTGACGTCGAGCGGATGGGTGGTGATTTGCAATCCTTCCGCGGATAGAATTGCTGCAGCCTTTTCCCCGAGAGCAGAGTCGCGGCTCGTAAGAACCACATGCAACCCACGTTGCGCCAGCTGTCTGCAGGCTTCGAAACCGATCCCCCGATTCGCGCCGGTGACGAGGGCGATCCTATCCATGAACTCTCCTTGAAATCTGGTACAAACCTGTAAAAGGATGCCTCTTGTACTATGTCACAACCAGCCGCTCGGAGGAATATTGCTCGTAGATCTTCTCCTCAACAATCACGCGCATACGATTAAGCGCTCGATGAATTTCCATGAAGGTTGTGTAGAGAGGTGCGACACCTAGGCGGATATTATCGGGTGTGCGGAAATCGGGGATGACCTTCACGGCTGGGGCAGGTGATTCGATCAGGGCACGATTAATGCGGTAAGCCTCCGGATGGCGCAGGGAAACGTGCGAGCCTCGCATCTCCGCCTGGCGCGGTGAGCCCAGGGTAAACCCAAGCGGCTGCAGCCACTGGTCAGCCAGATAAATCAGGTATGCCGTCTGAAGGACACTCTTGGTGCGTAATCGCTCTATTCCAGCTTCCAGAAGGATATCCACTGCCGGTTCTACCGCCTTCATCGAGAGCATGGGGGGCGTCCCGACACGGAAGCGTGAGATGTCCAGGGTGGGCTTGAAATCCAGATCGAATGCGAAGGGATCCGCCGCAGCAAACCAACCCCACATTGGCTGGCTCAATCGCTCCTGCAAATCCCGGCGCACATACAGGAAAGCGGGCGCGCCCGGTCCGCCATTGAGATATTTGTACGTGCAGCCCACGGCCAGATCCACATTGTAGCCGCCCAGATCCAGCGGCACAGCGCCGACCGAGTGACTCAGGTCCCAGAGCATCAGCGCCCCTGCCTGGTGCGCCATCTCTGTCACCCGCGCCATATCGTACATAAAGGCGCTCTTGAAGGCCACGTGGGTCAGGCTCACCAGAGCCGTGTCCTCATCGATTGCTGCCTGAACATGCTCGGAAGCGATCGCGATTCCATCCGCTGAAGCTATTAGTTCCAGTCGGTGGCCTGCCCCCAATAGTTCGATGATGCCCTGGAGGATGTACAAGTCGGAGGGGAAATTGAAAACATCGCTGACCACCCCCTTGCGATTCGGCCGCGCTTGCAGGGCGGTCAACGCCAGTTTGAAGAGATTGACCGAGGTCCCGTCAGTGACGAGGATTTCATCCTTGTGCGCCCCAACCAGTCTAGCAATTTTCGCTCCCAGTATTGTGGGGGTATCGATCCAACCTTCATTCCAGATCCGGATCAGCCGGCTTCCCCAATCCTGCTCGATCGCATTTCGCATGAAATCCACTGTGCGTTTGGGAAGACGCCCGAGCGAGTTGCCATCCAGGTAGATCAGGTCCGGGTCGGCGATCACGAACGCCTCGCGAAAGGATGCCAGTTCATCCCGGGCATCCAGTTCGATCGCGAGACTGAGATCCGTGTTTTCGAATTTCACAGGCCTGCC
>CAYLOP010000068.1:0-15447 GCA_964385305.1 uncultured Anaerolineaceae bacterium | reverse complement strand
AAGACCTGCGCCAACTGTTACACAAACTTCAGTGCAGGTGTCACCTAAGCTGTCCTTGAACATCCGCTTCGACGACGTGCATTTCAACTACGGTGAGGATAGAGAACACGCTCTGCGAGGCGTCACACTCACTATCCCAGCCGGGCAGCAAGTCGCGATTGTGGGCCCTAGCGGCGCGGGCAAGAGCACGATCGCCCATCTGCTCCTGCGATTCATCGAACCCACACGCGGCAAGATCACCATCGATGGCATTCCCCTGACCTCGCTCGATCCCGCTGCCTGGCGCGAGCGCATTGCCTGGGTACCACAGTCGCCGTACCTCTTCCATGCTAGCGTCCTGGACAACATCCGCCTGGCCGACCCAGAGGCTAGCCCTAAACGAGTCGAGCGCGCTGCGCAGCTCGCATACGCTGACGCGTTCATCCAGACCCTGCCTCAGGGTTACGAGACGATGGTTGGCGAGCGCGGTGAACGCCTGAGCGCCGGCCAGGCGCAGCGCATCGCTTTGGCGCGCGCCTTCCTCAAAGATACACCATTCCTCATCCTGGACGAAGCTACGGCCAACCTCGACCCGCTCCACGAGGAGCTTGTGCAGACGAGCCTGCGCGAATTAATCCGAGACCGGACCAGCCTGGTCATCGCACATCGCCTGAGCACCGTGCAGGCTGCAGATACGATCCTGGTCATCTCGGAAGGACGGATCGTCGAGGCAGGTGGACATGACTATTTGCTGGCAAGTGATGGGCTTTACCGCAAGCTCGTACATGCCTACAGGGGGATGCTATGAGAGCGACGGCTACCCGCCTCACAAGGCTCATCCTGCCGTTTTGGCGGCAGATGGGCATCGCCGTCCTGCTTGGCTTCGCGACCGTCGCCAGCAGCGTGGGGTTATTGGCCACCTCCGCCTACATCATCTCGCGGGCCGCCCTGCTACCCTCCATCGCTGAACTACAGATCGCCATTGTCGGTGTGCGTACTTTTGGTATCACACGCGGTCTCTTCCGCTACCTTGAGCGCCTGGTGTCACACAACGTCGCCTTCCGCCTTCTCGCCCGCATGCGGGTCTGGTTTTATTGTCGGCTCGAACCCCTAGCGCCTGCCCGCACGATGCATTTCCAGAGCGGCGATCTGCTCAGCCGCATCGTCGCCGATGTCGAGACCCTGGAGGGCTTTTTCATCCGCGTGGTATCACCCCCGATCGTCGCCCTTGGAATCGCGGGGTTGATGTGGGTGCTTCTAAGCGCCTTCGACGCACGCCTTGCGTTGGCGCTGCTCGTTCTTCTGATCCTGGGCGGGATCGCCGTGCCATTCTGGGCGCGCCATCTCAGTCGAGGCTCGGGGATGCGGATGATCCATCACCGTGGCGAGCTAAGCGCCGCCCTGGTGGATAGCGTGCTGGGATGTGGAGACCTGCTCGCCCTCAACAGTGACGGACGTCAAAGGGCGCGTGTCGCCTCCCTGAGCGAGCGTCTCACCGACGCCCAATTCTCCCTGGCGAGCACGCGCGGGCTTGCGAGCGCGCTCCAGGATCTCGCTATGAACGCCGCCGTGATCGCACTGCTCCTGATCGGCATCCCACTTGTGGGATCGGGACGGGTCGACGGCGTCTATCTCGCCCTCATCGTGATGGCGGCCATGGCCAGCTTCGAGGCCATCACGCCCCTCCAGCGTACGATCCAGGATATGGACATGTATCTCTCCGCTGCCCGGCGGCTTTACGAGATCGTCGATGCAGAACCGGCTGTGCACGACCCACCAGACGCCTCTCCAACGCCGCGTGATTCCACGCTGGTCGTGCGCGATCTCACACTCCGCTATGCGAGCGAACCTGACCCCGCTCTACAGTCCATCAGTTTCCACCTGCACCAGGGCGAACGCCTGGCCATCGTGGGGCCAAGCGGGGCGGGTAAATCCAGCCTGGTCAATCTGCTGCTTCGTTTCTGGGAATTTGAGCGGGGCGAGATCCTGCTTGGGGGTCACGACATCCGGCGATACCGCCAACGTGATCTATGGGAAGTGTTTGGGGTCGTCTCGCAAACCTCGCACCTATTCAATGGCACCATCAGAGACAACTTGCTCCTGGCCGTGCCAGCAGCAAGCGAGCGTGACCTGATCCAGGTCGCGCGCCGTGCCAGGCTGTACGATTTCATACAGAGCCTGCCGCAGGGTCTTGATACCTGGATCGGCGAGGGCGGCTTGCGTTTAAGCGCCGGTGAGCGTCAGCGCCTGGTGATCGCGCGCGCCCTCCTGCAGGATGCCCCCCTGCTCATCCTCGATGAGCCCACCGCCAATCTGGATGCGCTAACCGAGGCCGAAATCTTCGAAAGCCTCTTGGAGCTTATGGGGAAACGGACGGTGCTCTTGATCACGCATCGTCTGACCGGATTGGGAGATGTGGATAACATCCTTGTGCTGGATGCTGGGGTAATCGTCCAGCGCGGCCGGCATGACGAGCTGGCCCATCAGCCAGGTCTCTACCGGGACATGTGGGTGCAACAAACCCAGGACCGCGCCATCGAGATCCTACGTTAGATTCCGCGCCTTGAGGAGAATAGCAAATCTTGATCCAACAAAGCGCTACATCTTACCAATGTCATCCAAGCTTCCCGTCAGGGAGCGCTCATAAAGATGAGGGAAGAGGGAGATCTCATTGTTGGATAGCATATGCCCCTGGCACTGAAAAATAAAACGGTTGAAAACAGTGAGATTCAGCTTCGCTGGGCTCATTTCCGCGGTACCCAGAAGGGCAGAATGTCATGAATAATCAGGGGAATTAGAAGCGTGAGGTACCAATTATTTCGGTTCGCCAGTCTACGCAGCACCTTCGCTGCGCATCACGAAGTGCGCCACAGGAGACAGGCGTACTGTGCGAGTGGACTTTACGCCTACGCAATCACAACATCAGTCATAGACTTGATGTAGTTGTATCCCGAGTGACGCCAGCTCACCACTCATCTATAAATGTGTCTTCCAGATATATATTTACACTAAGATGAGGGTTTCAGGCTGCATAGCCCGGCAGTTCAAAGACCTCCTGACCTTCCTGCAATTGCCAGTAGGGGAACCAGGCCACTGCGAACAGCGCCAGGCGAATATCCTGCTTCTTGGGCGTGATCACGGTCTCATCGATCTCCTCAACCGCATCCTCCCAGCGTTCCCGGATCTCATCGAGCTCATCCGCCAGTTCCGCTTCAATGTCAGCCAACTCCGCCTTGAAGCGCTCGATCTCGTCCATCGACTCTTCGACATCCGACTTCGCTTTCGATGTCATGCGCCGTTTGGTCAGAGAGGTGGTCACACGCCGTGCGCTTCTCGATCCTGTGAACAACCCCAGGACGTTCTCCCCCAACGTGGCGATCTCCTCCAGTTTACGACCGGAGAGTTCCGCCTGGTCCTCGGCCAGCTCTCTTTCCTCCTTGGCAAGTCTGTCCTCGATGCGCTTGATCTTTTTCTCGTACTTCTCGCGCAGCTTATCTTCCTCGGGCTCACGCGCTTCCCCGGCGGCTTCTGTGCACCGCGCCCGGAAGGCTTCCTCCGTCATCCCCGGTTCCGCGACGATCTTCAACACCGTATTCGACGTCAAACGCAGCGACGCGCTGTGGTAGAGATAGTCTTGGAAGTCCTTTTCCAGGGATTTCATGGAATTCTTCTCCGTGAAGGGCGCTTCCAGCGCGGCGAAGCGCGCCTCGGGCGCCGGCGTACGGTCCAGCGAATCGAGATTGACCGGTTCCGAGAGCATATCCTCCCAGCGAATCATCCCACCGCGTTCGGCTTCACCTGCAAGGACCGCGATCGTTTCCTCGTGATCGATGTTAATCTTGCGATCGAGATAGCGCACGTCCGCCTGCGCGAGCAGTGCGGGTCGGTATACGACCCCTAGCTGCTTCGCCCCCGGCGCGGTTCGGCCTTCTGCACTCAAGGCCTCCGCAACAGTGAGGTTGTTAGGCAGGAACACCTCGTCCACACCGGAGGGCGGTCTCGAGCGTGTGGTGGTGCCTTTAACCTGGCGCGACACTTCAGCCGCCACGCTCACATCCGGCGCGACTTCCTGCGCCGCCACCGGCTCCATGCCCGCCTCCGCGCCCACAAACTCGTTCAATTCTCGGAGCTGCATACGGGTGATCGGACCTTTCAGGTAGGCCATCGCCCAGCGCGTTTGGAAGATCTGGGGAGCACGTTCATGTATGTTATGCAGCAAGAATACCCGCTTGTCCAAGGCGCTGATCGCCTTATCTGCAGCGGCGCGGTCAAAACCGCTCTCCCCAGCGCCGACGCCCTCCAAGCCTTCTAGGAGCCGCGCTTTATCCTGCTCGGTCTGCAACTTCCCAATCATCCACGTACCGGCGTTGCTGAGCGCCTTATAATCCAGATCAACCGGGTTCTGGGTCGCAAGCAGCAACCCCATCCCAAAGGCGCGCGCCTGCTTCAACAAGCGCAGCAGTGGACCCTTGGAGGGTGGATTTGCAACGGGCGGCAGATAGCCGAAGACTTCATCAAAGTAAATCAACGCCCGCAGCGAGGGAGAGCCGGGCTGTGTGCGCAGCCAAGCCTCCACCGCCGTCAGCAGCAAGGTGACGAAGAACATGCGCTCGCTATCGGGAAGGTGCGCCAGATAGAAAACACTGTGCCGCGGTCGGCCATCGGAGGCCCATAAGAGCGATTGGATGTCGAGCGTAGCCCCTTCGATCCATGCCTGGAAGGACGGCGCGGCGAGTAGATTGTTGAGCGCCATCGCCAGCTCGAAGCGGTCGTCGTCTGGATAGAACTGATCCAACTCAAACGCGCCCAACTTCTTGAAGGGGGGATTCTGGATTTGCCGGATCAGCTCGGTCAAGTCCAGATCATCGCCCGCCTGCCAGGCGTGTTCAAACAAATTCGATAACAGGATGTGTTCACGGCTGCGAACGGGATCCGCCTCAACGCCCACCAAGCCCAACAGCGCGGTCGCCGTGCTCGAGATTTTCTCGCGCAGCAGCTCGCGATGCTCATCCCACGCCATATCCGGCGCCCTCAGGGAGGCCATGATGCTCACAGGCAGTCCGGCGTCGGAACCGGGCGTGTACACGGCATAATCCACCGCATCCTGCACCGCCGCGATCCGCTCCGACTCGATCCCCCACTTCGCAAGCCCACCCCGCCAGAGGTCGGCCACGTCCGCAGAAACCTGCGCCACCGTCTTCCCTTCGCGGCGCGCCTGGTCGGCGTCCACCCAGGGCTCGAAATCTTGCGGGCGGAGCGCGGGAAAATGCAGCAGCAGGTTGGCGATGTCGCCCTTGGGGTCGATCAGCAGCGCGGGGATGTTGTTCAGCGCGGCTTCCTCCAGGATGTCGACGCACAGACCAGTCTTCCCAGAACCCGTCATACCCACCACAACACCATGCGTGGTCAGATCGTCCGGGTCGTAGAGGGTTGGATCGTCAAGAAGTTTCTTGGCTTTGATATCGTATGTTCGTCCAATGAAGAATTTTCCTTTAGTGTCCACCGCATTCAGCCTTTCTTGAAACATTATGGGGAGGCCATCTCGAATATCCGTTCAAATTCTATCAAGAATTGATGGGTCAGGTCTACATCGTGCACGATGAGGACGTTCTCATCATTGTCCTGCTCGGCGGTCCGTGTGAAGTTGAAAGACCCGGTCACCACTGTCTCCCCGTCAATGATCATCACTTTATGGTGCATCAGACCTGGGCTCGTATCAAGTCGGACATCCAATCCGGCCTCGCGCAGACGTGTGGTATCCCCGCCTGCTGCGGAAGCCTGTCCCGCCTCCACCACGCCGCGCACGCTCACTCCCAGCGCAGCGCGCGCCAGTAGCGCCTCGGCAATCGCATCATGGGTCAGAGTGAAGGCTAGAAAATCAATGCTGCGATCGGCCTCCTTGATCTGGAGGATGAGATGATCGGCGACATGGTCGTCGGGCGAGAAGTACACCTCGACGAGGGTGCCATCAATCCGCACAGCGGGATAGGGCGTATCCGCCAGGGAGAGCGCCCCGTAACGATCCTCAACGAACATCTCTTCGAACTCACGTGTGTAATCCTCCGCCACTCGATGCGAACGAATGCGCAGCAGGTTGTTGTCATTACGATAGGCACCGTTCATCGTGAAGTTCATCGATCCCGTCCAAACCTCCAACCGATCGATCACGACGAACTTATGATGCATCAAGTGCTCTCGCTGATCCGATTGGACGGGTATGCCCGCTGTTCTCAGGCTCTCGATCTCCGGCTCGCTTGCGTGGTTACTCTCGGTGACCACGCGAACGCTGACCCCCCGGCGATGGGCGCGTTTCAACGCATCACGTATGCTCCACAGGTCCAATCTGTACACGGCGACGTCGATCGAGTAGCGCGCCGCGTCGAGCGCATCCGCCAAATTCGCATCCGGCCCTCCCCGCAAGCTCTCAGCGGACGGGCTCGCCGGATCGCTGAAGTATAGGCTGTACCAGGTGTCCTCCGTCGCGACTTCTTCGACGGGTGGAGGCGGGTTCTCGCGCGGGAGCCACTGGAAGATCGCGAACATCCCTGCCAGGATCAGCAGTGTGATCAGTACCCTTACCGGTATCGAACGGAACATGTCGAAGCGAAGCAACCATCCCCCTCTCAATGGCACGCGAGACGCAACCAACCTGCGAACCAGCAATTGTCATCCAATATCAGCTACCCAATCAAAACTATCAGCCCACCATCATTTCCTTACCCAATGAACTAGGGATGTGAAACCCGACTCCACAGCGTGTGTCGCGGTTGTGATATTATTGTACTTATAAGGTTATCTAAACCAAAATCACCAGAGGAGGAAATGAAATGCCATTGGAAAAAGGGGAACAGGAGACAGCCAAGCGAATTCTCGATTCCTTTAAGAAGCATAAGGGCACCGCACCGAAGATCAAAGCCGAGCACACCGTTAAGGAAGGGGAAACGCTGAGCCATATTGCCTTGAAGTACTACGGTTCAGCGGTCAAGGATAAGTGGATGGTGATCTACAATGCCAACAAGGCTGTCATCGGCGATAATCCCAACGTTATCGTTCCCGGACAGGTCCTTAAGATCCCGGAACTTTAGTCCCAAATCACCAACAAACCCGCTAAGCCTCCTCACCAAGCAGGAGGCTTTTTCCTTCTACTTACTGTAGCCCACGTAAGATATCCCGCACGATACCTGGACCGCGATACACAAGGCCAGTATAAATTTGCACCAAAGTCGCGCCGGCGTCCAATTTCGCACGTGCATCGCTTACGCCACCAATTCCCCCAACACCGACGATCGGCAATCTTCCCTGGGTGATGCGGTGAATGTAGCGCACGATTGCTGTAGATCGCTCGCGCAGCGGCGCGCCGCTCAACCCGCCCGTCTCACCTGCAAACGCCGAATGCAGACTGACCCGCTCAACGGTGGTGTTGGTCGCGATCACACCATCCATGCCCGAATCATAGATGGCACCGACGGCATCCTCGATCTCCTCCAGGGAAAGATCGGGGGCAAGCTTGACCAGGATCGGCACAGGCTTCCCCAATAAGGACTGGATCTTCTCCCGCTCAGAAGAAATCGCTTCAAGCAGGTCTTCCAGGAAATCGCGCGCCTGAAGCCGCCTGAGCCCCACCGTGTTGGGCGAGGAGATATTCACGGCGAGGTAATCGGCGACCGCTGCGAAGGTTCGCATGAGGGTTAGATAATCCTCGGCCGCACGCTCGAGCGGCGTGTCCACGCCCTTGCCGATGTTGATCCCCAACACAACGCCAGGCAGCCTCAACCTCTGCAACCGTCCCAGCAGCGCAGCAGAGCCTGCATTTGGAAATCCCATGCGGTTGATCAAGGCATCATCTTCGGGGAGGCGAAAAACTCGTGGCTTCGTATTGCCAGTCTGACCACGGGGCGTGACCGTACCCAGCTCGATGTGGCCAAACCCCAGCGAAGCGAGCCCTGCTGCAGCTACGCCATCTTTATCGTAGCCGGCCGCAAGACCGACGGGATTGGGAAAAGACAGGCCAAAAGCCTGCACTTGAAGCGCAGGGTTCCTGACCCTGAAAAACCGCGCCATGGCAGCGCACAGCGGGGGGGCTTTTCCCACCATGGAGAGCAAGTTGAGAGTTAGATCGTGGGCGCGCTCGGGATCGAGGCGGAAGAGAAGTGGGCGAATGATCTCATACATCGACATCATCCAAACTTGCACATCCGATCGTCATGTCTCACACCACGGGTTCAAGAACTTAGTTCACCACGCAGAAACCTTCGCACCACGCTCGCCTGCTCGGGCGAGATCTTCCCGCGTCCCAGCCAATAATCAACCAGATTGGAAAGTGTAAAGACGGCATGCATGCGGTACCCCGCTTTTGCCAGCGCCTCTCCTGCCCCGCTCTGGCGGTCGACGAGCACGACCACATCGCGCACGACACATCCCACCGATTCCAGACATTCAATCGCCTCAAACTTGCTCCCACCGGTCGTGGCCAAGTCGTCAAGGACGACAACCGTCTCCCCTATCTCGAAGACGCCCTCCACCGGCGCACGTGTGCCGTAAGTTTTCGCCTCCTTGCGTGGATAGATCATCGCTTTCCCGGTCTGCAATGCAACCGCTGTTGCGATCGGCAGCGCTGCGTACGGCAATCCTGCCAGCCGGTCGTATTCCAACCTTCCCAGCAGTGTTCGATAGGCAGCCGCCACGCGCGCGAGCAACCCCGGATAGGATGCCAGCCTCCGAAGGTCGATATAGATGGGCGATTGTACACCAGACTTGAGTGTGAATTCACCGAAGCGTACGCATCCGGCTTCCAGAAGGTCATCGGCGAGCGCGGCTAAAACAGGGTTAAAAATATCGTTGCCGCCGACCTGTCTGGGTTCATGTCGCACTTCTTCGATGGCAGTCCGCAGTCGTTCGGCTTCGACGCCGGGGTCGGACCCACCTGCGATCGCACGTGAGACCGGGATCACCATCCCAAGTCCATCTGTTCGCAACCCCGCGCGCAGCACAGCGCGCAGGTCGCCGCCCTGTGCGCCTACGCCCGGCGCGAGCAGCCACAAATCAGGCGCGGCCTCCCGCACAGCAGCTACAGCGGCGACATCCGTTGCACCAACGACCAGCCCGAGGTTATCCTGGGTGTTCCAGGACTCCGCCAGGCGCGCCAATCGGACGAAGAATGGATCGCCGTCGGCGACAAGGACTGCCTGAAGCTCATCCGCGCTGGGGTTCGAGGTTTTGCAGAGCAAGAACACGCCACGCTCCGGATCGCCGAGGAAAGGTCCAATCGCATCATGGCCCAAATAGGGGTTGAGCGTAACGGCGTCCGCACCAAGCGTCTCGAAGACCGCTCGGGCATAGACCTGTGCCGTGGAAGCGATATCGCCGCGTTTAGCATCCAAGATCACCGGGATTCCCTCCGGTACAGCCGCGATCACTTCCTGCAGGGCTCTCCATCCTGCCGGGCCATAGACTTCAAAGAAAGCGCTGTTGGGCTTGAAGGCGCAAACCTGATCAGCTGTTGCATCAATGATCCGCAGGCAAAAGTCTCTGGCCGCATCTGCGGTCGGTTGGGGGAGCATTTCGCTATGCGGGTCGAGCCCGACGCATAGCAGCGAACGGACTTGATGGATACGACTGCTCAAAGATGCAAAAAATGACATCATCACACCTTAGCTATCGAAAGTCGAATTGCGTGGCTGTGCCTTCAGCTATCGCGCTCATGCCTTTCCAAGCACCATTGCCAGCAGCGCCATACGTACGTACAGTCCATACTCCATCTGGCGGAAATAGGCCGCTCGTGGGTCGTCATCCAGGTCCATACTGATCTCACCAACCCGCGGCAGTGGATGCATCACGATCATCTCGTCCTTAGCATCTTTCATCATCTCGGAGCTGATGACATATGCACCCTTGACTTTCTCATAGTCATCCAGGTCTTCAAAGCGTTCACGTTGCACACGCGTCACATAAAGAACATCTGTCTCCCCTAGGACGGGATCGAGCGTAGTGTACTGCGTTTGGGAAACACCTTTTACAGTCAGGCTTTCTACCAATTCAGCCGGCATGGGAAGAATCTCGGGAGAGATATAATTAAGCCTCACCACAAAGCTCGACAGCAGTTTCGCCAAGGAATGCACCGTGCGCCCGTATTTCAAATCGCCGAGCATGGTCACCGTGAGGCCATCGACCCTGCCGAGCTCCTCAGATATGGTGAAGAGATCGAGCAGTGCCTGGGTGGGATGCTCGCCGATCCCATCGCCAGCGTTGATGATTGGCTTGCTTGCGTATTCTGCCGCCAGCTTGGCGGAACCAACCTCGGGATGGCGCAGGACGATCACATCGGCATAGCACTGCAGCGTGCGGATCGTATCGGGCAGCGACTCGCCTTTGGAGACCGATGAGTAGGTCACCTCGTTGATGGGTATTACACTGCCTCCCAAACGTTCCATCGCCGACAGAAAAGATGATGAAGTGCGCGTGGATGGTTCATAAAATAGGTTCGCAAGGATTTTCCCTTTCAGCAGGTCGAAGGTCCCGACCCGCTCGACCATCGCGCGCATCTCCTTGGCGACACCAAAGATATACTCCAGATCACCGCGGCTGAACTGGGAGACTGAGAGAATATCCTTGCCGTAGAAAGGTGCCTCGCGGTGGTCGCCCAAGGGAAGATGTGGACTGGGCGCCTGTCGCTCTTTCGGGGGGATAAACGTTGCCATTATTAACCTCCTAAAACTTGAATATCTCGCGAAGCGGGTGGTATATTGATTCCATAGCCTGGCGGCGCAAGCACCTGCCCGTCTTCGAAAACCGGTTGGCCGCGCAGCACAACCTTGCGCACGCGGCCGCGTAAGCGTGCACCTTCATAGGGGGACCAGCCGCAGCGGGAGTACATTCCCTCTGCACGCACCTCCCACACCACATCCGTGTCGACCTCGATCTCTGTCTGCGCTTGATCGGGTATACCAAAGATACGCTTTGGGTTGGTGTGCATGCGTGCGATCAAGTCTTCCATCGACATGCGTCGATCGTAGACGGCGGTGAGCAGTAGGCCCAGGGCTGTTTCTAGGCCTGGAAAACCAGGCGGCGGCGCCTCTCCATCTTTCTCGGCCAGGGTGTGCGGCGCGTGATCGGTAGCGAAGCAATCGATCACATCCAGATTCGCCCATAAAGCATCACGATCCGCCACTGACGCCAGGCGAGGCCGTACTTCGCAGCGGCCCGGGCCCAGGGAAGAGATATCCTGCTCAGTGAGGAAAAGGTGATGCGGGGTAACCTCGCACGTCACCTTCATTCCACGCTCTTTAGCCGCCCGGATCAACTCGATCTCCTCCTTGCGGCTCACGTGACAGACATGAATCGGGCGGTCATGCAGCGCAGCTAGCAGCATCACGGCTGCCATGCTGCGCCCTTCTGCATGCACGGCGATAGGACGAGCGGCCGGCCAATTTGCGATGTGCTGCCTGATGTTGCCCAGAGACTCCAAAAGCAACGATCCGTGCGTCTGATCGAGGTACATCTTGAGCCCGCACACCAAAGGTGCGAGTTCCCGTGCGGTATTCGTATTGTCATGGCCTGCGCCGATGTAGATACCGTAATCGCAGCGAGCCTTTGCTCGAGCGGCCGCTTTCGCCAACTCCAAGCTGGGTCGATCGGTGAGCGGTGGGGTGGTGTTGGGCATCGCGAGGACCGCCGTGAAACCACCCGCCAAAGCCGCCGCTGTGCCACTATCGAAGTCTTCCTTATGCGTCGCACCCGGCTCACGCAAGTGGACATGCGGGTCGATTAAACCAGGCAAAAGAAACACACTCAAGGCAGGCTCTCCAAGCTGTCAGGATCACGTTGGTATCGAGTGCTATTTGCTCGGGCAGATTCCGGCAGCGGGCAAAAAAAGAGAGCCGAACGGCTCTGGGTTGGCAAATGAGAGAGCGCCCGCCGGAAGGCACAGGCCTCATGGCGGGCGTTTGTGGGTGACGGGAAATTGAATCTTGCAAGCATAGGCATTCTGGCAAATTTTATGTTAATTAAATTCTTTGTCAACATACGCTTCCCTTAAATAATACGCTTGACCCCACTGTCTAAACTCGCGCATCCCGATCGAGCCCCTTGCCCTAAACCGCCCTCCACATTCTCAATACACTCCCGCATTATGAAGCCAAGCCGATGCGTGCTGCACCATCCTTTCACCCTGTGCTCTATCCATCTCATGGATCTCTACATTGGGGTGCGCTCTGATGGATTCCGCAAATGAGAACCTTCGCCGCACGATTGTCCCAAGCATGGGGACCTCGCTCTTCAAGGCTTCAAGTACCGATGTCCTGAAGTGCTCCGACAATACCTCCATTGGTCCAATCTCGTCGATGACCACTACACCACCATGCAAAATAGCCTCGTTCACACTACGCACACCCAATCCATCGATGACAGTGAGATCAACGCCATACTTCCCTACCTGGAACGTCTTCGGGAAGTCAACATGCGACATCGTCGCTTCGTGCCCTTCGAGGGTGACAAGCTTAAACCCCACACGCCTGCCGCCCTCACGGATTTCCTGGGTGTAAAACCCGCCTGCAGCACACGGGAGCAGTGAAATAACTTTTTGAATGACCGTCGTCTTCCCGGATCCTGGCGCCCCCGTGATGAGGAATGCTTTACCCATCGCGTCGTACTTTTCTCCTATCGACCACGATACTTGAAACAACCTACAAGATGATCATCGACCATCCCAACTGCCTGCATGAAGGCATAGCAAATGGTGGGACCAACGAACTTGAAGCCGCGGGCCTTGAGATCCTGTGACATGGCTCCCGATTGCGCGTTGAAAGTTGGCAGATCCTCCCAAGTGTGAGCAGGAGATGCCAGCAATGTCGTGTTGTCGGTGAACGCCCAAATGTAGCGATCGAAGCTCCTAAATTCCTCAACGATCTCGAGGAATGCGCGTGCATTGCTTATCGTCGCGTCGATCTTAAGCCGATTCCGTATAATCCCGGCATCGGACAGCAGCCGTTCCCGTTCATTATCGGTGAACTGGGCGATGCGCTTGGGATCGAAGCCCACAAAAGCACGTCGAAAATTCTCGCGCTTATGCAGGATCGTACGCCAGGAAAGACCGGCCTGGAAGGAATCCAACGTCAGGTGCTCAAAGAGCAACTGGTCGTCATGAACTGGCACGCCCCATTCCTCATCATGGTAGGCTTCCATCAATGGATCTCCACTACCAAAGCAGCGCGGCACATCATCCGACATCAAGGTTCCACCTACCTCCGATGTGATCCTACCAGCATTCAAACCATGCCTGGCGTCGGGATTGCTCCTAAAGCAAGCGGTCGTCCATCCGTCGCTGGTCTTAATCCCTTGAGTTAGATCGGCGCAATAACATCGCCGCTTACCAAGGGATTTCAACGTTCACGCGGCATCTTGCGCTCATAAGCCCAATCTTCAAGCCGAAGGTAGCTTCGAATCCCTTGCGCGAGCACGATTCGCAAGGGTTCGGGAGGCCATGGGATCACCCGCGGATTGATGAAAGGGCAATCCATCAGGTCGCTTTGCCGTTCTAGCAGCAAGTCACGGATGGTCTGCGCGTTGAGGTGACTCATCGAGACGCCATGCCCGATGCACCCAAGGCTGTACACGGCGCGTTTATCCCCCGCGTACCCCAAGGCAGGTGTGAGATTCAAGGTCACGGAAAAGGGGCCGCCCCAGCGATGTGTAATCCGAACGCCTTTGAAGGATGGAAACAGGAGCTCCATATGCTGGCGAAGATGCTCCCAGGCCGATTCGCTTTCATCGGCGTAGAGACTGTTTGCATAGGTAAGGCCCACCGGCCCTCCTCCGATCACGAGCCTATTATCTGGGGTGAGGCGGTAGTAATGAATGAGGTTGCGCGCATCCTCGACGCCCTCGCGTCCGTTCCAGCCCACCGGTTCGAGCTGCTGAGGCGTGAGCGGCTCGGTCGCGATCATATAGGTAAAGGCGGGTATTTGCCGCCGACCAAGCTGGGGGAATAGATGGGAATAAGCATTGGTCGCAAAGACCACTTTCTCCGCCAAGACAGATCCCTTGGGCGTTTTCAATACGAAGTTCGGCTTGGTGATGATCTCCATCACAGGCGTGTTTTCATAAATCTGGGCGCCTTTTTCCGACGCCAGGCGTTTTTCTTCACGCACGAGTTTGGCTGGGTTCATGAGCACGAGGCGTGGCTCCCATAGGGCTCCAAGATAAAGAGGAGAATTAACCTTTGCTTGAATGGTTTCCCTATCGATCCAATCAATCCCCCTAAAGCCAAGTGACTGCATCAAGGCCACATCGTGTTGGATGCGACGCACATAGCCCAGCGTTGTGGCCGCACGCAGAAATCCCGGTCGAATGTAGTCACAATTGAGATTTTCGTCATGGATGAGTTCGCTCATGCGATCCACGGCGCGCTCCATATAGGTATGGGCGTCCTTGATGAATTGCTTGCCACGGAGCATCGCCGTGACTCCGAAACCGAGGCCAACGACCGTCATCCCAAAGGATCCGTTCCGGCCGCTTGAGCCGTAGCCCACTTCCTGGGCTTCAAGAACGGCAACTTTGAGCGATGGATCTGCACGTCGCAGTTCGTAAGCTGTGACAAGCCCCGTGAACCCACCACCGATAATCGCGATGTCGACCTTGACATCTCCTTCAAGTGCGGGTTCTGGCTCGTAGTCTCCGTACGTGTCCAACCAGAGCGCATGCGGAGCATTAGGAAACGTGGGCATAATTGCCTCCCTTTCAGACTTTATAAGCTATGGATTGTGGACCTACTGGCGACACAGACGCAACTATTACGCTCGAACTCCCTCATCGCTCCCAACAAAACGATATGAAAACCTGTGCCTCCACGATCAGCTACCTTTTATATAAGTGTTTGCCTTTAATATGAATCCATGATGACTTGTGGTTTAATGCCTCCCCAGACTCTGCAGATGGCAACCACTATCCTAAGGCCAAGTGTACAACCGTCACGCCGTCTCCGCCTTCCCCTGCCTTCCCTGATTCGAAGGACGCTACATAGTGGTTTCCCTGGAGCGACCCTCTGATCACCTGACGTAGACGACCGGTTCCCTTACCATGGATGATATGCACAAAGGGCATCGCGGCCAAGTAGGCCGCATCGAGATACTGTTCCATTTTATCGAGCGCGTCGTCGGCAGTTTGGCCGCGCAGGTCGAGCTCAAGCGGTGGGGGAGAGAGAACGCTTGATGGGGATGTATGGCTCGTTTCAAGTTGGGAAGCCTTTAGCTCCTCCTTTGCCGTATCGGGGACCCCTTCTCCGGATCGCTGTAACTCATCCAACTTGGCTCGCACGCGCAAGCGACCAACTTGTACTTCTGCAGAATCTACGCTGAGGCCCGTGATCACGCCCTCGGCTTGGATGGTGTGTAGGCGCACCTTATCACCCAATCGGAGAGGCTGGCTTGGCTGCATCCCTCTGGGTGGCGATTGCGGCACAGGCTCAGCGACTCG
>CAYLOP010000067.1:0-15608 GCA_964385305.1 uncultured Anaerolineaceae bacterium | reverse complement strand
AATACCCCACCGCCATTTGCAGCAGTCCTCGCCATCAAAGAAGCGCTACTACGAACGTTATCCAATTGATCCTTCATGAGGACCAAAGTTCCAATATCCATTAGCGCCCAAGTGATTGCTACGCTGAGCAAATTCCCTGCCATCATTGCAAGCATGGCCAAACCGGTCTGTACGAGAAGCACACAACGCATACCAACTTTAGGAGGATTATTCTTTGCTTGTGCGGAGAGAAAAACCGCCATAGCAAGCGTCACTGTTGCATACACAAAGTTCCAGCTCACACGATCGAGACGTAGCACGATCTTGGAAGCGAATAGATCTTCGGGCCTCCACACAGAAACTTGGGATTCAATAGGCAGCAATATCACAAAGCCTAGGGTAACGATCCATGCAACAACTACCGCACTTGTACTTAACGCCCATTGCAATCTTTCATGCTCTCTACGTGTGACCCAGACAAGCACAGATCCAGCAAGAAGAATGAGTGTTGGAACTAATGGCACGGTAAATTTACTCCTCGCGTCGCTATGTGATGTTGTGCGCCATAGCATACCACGGACCTTTTCCAGGCCAAAAGAACACGCAGCATGTTATACTTGGCACGGTCGACTCGGGACGTCAGATACCTACGCCCCAATGCCTCGATAGGTATTTCAATCCGTTCTAAACATTCTCATTGCTTGGTGTTGTGTTGTACATCTCCAAACGTCAAAGAGGATAAATCATCATGAAACACACACTAGACTCCCCTTCACTTCAACTAGACGGTATGCACTTGACCATTGGTGATGTTCATGCAATAGCCCGCAATCATCTGAAAGTTAGCATTTCTCCAGAGAGTGTGGAGCGTGTTGAGCGATCTGCAGAAACCGTCCGCCAGGTTGCAGCTGCTGACGTGCCGGTCTATGGTGTCAACACGGGCTATGGCATCTTCTCCGATCGCCGCATTGATGCCGATCAATCCGCATCCCTTTCGCGAAATCTCGTTCTGAGCCACGCCATTTGCGTCGGTCAACCTTTCCCAACGGACATTGTAAGAGCCGCCATGGCGATACGAGCCAACACATTTGCATGTGGCTACTCGGGTGTTAGACCTATTATTATCGAAACGTTGCTCGAGATGCTCAACCGTGAAGTTGCACCTTACATTCCCTGCCAGGGATCACTTGGATCATCAGGCGATCTCACGCCGCTTGCGAATATGGCACTTGTCTTCACGCGCCATCCACTTGAGGATCAAAAATATACCGGCCGGGCTTGGTATAAAGGAGAGCTATTAGATGGCGAGAAGGCGATGGCTTCAGCCGGCATTGACCGAATCATATTAGGCCCGAAAGAAGGATTAGCGATTACGAATGGTGCCACTTTTTCAGCTGCTATTCTCAGTTTAGCATGTATCGATATCCAACGCGCCCTTCTATCCGCCGAAATCACTGCTTCAATGGTGCTCGAAGCTCTCCTTGGTGTCTCGGATGCTTTTGACCCACGCCTGCATGATGCTCGCCCACATCCAGGTCAAGTGGCTGTGGCAAGGCGCATAAGAGCCCTCACCAGCGGTTCGGGGATGATCGACTCAGACAATCGAGTTCAAGATGCCTATAGCCTGCGCTGCACCCCCCAGGTACTGGGCCCGACCTGGGAAACATTGGACTTTGTGCATGACATTGTTTCCCGAGAGATCAATTCCGCCACGGATAATCCCCTCATCTTCGGTGACGATACGGTCTCGGGCGGGAATTTCCACGGCGAACCCCTTGGATTGGCCGCCGATTACCTCAAGATCTCCCTCACAAACATCGCTTCAATGGCGGAAAGACGCATTTATCGTCTCACCGATGCGCATACCAGTGCTGGTTTGCCACCCATGCTTGTGTCATGTAATGAAGAAGCCGGCTTGCATTCGGGATTTATGATGCTTCAATACGTGGCCGCTTCGCTTGCTCTTGAGAACCAAACCCTCTCAACGCCTGATTCAATTCATTCTCTTCCGACGTCCGCAGGGCAAGAGGATTTTAACGCGAACTCCACGACAGCAGCCAGGCATCTCACACAGATCCTGTCAAATTTAGCCAATGTTCTTGCTATTGAGCTTCTCTCCTCAACCCGCGCGATCGATCTCCGCCACAAGGAAAATCCAAATCTCAAACTCGGGAAAGGAACATCGGTTGTTCATCAATTCGTTCGTAACAAGATCCCTTTCCACGGCGCCGATCGCTCAATCACCTATGAGATCGAATTGCTCGCCAACGACATTCTCTCAGGAGCGCTTATTGAGGCAGTAACGGATGTGCTTGGTGACACCTTCGCCCCAGCATGAGTTGTGCTATAATGCACGCCATGTTTACAATGCATGTGGTCTGCCATCTTACTTTGCATCGTCATGCTCTCGTCCTTGCTGAGGAGGATGGCTTGGGCGTATAAACCCACCCAGCAGAGTTTTTCTACTCTGGCTATTAGACGGCGTGGGCCTCGCCCCGCCGTCTTTATGTTATCCATACTTTGAGGAGCGACATTATGCCTGGCATCAGGTCCGTTAAAGGAACACGCGATTTCTATCCTGAGGAAATGGCTTTCCAAAGATGGCTATATAACCGGATCTGCACTGTCTCCGAGCAATTCGGCTACCAGGAATTCGATGGTCCTTTTCTCGAGCGACTCGATCTCTATGCAGCGAAATCTGGCGAAGAACTTGTCAAAGAACAATCTTTCATTTTCCCTGACCGCGGCGGTGAGATGATCACCCTTCGCCCAGAGTTAACACCATCCCTGGCCCGCATGGTTGCCGCACGTAGTGCGATACTTTCCCGACCCATCCGCTGGTGGTCTTACGGGCCCTTCTGGCGCTACGAGAGACCCCAGAAAGGTCGATCACGGGAGTTTTTTCAATGGAATATTGACCTTCTTGGTGTAGACTCCCCACAAGCTGATGCAGAGATCGCGTCCATTGCAGCTTGCTTTTTTCGGGAAGTCGGTCTTTCACCCAAGGAGATTCGCATTGCCGTTAATAATCGCCGATTGGCTGATTCTAAACTTGAAGCTATAGGTATTCCACCTACTCTACGCTCGAACGTATTTCGATTGATTGACCGGAAAGAGAAGATGAAGTTTGATGCTTGGGCTGGCTATGCGCAGGAAATCGGTCTATCACCCGCACAATTCTCCTCGCTGAAAGCCTTGCTGGAAAATGGTGAGGCATGGCGCGATTCTGATGAGTTAATCTCCTTCTTCGAATCCATCACTATGATGAGCACCAGTGAATACTTCGAATATGATCCCACGGTCATCCGCGGTTTGGATTACTATACAGGGACAGTATTTGAGGCACGTGATGCATCTGGGGAGGAGCGTGCTATCTTAGGTGGAGGGCGGTATGATGATCTTGTCGCGGAAGTAGGTGGCGATCCTGTGCCTGGTGTTGGGTTTGCCATGGGGGACGTTGTACTTGGTATCGTGCTCGAAAAGTATGGCGCCTATCCCAGCCTCCCAACGAATCCTGCTCAGATTTTTGTCCCGATATTTGATGAGGATTGTCTCCTCGAAACTCTTAATTTAGCTACAGAATTGCGGTCGCTTGGCTACCGTGTGGAATGGTATCCAGAAGTCACCCGCCTACAGAAGCAATTCAAATACGCTGATCGTCAGGGGATCCCGCTTGCTTTGATCTTAGGTCCTGATGAAATCCGCACGAACGTTGTCGCCTTGAAGGATCTTCGTACTGGTGAGCAATCCACTGTAAGTCGCGATCAGTTGGCAGACAGGCTTCGATCCCTGTTGAATACGGACGAAATGCAGGAAAATGCAAGTAGGTTGTAAGTTGACGGTCGCACACCCTGTGCTATGATAACCACAGATCGTCGCCTTGATGTGTCTGGAGAGAACAGTATACGATACAGGAGTGCGACTAGAGCCAGTCCCAGAGCGGATCTATGGCCTGCGCCTCAAAGAGTTGATTGAGACCTCCTGGACTCCATGGCGACGATTTCCATTTAAATCATGAACCCCTCTAAGAAGACCAATTGTATTTGGTACAATGCTCTTGATCATGTTAGAATTTCGGCTACATGGTGCCCGTAGCTCAATCGGCAGAGCGCCGCACTGTGGATGCGGTGGTTGAGGGTTCAAATCCCTTCGGGCACCCAGGAGCGCCTCATGGTGAGGCGCTATTCTTTCTGCACCCATTCCCCTTGTAATACAGACGTACGTCCTTCACAAGCATCTTCGATAAGCGTGAAAGTTATCCGCCCCTCTGCTTTCTTGAGCAGATAACTCCCCACCGCCTCCCCGCAATCCTCGTCCACAAGTTTGAGTGTATCCCCCTCAATTTCGTATCGGCCCACCATCTGTCTCGAACCACTACCAACACGTAACCAGAATGTCTCCTTCTCAAACGATAGAAATACATCCAAATCCTCTACGGAGCGATACCACACACCTTCAATATCCTGGTCGACCCTCGAACAACCTGCCATCACGACCATTACTAAACCCAGCACGATTAACGTTAAGCAAGTGACTCGAATTCCTGCCCCCGTCCTAGTGACAAGCGATCCGCGCGGCACAGCATCGTTAGCTTTTGGGCGTGTCATCGATAAGTGATACATGGAGTATCTCTCTACTTGTCTCTGTTGCATCCATGACATGAATCGGCTTTGCACGCAACCATCACGTCGAACGTGCGGGCTATCGCAACTCCCCAGTTAGCGGATCGACTCCAGTATCAAGGAAACCATCAAGAATCTCTTGCATGGCTGCCATAGCCAAACGTTCTTTCCCTTTGCTGAGCCATGCTCGATTGATATCTTCAACGATCAATGGCATAGGCTGGATTACACCGCCCTCCCCACTGAGTAGGGGCTCCCATATTTCTAGGAGAGCCCCTGAGGGGTCAGGCCTGACGCTAGCAACCCAGTAGTCTTGAATTTCGCCTTCAAGTGGACCAATCTCACCTATCATGGCGATTCCCTCGGCTGCAAGGTATTCACGCAAAGCCTGAGTGTCAATCTCGGGATAAATGTAAACAACCTTTATAGACTTCTGCAGCAAATCTTCAACACCCGCTTCCCACAGCGATTCTGGCGATGCAAGATTGAGCGCTATTGGATAGCTCGTGAATGGTGGAAAGGAAGGGCGGCACTGGCCACAAAAGTAGCGGGCTCCCTGCATGAATCCTTCGCTAGCCGCGCGGCCTTCCGCGTTCCTAGTGTGACTGATCACTCCCGCGCGCCAATCCGGCGCGATCATGGCTGCTATGTAGCCTGCCAAAAAACCTTGAACATCTGGCCGCATTCCCTCTGTCGTTATAAGGCTAACATTGTCGCGAATCTCCAGACCCTCGATTCCCACACCCAAGAATTGGACTTGCGGCGCCTGCTCCGCCAAACGAGTCAACCCGGGGTCAGGTCCAAGTGCGACTACGATGCGCAACGAAGCGTTAATGGTTCTATCTGAGATTGACGTGACTTTCTTCCATTCAAGGTTTGTTTGCTCTGAGAGCGTCTGGAGCGTTTCCTCAAGATCTTTCGCCAGTTCACTGTCTGACGACTCTGGGGGAACGATCAGGATCACGTCCTCCAAGTCTGCAGTGGGAGTCGCATATTCGGGCGTATCAGTGGGTATGACTGCAGCAATTGTTCCAGCCGGTTCGAGGGTTTTGTCCGCGTGCATATCCTGGACACATGAGCCTGACAATATTACGATGATAAGCATTACAGTGACGTTGAATATGCTAGGTTTTTGCATTTCAATCAACCAAGGGCTTCTTCGAGCCTTTAGAAATCGATGTAGTATTCTACTATCCAAATCTCGCTTTCAGCTAGTTTCCTCATCTTAAAGTCATTTTTGTTTATTCAGAGGTATGATGGATTATCGATGTTACTATAATTATCCGGTATTGCTTGACTTGTTGCTTTGTGGTTGGATCTTTTATGAGGTAACTCAGAAAAGATGGATCCTGACACAGTTTATTCAAACACCCACGCGATTTATCGCCGTGACTTTCTGAAACTTGCTGCACTGGGAACAGGAGGCGTTTTCCTGCACCCCCTACACCAAGTGTCCACACAGCTCATTTTTCCATCCCATGAACAGTTAGCTCGTGTCTGTGTAGGCAAGGCAGATCTCATGGCACGCCCCGATGGCGAGAGCCAGTCCGTTGGTATTCTATATGAGGATGCGGTTGTGCCTTGGCTCAAGGAAGTTGTAGGCCAACCGCATTCCTTTTATGCCACCAATTTACGTTGGGTCGAAACGCCAGACGGATTTGTTTGGTCTCCCCATCTCCAGCGTGTGCAAAATCTACCCAATATGCCGATAACGGCTCTCGAAGATACTAGTATGGGGACAGGATTGTGGGTTGAGGTGACAGTTCCGTGGGTTGATCTACTTCTCGCCAACCCGCCAGCTCGCTCGCCATGGCTTCGTGACGCTATCAACCCTCGTTTGTATTATAGTCAGATCCTCTGGGTTGATGAGATCAAGACAGATAATGAAGGCAAGATATGGTATCGAATCAACGAACGCTATAGCTATGGCGACATTTTTTGGGCTGAAGGCGAAGCATTTCGCCCGCTAACATCCGATGATCTATCACCCCTCAGCCCAGACGCTGAAGATAAACGTATTGAGGTCAACCTTCGCTATCAAACTCTCTCATGCTATGAAAACAACCGAGAGGTGTATTTCTGCCTGATCTCCTCGGGTGCAAAATTCGACGCTCAAGGCAACCCTGTCGATAAATGGTCAACCCCTGTTGGCGCACACCCAATCTGGCGAAAAGTGCTGTCCCTGCATATGAGTGGCGGCACAACCGGTGGCGGATACGACCTTCCCGGCATCGGTTGGACAACACTCTTCGCGGGAAATGGGGTTGCGATCCATGCCACATTTTGGCATAGCAACTATGGTGAGCCCATGTCTCATGGATGTGTGAATGCACGACCCGAGGACGCCAAATGGATTTTCCGTTGGACCACCCCGCACGTCCCATATGATCCTGGCGACATTACCGTATCGATGCCGGGTGGTACCTCGGTAAAGGTAATCGAAGGCTGATCCTTTCAATCGTTCGTTTTCGGGTTTCGGTCAATCGACCTTCCCATCCTTCCGTCTGGAATCTTCGCAGCTAACAATATTCGAGAATGGTAAACCAATTGAACGAGATAGCCATGGTCGTAGGTAATTGCGCGCTGTGTGGTACGCAGTCTTACCTTATATCAATCGCCCTGCAGGTCTGCCTGGAATGCATTCGACGCGATCCCTTAAATGCGTTGTCACTCGCACAACATGCCCATACGCGGTCGAGAGAAGATTTCAACCTTCCTGTTTCCCCTCCACGTACAGTTGATGGTGTTGCTTGTGGACTGTGCTCCCGGCAATGCATGATCTCAGAAGGCCAGCGTGGCTTTTGCGGCCTTCGATACAACCAAGAAGGGCGGCTTTTCCACCTTGCCGGTACACCTAAGCGCGGCATCCTGCATTGGTACCACGATCCTCTCCCCACGAATTGTGTCGCAGACTGGGTCTGCCCCGGAAACAAACGCTACGGCGATCACAATCTCGCGATCTTCTATGCCAGTTGCACGCTCAACTGCCTCTTCTGCCAAAACTGGCATTTCCGTCAGGCAGACCCTCAACTTGATCACCAGGGCTCGGTTGAAGCCATGAGCGCGCAAGCCCTCGCCGAATGTGCGGATGAACATACATTTTGCGTCTGCTTCTTTGGCGGCGACCCTGCAAGTCAGATGCCGCATGCTCTTGCGGCAGGGAAATACCTCGCCAATAGAGGTGTTCGCGTGTGTTGGGAAACAGCAGGGACAATGCATCCAAAGCTCATGCAGGCAGCCGTTAACCTCTCCCTTCGCAGCGGTGGTTGTATAAAATTTGACCTCAAAGCCTACGATCCCACACTGCATCGTGTTCTGACCGGCGCCTCTAACAAGCGAACGCTGGAAAATTTCTCACTTGCTGCCTCACAAATCCCTACCAGGCCTTCCACACCTCTGGTCATCGCCAGCACCCTGCTCGTTCCAGGATATGTGGATGTGGTGGAGGTTTCCTCTATCGCAGGCTTTATCGCCAGGATCAATCCAGATATTCCCTATGCTCTTCTCGGCTTCCACCCCGACTTCTTTTTGAGCGACCTCCCTTCTACATCCGTTCAACACGCAAGTGACGCCCTCGCTGCGGCCAAACAAGCCGGTCTGCGAAACGTTCGCCTTGGAAATGTTCATTTGCTCTCGCGCTCTTATTGAGGGTCTAATACGTATAGGTTACCGACCAGCGAACCAGCCCGCACCTCCCTTTCATGGAATCCACCAACCGTGCTAGACTTTCTATAGTCCTATAATCTCCGATGCAAAGCCAATGAACGAACGAGGTTACACAGAATTCATGACTTCCCGTTCTGCTACTGCGGTCGCAAGCCCCAACATCGCCTTCATCAAGTATTGGGGGAACAGAGACCACGAACGCCGTCTCCCCGCCAATAGCTCTCTTTCGATGACCCTCGGTGGTTTGGAGACTCGTACCTCTGTGACATTTATGGACGATTACGACCGCGACCGGCTCTTCCTGAACGGGGTTGAAACCTCTGGTGAGACCCTCAACCGGGTATCATCATGCCTAGATCATCTCAGAGAGAGAGCAAACATCCGCGCATTTGCATCTATTGAAAGCATGAACAACTTCCCCGCAAGTGTGGGGATTGCCTCTTCTGCATCTGCATTCGCAGCACTAACTCTTGCTGGTGCCACAGCACTTGGCCTAGATCTTAGCCCATGTGTGCTCTCTCAGTATGCAAGGCTGGGTTCAGGCTCCGCGAGCCGTTCAATGTTTGGCGGTTATGTCATTTGGCACCGCGGCCAAACATCAGATGACTCCTTTGCCGAGCAGCTTGCCCCACCCGACCATTGGGACCTTGTGGATCTCATTGCAATCGTAAGCGAGCAACATAAAAGAACTGGCTCTAGTCGCGGTCATATTCTGGCGGATTCCAGCCCGTTGCAAGCAGCTCGAGTTGCAGACACGCAACGCAGGATCGAGATCTGCAGAGAGGCGATTCTCTCACGAGATTTTGAAAGCCTCTGCTCAATCATTGAACTCGATTGCAACCTCATGCATGCTGTGATGCTCACCTCTACCCCATCGTTGTTCTATTGGCAGCCAGCCACCTTAGAACTTATCCACACTGTAAACACCTTGCGTGGAGAAGGTTTGAAAGTATGCTACACCATTGACGCAGGTCCAAATGTTCATTGTCTTTGCGGGGTGGAATCCGCTATAGCCGTTAAGGAATGCATCGCTGCCTTGCCCGGTGTGATCCATATCATCGAATCGCACCCCGGACATGGTCCGTATATCTTGGAGAATTCGCCATCGACATGAAATCATCGAACGATTCGTCGTATCCTTACACATCCGAAATTGACCGATTAGGATCAACTTCTTAGCGCGCTACTGCGCCAGGATGATATAATTCGAATAGTTGTTCGATTTTCGCCATAAGGATTTGTAAAGTGTCAGATTTCCTGCTCTTTATTGTTGTACTTGGTACGCTCATCATCGGCCATGAATTTGGCCACTTCATCGCCGCACGCCTCCTTGGCATTCCGGTCGAGGAATTTGGCATTGGTTTTCCTCCCAGGATCGCTACTCTTTTTGAGGCAGGAGGCACAAAATTCACACTAAATTTGATTCCTTTCGGCGGCTTTGTCCGTCCTCTCGGCGAGGATGACCCTGATATCCCCGGTGGACTTTCCGCCGCAAGTAAACGTGTGCGCGCTACCGTATTTGCAGCTGGTCCATTAGCCAATGTGATCCTTGCGTTCATTGCCTTCCTTTTCGCGTTCAAATACGCTGCGCCGGATTTTAACAGGGTAGTGATCACAGATATCGTAGCTGGCGCCCCTGCAGAAGAGGTTGGCATTCAGACGGGAGATATCGTCCGTTCTGTAGAAGGCAGGGAGATTACGAGCTTTGAAAGCATCCTTGAAGTTGTCCGCGCACATCTTGGCGAACCGATCGTCATAGAGCTTGAGCGTCAAGGACGGCTCCTCCGCGTCGAACTCGCCCCGCGGACAGAGTACCCCAGTGACCAGGGGCCTCTTGGTGTCACACTTGGATATCCTGCCAGACCCACCACATGGCCTGATGCCGCTTCGTTGAGTTGGGATTCGATCCGCTTGCAAGTCAATGCGATCGTCGGTTTACCAGGTCGACTCATCAGCGGTTCTGCGATGCCCGAAGAAACCCGCGTGAGCGGATTAAAGGGCATTCACGACATGCTATCGTGGGCGAGTTCAATTGATCGTTCTTCCCAGCGCCCGTTTTTAACCCTTAACCTTGTTGGAATCATCAGCCTAGGATTGGCACTCGCGAATCTCATTCCAATCCCCCTCATGGACGGCGGAAGATTACTTTTCATCTTGATCGAAGCGGTGATCGGTCGTCGAATCCCACGCCAATACGAAGGGCTCGCACAAGCCATCGGGCTTGCCTTCCTACTGGTCCTAATGGTGTATATCAACCTGCAAGACTTTATCAATCCCATCACACTTCCATAGAATTCCGTTGCAGGTGCTCTTATGAATAGTCCCTTCGATCAACTTCTCGAATCCTTGTCGGACGAAAGCGAACCGTTACCTGCCCAGCAATTACAAGAGCTTTCGGATATCGATTCATCTCACCTCGCTCAATTACAGGCTGTGTGGCCTCAACTATCTGAAGCCCGCAAATGCGAACTTTTAAAGGAGCTTGGACGTCAGGCAGAAAATCGATTCGAGCTCCTTTTCGAAAGCGTTAATCGATACGCGATCACTGATCCCGATCCGAGCGTTCGCGAGATAGCCATACGGAATCTCTGGGAATGCGAGGATCCTGCTCTGGCTCTTTCTCTTTTAAATGCATTATCTTTAGATCATTCCCAAGACGTTCGATCCGCAGCTGCCGAGGCGTTGGGGCTATTTGTGTGGCTTGGTGAGACCGAAAAGATTGATAAAGACTTGTTCCATAAAATCGAAGAGGGTCTTCTATTATCCTCCAAAGAAGATGAATCAAAAGAGGTTCGCAAGTTTTCGATCGAATCGCTCGGTTTCTCATCACATCGCGAAGTTCCAAACCTCATTCAACAAGCCTACGATTCGGACGATGACCATTACAAGCAATCCGCTTTATTCGCTATGGGCCGTTCCGCGAACAAGCGGTGGGCGCCACTGGTTATCCACGAGATGAACAATGCATCTCCTCAGATTCGGCTCACCTCTGCACATGCTGCAGGTGAACTTGAACTAAAAGAGGCTGTTGAATCGCTCATCGAACTTCTGGGGGATGTTAATGACGAGGTGCGCAAGGCTGCCATTTGGTCTTTGAGTCAGATCGGCGGCGAAGACGCGACCGATGCCCTAGTCTCCCTGGTGGATGTCGTCGATGACGAGTTCGCCGGTCTTCTTGAAGATGCACTCGATTACCTTGCATTTATCGATGGGACACAGGATTTATCACTCATCGATTTCGACGAACTCGAGGACCCACCCCCTTGAACAATCTGCTTTCCTTATTCGCCGACAATCTTCTCCCAATACTCATTACTGCAGGCGCAGGTTATATTCTTCAGCGCACACTTCGAGTCGATCCCAAACCGCTCGCGCGCGTCACGTTTTATCTCTTCACGCCCGCGCTTGCGTTCACAATAGCCCTCTCCACTTCTATTACAGGTTCAGATATCATCCACATGACTTGCTTTGCGGTTGCTGTCGTCATCCTGATGAGCATCTTGAGCTGGACCCTGAGCCGTGTCTTGCGACTTCCCCAGCAAACGGCGTCTGTTTTCATCCTCACAGCAACCTTCATGAACGCTGGAAACTATGGCCTGCCGCTTAACGATTTCTTCTTCGGCGATGAAGGGCTTGCATGGGCAAGTGTTTTCTTTATCACAAACGCCCTCCTGACTAACTCGCTTGGGGTTTTCATCACCACCGCCGGTCGCCAACCCCTAAGATCTGCACTTGTCGGCCTTTTAAAGATACCTGCCGTCTATGCCATACCGCTTGCTATGCTGGTGCGATCCGTTCATTGGCAATTACCCATTTCCATTGATAGACCACTCTCACTCCTTGGCTCTGCCATGATTCCCTCCATGCTCATTTTGCTTGGTATGCAAATCTCACATGGTGGCCTACCCAAACGCAAGGACCTGCTCGTACTCGTTGACGGGCTCCGGCTCATCATCTCGCCACTTCTTGCGTTTCTCATCGCACCACTTTTCGGCCTGAAGGGTCTGAGTGCGCATGTTGGCATCCTTGAGTCAGCGATGCCGACTGCCGTTCTCGCAACGGTCATTACAACCGAATTTGATGTAGAACCAGACTTCGCCACAGGAGCTGTCCTAATCACAACACTTCTTAGCCCGCTGACAGTTGCGCCATTACTTGCAATGATTCGTGGATAATTCGAAGGTTTCAACCTTCCGTGGATGAGATAAATGCTTGCAAAAGAAGAAAGCTCACGTGGAGCACAGAATAATGGCTGGTGAAACCTATGTTTTTGATGTTGAAACGCAGCGTTTAGCAAACGAAGTAGGCGGTTGGTCACACATCGACAAGCTCGGCCTTTCGGCCGCCGTCCTCTTTCACGTCGAGAAAGGTGAAATGCTGCGCTTTCTCGAAAAGGATGTCGTGGATTTAATCGATCGCATCCTGCACGCAAAACTCGTGATTGGCTTCAATGTCGTGAGGTTTGATTACACTGTCTTAAAGCCATACGGCCTTCTGCCAGACAGTAATTTGCTCGAACGTACCGTTGACCTTCTCCATCATATTCACAACGCATTGGGATTTCGACTTTCTCTTGAAAATCTTGCCCAGGCAACGCTAAAGACCGGTAAAAACGCCGATGGGATCATGGCAGTTAGATGGTATCGCGAGGGGAAATTCGAGCAGATTCTCGACTACTGCGAGCAAGACGTTCGCATAACTTATCAATTGTGGCAATACGGAAAAGAACACGGGCACGTCATCTATCACGACAGATTTGGTCAGGTGCGCCGTGTTCAAGTCATGTGGTAAGCAAAAAAATCCGCACGCTTTATTCCGCTTTTGATCGTCCCCCCAGGATTTCGGGTATCTCGTTTATGACACCGTTCTTCGACCGCCAAACAACACCTTCATACCCTTCAATTGCCGAGATCGCGTAGGCGAAGGCAGCCCCGATACCATCACGCTTCTGCAAGGTCTCGTAGAATGTCAGATATTGGCGAGCTTTTGTTCCTCCGCCAACATTGGCTACTGGGTTTTGGAATTCCGTGATGAAGATCAACTTATTCGGGAAACGCAGTCGATAGGTCTCGTACCATCGACCACCATCCGGTGCGCTCATGCTCGATGTGTCTGTCCAACAACAATTCACCCCCACCCAGTCAGCACCGCTTATCGCGTCCTCCGCGTCAGAAAGGAATTGCTCAGCGTCCGCTCTCCACCCCCACAACAAGCCGCCGGGTGAGACGCCTGGAAAGCCAAACTTCGCATCTGGGTAGGCTTTGTGCAAAGCTTTCACCACCTTGTCGAACCAGTCCGCGAACTCCTTGCCATCGCGCCAAGACCGCCCCCATCCTTCGGATTGAAGGTTGGGATTTGTGTGGATCTCAAAGTATCGGATACCTTGTCGGTAGAAGCGCCCAATTTCATCCTTAACCTGAGAGAGGAAATTATTGGCTGGCACGCGGTGTTGTGAGAAATCGGATGTTGCCCGCACCATGATAAACATCGCCGGGTTAATGGCTCGCAGCTTGTCGATCGCCTCTCTAGTTTCTCCCAATTCCAGCTTGACAGCTTCTAAGCGTGCGTCAGCAATCACTTTGAGATCGATATCTTCGAGGAGGCCACCAACACAGCCGTGTGCGCCAATGAGACATCTCCCGGGAGGCCATTCGAAACCGATATGCTTCGCATGCACATTGGCGCCAGGCCACACCAGGTACGGCGTTGGATCAATCACATCCTTGGGGTAATCAGTCTCACCTCTCTTTGTGGCTCCGTCTCTTTTAAGCGTGAGGTGTAAATGAGATCCCACGGAGGCACCTGTCGAATCCGCCTTCCCGATAACATAGCCCGCCTCAACGGTCTGCCCCTTCACAACCAATGCTTTCTTTAGATGCCCATATACAGTTCTGTAACCATCCGCGTGAAGAATGCGGACGTGAATACCATAGGGATGATCATCAGGGTTATTGTGAACGCGATAAACTTCGCCATCTGCACAACAAAAAATGTTTGTGTTAGGCCTTGCACGAAAATCGATTCCCTCGTGACCTGGAAACCCCCATTTACCATAGATCTGTGGGTTAGCACCATAGGCTTGGGTGATTACGGCATACTCCGTCGGCCAAAGTAAATAAAACGGTCGTTGCTTCTGCCCATATCGGTCATTCTCTTCGATACGCGGCTTCAACGCTTTTTTGAGGTCACCCGGAGACTCAGCCTCGATAGGATCAAGGCGAATACCGGCATATTTCGTCTGCAGCCAGCGCTCGATATCCCCTTGTTCCGGGAAACCTCCAGGGACTAGCGGGAAGGTGATCACCTGCCCTGGTGCCATGTACTTTGCCGCGGATTCGGGATCGGACGTGAGGTTTGAACCAAAAGCCATTACGTAATCCGTGCACGCCCGGACCCAGGTGAAATACTCGTTGCGGGGTAGAAGGATTATTTGGTATTCCATCGGTCCTCCCAGGCAAGATTCATGAAAAACCCAAACCTTTCTCCTTCAACGATATAAAGCAATTCTTCCCAATGACCAAATGGTCCAGGAGTTCGATATCGAGCAGCTTACCCGCTTCGGCTAAAGCTTTGGTCACGCCGATGTCTTCAGGGCTTGGCGTGGGATCGCCGCTTGGATGATTGTGCGCTACGATGATCGCGGCCGCATTATAGCGTACCGCTTCTCGATACACTTCCCCCACGCGAATAAGCGAAGTGTTCAAAGAACCTAAATACACTTCCGTTGTTTTAATCAACTGATTTCGTGTGTCGAGAATCAATACTCGTAAATGCTCTTGCTCGAATGCGCCCATTTCATACATCAATTGCATCGCAGCGTCTTGCGGGGATCGTATGGTAGGCCTCTCCTCTGGGCTGGCAGCTGCAAATCGTCGTCCAAGCTCGACGGCAGCCTTCAACTGAGTCGCCTTAGCGGGTCCAATACCGCGCATGGCGTTGAGTGTCTCAAGGGGCGCTTTGTGTATGCCTGGAAGACCTCCGAATTGTGTCAGTAAATGCGTGGCTAGCTCAACCGCATTCATTCCTTCAATCCCGGTGCGCAACAAAATTGCAATTAATTCTGCGTTTGATAATGCCCCTGCTCCTAAGGCGACCATGCGTTCTCTTGGGCGCTCTGAAGCGGCAATATCACGGATCCGATAACCTGGCCTGCTTTCCCCCATGGTGCCTCCCATTCGTGATCACTTTGTCAAAGATTGACGAGGGGACTATACTTCAGCCTCCTGAAGCTGTCAACGCGGCCTGAAAGTTGCATCCACCTTATTCACTTTTCACATGCTATAATCCCGCTCTGAAGGAGTTACCGATGCCGTCTGCCTTCAGTCTAAGCTCACTCAGCAA
>CAYLOP010000066.1:0-15650 GCA_964385305.1 uncultured Anaerolineaceae bacterium | reverse complement strand
AGATCCGCCCGTACCGCTAAAACGTCAGTGCCAGTCTGCTCACGGATCTCTTCAGCGGTCGGGAGAAGTAGCTCGCTCCGGGCGCAGATTGCGATGTGTGCCCCCTCGCGGGCTAACGCGAGTGCTGCCGCCTTTCCCAGACCCCGTGAAGCAGCAGCAACAAGCGCGACCTTGTTTTTCAAACCCAGATCCATATTGCCTCCTTATACTACCTATAAGATTGCATAGTGTTCATCGATCAGTTGGAGATCGGGCCGATTCTTTTCGATCCATGCTGGGATGCTTGCCAATACCTTCCGAGCGTGTTGGGCGTCGTTGCTGACAGCAGCGCAAGCGATCATCGCCCTTTGATGGTTGTTATTGTGGTCGATTTCGGCGGCCGAAATATTAAATTCGCGGTGGAGCCTGGCTATCAGTGATTTTATGCGGCTGCGTTTTTGCTTGAGCGAGGAGCATCCCGGTATACGTAACTCTAACGTCAGTGTTGCAACAAACATGGTGGGAGTGTAGCGTGGTTAGCTTTCGAGCACAAGGGAATGCCGGAAGTTCCCCATAGCGTGTCAGACCTATTTATCTGAGTTCAAACGTGGCGGGAACACGAGGCGCCTTGACATCGAGATGTGCCTTCACAAGTGAAAATTAGCACTCAACCTTCGACATCTAAGTGCTTTCCTGGGCTTACATGCGACGTGTCCAGCTGATATTCTGATAGTGATTCGTTAGCAGTTCCTCGGCTCTCGCTTGCTCGAGTTCGGTGACCTCACCCCGTTGAAGGTTTAGCCCGAGTGCGGAGGAAAAACCTTGGATGAAGGATCGAGAGGCGCGCTCCCAGGAGACCTTTGTGCTCAACAGCGTCTCAATTGTGGTAGCCCTTGCGCGCACACGCTCGGATACGAAGAGCCGAGTTTCCTCATCCTCAAAGCGTAGGACCTGACAGATCGTAGCGATGTCACCGGAAAGCGGGAGCGAGCCGTGTTGTAAGACACAACCGCGGCGACGAACCTGTGCGCTGCCGATTAACTTCTTCATTTGGGCTGTGATCTCAAATGCACTGGGCATTTGGAAGCAAACAGGGTTTGTTCGATCCTCTTGATCCAACGGAATCTCGGGTTGGATTACTACTTCTACGCCAAGCAGCGTCAGGGCTTGGGCAAGTCCCTTACTAAGGTGGCGATAACTGTTGAGCACCCCTCCTGCAAGATGGGGGTTGTCGTCCTTCGCCATGATGGCATAGGTAAGTTCGTCCGAATGCAGGATAGCACGTCCGCCGGTTGGCCGGCGAACAAGATCCCACCCCAATGCTTCCAACCGGTCGAGATCTACATCCGATATTGGCTGTGCATAGCCGAGTGACAGACAAGGTGGATCCCAAGCGTAGAGACGCAGTGTTGGAGGCGAATCTTCGGTACAAACCGTTTCTAGAATGGCTTCGTCTAGCGCCATGTTCTCCGCACCGCACATGGGGGGTGAGAGGATGAGACGCCAGGATTTTTCATTGTTGTGGTTCATGCCCCAGATTATATCAGGGTGGGTTAGGTCGGAATCTGCGTATCCGGGGGTTTGTACTGAGATGGTGTCGGCGTGATCGGCTTGCGAAGGCGCATTGTTCTGGGTATGGTAAGGAGAGGAAGTGCTCGGACTGTTTGCGAGGCCAGCATCTCTCTTGGATGGAGACAAAATGGAATTCGTCGGTAAAGCAATCCGTTCCGTTCGTTCTGTGGGATGGATCCCATCCCTTCGCACCATTCTTTACGCGCTGCAGCGCGATATCTTGGATCACAGGTTCTTGGAATCCCGTGCCATGCAACCATGGCTTCCTCCAGGTAGATTGGTGCATTCCGTCGAGGAGCCCGGCGGCGGAAGATTCCAATTCGAAAACAGCGAACTCGATGTGCGGTTCCTTGCGGAAGATTTCGTGCGACTCACATGGAAACCCGGCGCACTGCCGTTTCCCTACGCACTTGCAGGACAGGAATGGAACGCCGTCGATACGACCACCACGCAGACGGATGAAGGGGTTAGCATCCGCAGCTTGCTCCTGGCGATCCACATTTCCGAAGTAGGCGCAATTCGATTCGAGGATGGTCAGAACCATGTTTTTCGCCAGGATTACCCTCCTGAAAGGTCGGGAACGGGTTGGGTTCATCGGACGGATTTCGAGGCGGAGGAGTACATCTATGGCTTAGGTGAACGCGGTACCGCGTTCAATCTGTGCGGTGGGCAATATCGGTTTTGGAACACGGAAGTCGGAGGGGCCTATGGGCCCCAACAAGACCCGCTCTATCTCTCCATCCCGGTATACATCAGCGTCCATCCCGGGAATAGCCAGCTCGTATTCTACGAAAATAGCTATGACGGCTCTTTTTCCGCGCGGCACCCTGCCCAAGTCGAATTTGGTGGAGGCGCCTTACGTTACTATGTCGCAACAGGCTCCCTGGACCGTTTGCTCGAACGCTATACCCAATTAACAGGTCGTCCTCCACTTCCTCCCCGCTGGGCATTAGGCTATCACCAATGTCGATGGGGATATAAGCGAGAGGAGGACATTCGCGAGGTCGTCGAGGGGTTTCAAGAGAGAGATCTGCCGCTGAGCGTAATTCACTTGGATATCGACTACATGGACGGATACCGTGTGTTTACGGTTGATACATCGCGTTTTCCAAACCTGCGACGACTTACAGGAAATTTGGGGAAGGGTGGTGTACGGGTGGTCGCCATCTTAGACCCTGGCGTGAAGATCGATCCGTCCTACCAGGTTTACAAGGATGGGAAGGCGCAGCGAGTTTTTTGTGAGCGACCGGATGGGAGCATGCAGCGTGCGCTTGTTTGGCCTGGATGGTGTGCTTTTCCAGACTTCACATCTCCTGAGACGCGAGCATGGTGGGGATCGTACTACCGGCAACTAATTGAAGTAGGGGTATCGGGGTTCTGGCATGATATGAATGAGCCCTCTGCGTTCTCCACATGGGGGGATCTAACGCTCCCTCTCTCTACCAGACATGCCATGGAAGGGACTCAGGGTGATCACCGGCAGGCGCATAATCTTTATGGTCATCTCATGAACAGAGCAGGATACGAAGCCTTGGAGGGGCTCCGGCCTAGTGCGCGCCCCTGGCTCCTCAGTCGCTCGGGGTGGGCGGGCACGCAAAGATATGCCTGGAATTGGACTGGGGACACCGAGAGCACATGGGAAGCGCTTCGCATGACGGTCCATACCGTCATCAACCTTGGCTTATCGGGGATGGCGTACACCGGCCCCGATGTTGGTGGGTTCAGCGCGCATCCAAACGCAGAGCTGTACACCCGATGGTTTCAATTGGCAACCTTCCTGCCTTTTTTCCGAACGCACTCAGCTATAGGAATACCTCGCCGAGAACCATGGGTGTATGGCGAAGCGACATTGAATGTCTTACGCAACTTCCTGAAGCTGCGATATCGATTGCTTCCCTATCTTTATACGTTGGCATGGGCGTGCACTCAGACAGGGCACCCTTTTGTACGGCCACTTTTTTGGCCCAGCGCCATGGAGCCTGCTTTGATGACAGTAGATGATGCCTTTATGCTTGGGGATAACCTACTGGTTGCACCGATTTTGGAAGAAGGCGCTCGCGGTAGAGCGGTAAGATTGCCGCAAGGATATTGGTACAACTTTTGGAATGACAGCTTGGTTGACGGGCCTGCCGTGGTGGAAGTTGACGCATCCTTGGAAAGAATCCCTCTTTTTACGCGAGCGGGATGTGTTATCCCGATGGAGGATAGCGACCACTTGACGTTGCACCTTTATCCCCCACTTCAAGGGGAGGAGACCAGCCGCTTATATAGTGATGCTGGTGATGGGTATGAACCGGGGAGGGTAGACACTTTTTCCGTCTCTCGGGATGGAGCGAGGTTAGATTTACACTGGAACCAGGAAGGTGATTTTCCCTTCCCTTACACATCGGTCGAAGTGCACCTGCATGGCGAGAACTGCACGCAAGCCTGGATAGATGGAGATGAAAGGGTCTGTGAGGAAAATCGTCTTTCTGTTGCGCCCTTCCGACACCTACAAATGCGCCTCTTATGAGCTTAAGTTTGAGATCGAGCGATTGCCTAACATGATCCATGTAGCCATCGCTCTGGATATCGCTGACATGAAATTTCTATGCATCACCTGTGGTAAACTCCATCCCCGAATGTGAATAAATCCGGGACGGGGTGAAGATTTCCTTCATCCTATGGTGTTGATGTTTCATAGTGTGAGTATCCATCGCGTTGTGCATATACTTGATTAGAATGGAATATACCGCAGCATAAGATACAAGGTTCCACATGGAAAGACGGATGATCACAGTCGTGAATGCATGGATCCAATTCTCCAAGGAAGTGCGGATGATCATATCCTATTGTGGAAAATATGGGCTGCGTTTTATCGTTCTTACCCTGGTGTTGCTTCTTGCAGCATGTCGGCCGCCAACCATCAACACTGCATCTCCAACCACGCTTTCGCAAGTTCCACCATCACCCATTCCCCCAACGCCTGCACGGACCGAACCTGTGGAATCCACCATGCAAGGTGAGATACGCATTTGGCTGGATTGGGATGTGCGTGAACTTGAGAGCCTGATGAGGATCTTCGATGCGTTTCAAGTTAAACACCCCGGGGTATCTTTTCGTGTAACGTACTATGCGACTGAAGACCTCCTGCCCACCATCCGAGCGACTTCCCAGAATGGGGGTGCTCCCACGGTTCTTCTTGGGCCTGCATCCCTGGGACCCGTTTTGTGGGAAGAGGGATACCTTCGCAATCTGATCGATCGCGCCAACCTTGATCTTCAGGGTTTGATCCATCCACTTGCATGGGACCAGGTTGAATACCGAGGAGCACTAATCTGGATGCCTTTGGAGATGCATGGTGTCGTCTTCTATCGGAACCAAGCTTTGGCCGCGGCTCCCGCTTCATCTGTGGACGATCTGGAAGGCGCCACCTTCGATTTTCGCTTCAACATCTCAGCTTCTCAGATGCATACTTGCGATGGAGCATTTTTCGATCCAGGCGGTCTATTTCATTTTGAGGATGAGCCTGTTACCTGCTGGCTCAACTTGATGAACAGCTTGCGAGTGAAAAACCAGGTCACGTTCAATTCCGACGAGGATACCCGAGCATTTATTGAAGGACGGTCAGCTTGGCTGATCGAAGAGACGCTTCGTGCGCCGCAGCTTCAACAATCGCTTGACACAGGGAGCCTGGTGGTCGATCCATGGCCGGTATCCTCGATCACGGGCGAGCGTTTAACGGGTTTTGTATGGACGGAGAACGCATATCTACTGGATCGGTCTGACTCTCTTGATCTCGAGGCCTCGTGGGCCTTTCTTCGCTTCTTGCTGACTCCGGAGGCACAGATCATATTAAGTGACCCAGATGCGGCCGGGCATTTACCCGTTCTTCTGAATCTAGAAGTGGAGGATGTGCTTCAAACCCAAATGATGGCCGCGATGTATTCTGGCGTCTCCTTTCCACTCCGAATGGATTTGGACCTCTACAAGGAGCCGATTGAATCAGCGCTGGAGGCGGTCGTTCTCAAGGGGGCCACACCTGAGCTTGCCATTGAAATGGCGCGGGCAAAGATCGATCAAGCATTATCGGGCGGGCCTGAGGAGGAGTGAGGTCTCTGACCTCTTGTTTATTTGAGCACTATGAATGAGGAGCGAACGATTGGAGGGATTTGTACTGGAGGCTTGGTGATTCGGGGTGTTTCCTAAGGAGTGTGGGTATGTCTGTTCCTGATTGGGTAAGGGATGCCATTTTTTATCAAATCTTTCCTGACCGCTTTGCGAATGGCGATCTGTCGAATGATCCGCCCAATGTTCAACGGTGGGGCTCTCCACCGACGCTGAGGGGATTTCAGGGCGGTGATCTCCAGGGGGTGATCCAACGTTTCGATTACCTGCTCAATCTTGGCGTGACTGCGCTCTATCTCAATCCCATCTTTCAAGCGACGTCCAACCATCGCTACAATACAACGGATTATTTTCGAATCGATCCAAAGCTCGGAAACATGGGGGATTTCAACACTTTCCTTGACCTCGCGCACCGTCATAGGGTACGTGTGATCCTCGATGGTGTTTTCAACCACTGCGGTCGAGGTTTTTTCGCTTTTAATGATGTCATGGAAAACCAAGAGCAATCACCCTACCGAGATTGGTTTTACCTTGAGGGCTTTCCGGTTAACGCGTATCGTGGGGATGATGACCCGAACTATCGGGCGTGGTGGCAGATTAAAAGCTTGCCAAAATTCAAAACGGACAATCCGGCTGTACGGCGTTATTTGATGGATGTGGCTCGCTACTGGATCGAACAAGGTGCAGACGGGTGGCGTCTCGATGTTCCCAACGAGATCGATGATGACGATTTTTGGGCGGAGTTCCGCGCCACGGTTAAGGGCGTCAACCCTGAAGCGTACCTTGTTGGAGAGATTTGGAATGTTGATGCACGCTGGGTGGGGCCGAGCCATTTTGACGGTCTCATGAACTACCCCCTTCGAGATGAGATCTTGGAATTCCTTGCCAAGCGGACCACCAAAGCAACCGTCTTCTTAAAGCGTGTATCATCGATATTGGATGCCTATCCACGCGAACATGTTTTTGCTCATTACCTACCGCTCGGTTCGCACGATACAAGGCGTTTGAAGACGGTGTGTAGGGGGAACATGGCTAGGGTACGGCTGGCTTTTCTTGTGCAATTCTGCCTCCCGGGTGCGCCAGCCATTTACTATGGCGATGAGATCGGTTTGGAGGGGGAGAAGGACCCGGATTGCAGGCGGGCGTTCCCGTCCGACCCGAAAGCGTGGGATCACGACTTGCTTAAATTCGTGAAGCGACTTATAAGCCTGCGTCATCTTCTACAGCCCTTGCGGGAGGGCGATTTTCAGTCCATCATCGCGGATGATCAAGCCAATATCTGCGCTTTTGGTAGGGTTTTGGGAGATCAAGCCGTTGCACTTGTGATCAACGCCTCTGATAACAGCCAGGATATGGATCTCACCACAGACATACTTGGTTGGGGTGAGGGGGAGGTTATCTCTGAAGCGCTTGGGGATGGGGTTCACAGGGTTGCAAAAGGGAGGATCGTGTTGCGATTACCGCGCGATGGCGCGATCCTGCTTCACAATTGTCGTATAACATGACAATCTCCTGAATCCTCTCTACCACAATCATGAAGGGCTTGCCTCAGGAAAGGTTTTCGAAAAGACCCTCTGGGTTTTAATGTTTTCATACCTCAACGATTGGTAAAATTCGTGTGCGCCCTTGCGAAGCGTGTTCGACCGAATCACAACCCGGGCGCAGCCTTGTTCCCGCGCCCATGCCTCGGCTGATGTCATGAGCAGCCGGCCGACGCCTTCCCCCTGGCGTCTGCGATCAACAACCAGCCCCCCGATCTCTGCACTAAGCTCACTAATAAGGAGTGGGCGCAGGAAGACGTGAACCCAACCCATAACCTGCCCATCAGGACCTTCGCTAACATATACACCGTGGTCTTCCCTTCGCTGGATGTCATCAAAGCGATGGTGGACCTGTGCATCCGTGGAGGGGTATCCGAGTTGTCCAGACAAGGCTGTAATAGCCGCAATGTCATCCGTATGAGCTTTCCGAATTGTTGTGTCTCCATGGGGAGGATGCGTTTTCATTTGCTTATTCTCCTTAGCTAAGCAGTGATGTGTGATGTCTATTAATCAGGATCTGTATAGTAGGACAAGATGTGGAGAGAGATTGCAGGTCGGCCCAAATGCCGATTCCATTAACTAGGTAAAGACGTTATTATCGCTCCCGGGCTAGTATTGTAATCCGTATTGGTATCGGCATCGCATATCTTCGATTCAATTGCTTTGAGATCGAGAAGTGAACAACCCCAAAGTGATATCTAGGAGCGTCGAGATCATATCCGGAATTTCGTGGGAAGCATTTTGCAACGCTCAAATCCCCAGGCCATTGTATAATCCACAGCGAACCGTACGGTTGAGGTAGAGGAAAAGCAATTCCGTGCGGAGCGTAGGCAAATTTTAAGCGTAGAAAGGTTATCGAGCAGATGCACATCATCCTCACGCATGAACAGGCTGATTTTGATGCGATAGCCTCCCTTCTTGCCGCGTGCCTGCTCGAGCCTAACGCCTATGCAGTGCTGCCTAGGAGAATCAACCGCAACGTGCGGGCATTCCTAACGCTTTATGGTCACGAGTTGCCACTGATGGAGTACAGCGACTTGCCGCGCAGACGTGTGGAGCGGATGACAATTGTTGACACACAATCCCAGACCTCCGTGAAAGGCGCGGGGCCTCAAACGGCCGTACATGTGATTGATCATCATCCCACCGCTCCAAATCTCGAGCCTGCCTGGACGAAACACATCGAGGAGGTTGGCGCCACAACAACGATTCTGATTGACGAAATTCAGAAATCGAATATTGAGCTTGATTTGATCTCGGCGACTTTACTTCTGTTGGGGATTTACGAGGATACAGGATCCCTCTCCTATCCGACTACAACCTCTCGGGATGTGCGTGCATCCGCCTGGCTGCTGGATTGTGGTGCAAGCCTGACTATGGCGCTTGATTTTCTCAACCATCCCCTCTCTGCTGAACAGCGTCGACTTTTCGATCAATTGCTCGAAGCTGCTGAGATTCATGAAATGCACGGCTTGTCGGTTGTCGTGGCTTGTGGGAAAGCAGATGGGATGGTGGATGAAATTTCAACCTTGGCACACAAGCTGCGTGACCTCTTCGATCCAGATGGATTGATCGTACTGGTGGAACTGGATGGAAGTGTTCAAATGGTCGGCCGCTCAGCCACAGAAGCATTGGACATTGGTCAAGTGGCTGAACACTTTGGGGGAGGTGGGCATAGACAGGCGGCCGCGGCTTTGATCCGTGATCGAGACATGGATGAGATCTGCAAGGATTTAATCGCCTATTTACAGAAGGTTATCCAGCCTGCTCGCACGGTTGGGGAGATCATGTCGCGCGGACCCCAGTTACTGGCTCCGGCGGACCGGATCAAGGACGCCGAAGAGCAGATGCAGCGCTTCGGGCATGAGGGGTATCCCGTTGTAGACGAGGGGAAGGTTGTCGGCTTGCTCACGAGGAGGGCTGTTGATAGGGCGATGACGCATGGAATGGGAGATCGCCCCGTCGAGACGATCATGGAAGTGGGGAATCTTGTCGTATATCCGGATAATCCTGTGCAGCATCTTCAGAGAATGATGATCCAATATGATTGGGGACAGGTCCCTGTTGCGGATCGGGAATCCGGCAGGATCATAGGCATCGCCACACGTACAGACCTGCTGAAAACGCTTGGCGCAGCAATTTCAGGGCCCGCTATCTCCAGCCTGGCCGATAAGTTAGAAGGCGCATTGCCTCCTGAGAGGCTGAAGATGTTGAAACTTGTTGCTCGGCGAGCAATGGCGCAAGGTGCAGCACTCTACATTGTGGGCGGTTTTGTGCGTGATCTTCTCCTGGATGAGCCAAGTGTGGATTTCGACCTCGTTGTAGAAGGTGATGCGATCAGCCTGGCGCTCGATCTTGCAGACTCGTTTGGTGGACGAGTAAGCAGCCATCGACGTTTTGGGACCGCCAAATGGAGACTGGATCGCTCACACCCCGCGCTATGCAGAGAGCTGGGCAAAACCTCCATACAGGAGAGGGAGCTGCCTGCGAGCCTTGATTTTGTCTCGGCACGTACGGAGTTCTATGCCCATCCCACAGCGCTACCATCTGTCGAACAGTCCAGCATTAAACTCGATCTTCATCGGCGGGACTTCACCATCAATACACTGGCGTTAAGGCTAGATGGGCGATATTACGGTCAACTTCTCGATCATTGGGGAGGCGGCCGCGATTTGCAGGAGGGATTGATTCGCGTTCTACATTCCATCAGCTTTGTGGATGATCCGACTCGCATGCTGCGAGCAGTCCGCCTTGAACAGCGCCTTGGATTTAAAATAGAACAACGCACTCTGGAGCTCCTTGAACAAGCCACCCCGCTGTTGGATCGCGTCAGCGGAGATCGCATTCGGCATGAACTCGATCAAATTTTCGACGAAGCGCAGTCCGTGGACATCATGGCTAGGCTCCATGAACTCCAGCTTCTTGAAGCAATTCATCCTTCCCTGACATGGGATGGCTGGCTGGAGGAGCGCGTTAAAGCAGCGGAGACATTCCCGCCGCCCTCTGAATTCAATCTCGCTGAGATGCCGAACGCGGATTTTATGCTTTACGCTCTGATGATATTTCGCCTATCACGTCATCAGGCACAAGAGGTCTGTAGCCGGCTGCATTTCTCAGCGATGGTTCGAGATGAAATCCTTGAGGCAAGCCGGGTGGGTTCTACCCTAACAGACTTGCCGGAAGGAACGAAGCCGAGTGAGTACGTCTCCTTTTTAGAGGGGACACGTGAGAATGCCTTGGTTGCAGCTTGGCTCGCACTACCGGAAGGGACCGACGCACGTGAAGCACTCTACCGCTTCCTGGCTGAGTGGCGATATGTCTCTCCGAAAGCCGATGGAAGCACTCTGCGATCGCTAACCTTGCCACCTGGTCCTGAATACAGCCGCATCCTATGGAAGCTATGTGCAGCATGGTTGGATGGGATCGTCCAAACGCCTGAGGAGGAAGAAGCATTACTCTCTCGGCTTGTGGAGGAATCCAAGGCGGAAGGCTGACGCTTTGGGCGGTGATGTGGTCAGAACCTGGCACGAATCTTGAACCTCCCTATAAGATACGCACAATATGGATATCGGTAGCTCGAAAATATTGTGGGTATGGCAAGATTTAAGGGACAAAAAAGCGTGATGAGTTCGAAAAGGAGAACGAGTATAGGATGGTCGGGGTGGAGGCTGAGCGCCTGCTCTCGATCCTTGAAACGTGTCGCGCTAAGCGCGGGGGTTTTGCTCCTCTCGGTTCTGGCCTGTGTGCGCGGGGACGTCCCTCTCGAGAGTCAGCGCATCATCGATCCGTGGATTGGACAGGCTTCAACGGAGCAGGCGCCTGTCGCAACCGATATTCCAACGCCTGCCTTCGTTGATCTACTGCCGCCCGCACGCAAACCGGATGAACCTTTCCTGACGCCGACGCCGGATGCTGTCCGCGCGGCGCCATCGATTCGCTCGGATACCGCATATCATGTTGTGCAGCCGGGGGAATCGCTGGGCGGGATCGCGGTGAGATATGGCGTAAGCGCGAACCAGTTGAGCACTATCAACGGCCTCTATAATCCTAACTACTTGGCCATCGGTCAAATGTTGATCGTCCCACCACCGATTGTGTTGCCACCTGGCCCGAGTTTCAAGATCATTCCTGATTCCGAGTTGGTCTACGGCCCTGCAAGTTTGTACTTCGACCTCCATGCTGCAGTTGGCGCGGCGCAGGGGTATTTGGCCACCTACACCGAAGATGTCGAAGGGCGATCCCTGACTGGAGAAGCGATCGTTCAACTTGTCTCACAACGATATTCTGTCAACCCAAGATTACTTCTCGCGATCTTGGAATATCAGAGTGGTTGGTTGACGAAACGAGAGGTTTCGCAAGAGGCAAAATATTTCCCTGTTGGTGTCTACGGCGTCGGGATGGAAGGTTTGTTCACTCAGCTCTCTTGGGCTGCGGATCAACTCAACGCCGGCTTCTACCTATGGGAAGCTGGCTGGGCCGGACCGTATGTCTTCGAGGATGGAAGTGTGGTTGTGCCGGGTGCGGGGATCAACGCGGGTACGGCTGGGGTTCAATACTTCTTTTCTCAATTATTTCCAACGGATCAGTGGCGAGAGATTGTTGGTGAGAGCGGCTTTTACCACACGTTGATCCAGAACTTTGGAAACCCTTTCGATCGGGCGGTTGAACCGCTGCTCCCACAAGGTCTGCAACAACCGAAGATGCAGTTGCCCTTCGAGCCCGGCACATGGTGGTCCTATACAGGAGGCCCACATGGAGGCTGGGGATCCGGTGCTGGGTGGGCGGCGCTGGACTTTGCCCCACCTGGGGAGTTATTGGGATGCGTATGGTCGGATGAATGGGTGGTCGCAGCGGCGGATGGTTTGATCTTGAGGGCGGAGGAGGGAGAGGTTATCCAGGATTTGGACGGCGACGGCTACGAACAAACCGGATGGGTCTTGCTATATATGCATGTGGAATCGCGCGATCGCGTTCAAGCCGGGTCTTATCTTCATGCCGGGGAGCGAATAGGGCATGCTTCTTGTGAGGGTGGTTTCTCGACGGGCACCCACGTTCACATCGCACGCAAGTATAATGGCATGTGGATTCCTGCTGATGGCGATATCCCCTTTGTGATGGATGGGTGGGTATCTGCGGGATCAGGGATCGCATATGAGGGAACGATGAAACGTAGTACGGTTACGCTCGAGGCATGTGCGTGCCGTAATGAGTTCAATCAAATTTCACGGTGAGGTGTCCTTGCATTCGCGTCGTAAGGCGTCCATGCGACGAATCCTATTCTTGGTCTTTGGCTTGCTGATCGCTATCCTTGCATGCTCGCGAGCGGATATCCCCGCGCAGGATGTTGAGGAGTTTAGTGGGGAAACCCGGGACGCACAGCTTGAGCCTGCCCGGACTTTAGAGCCGCTCAGTAATCCTGTGGTAACGGTGACACCAAACCCGACTGCAACACCGTCAAAACCCGAACCTTTGATCACACCCACATACCCACCGACACCTACGATCCGGGTGACGGATGAGATCGGGCAAGTTTTATACACCGCACAACCTGGGGACACGCTGCACACGGTTGCCATCCACTTCGCTGTGCTCCCGGAGGATATCACCTCCCCTGACCCCTTGCCGAAGGCACAGGTGCTTATCGATCCGGGCCAGTTATTAGTGATCCCAAGCCGCTTAAAGGGCACGAGCTCCTCTACATGGCTCATCCCGGATAGCGAGTTGGTGTTTTCGCCGCATGTCACAGATTTCGATGTCACCGCGTTCGCCGCGCAGTATGGTGGATATCTCACAAGGTATCGTGAATATGTCGGTACGAAATGGCGGTACGGCCCTGAGATCGTAGCGCTTTCCGCCCGGGATCATTCGGTGAACCCGCGCTTGCTCTTGGCGCTACTTGAGTTCGAATCAGGATGGGTGACCAATCCAACGGCTCCCACAGGGGACGCATTTAACTACCCTTTGGGTTACAAAGAACCACAGGCTCCCGGGTTATTCCGTCAGCTCGCATGGCTCTGCAATGAATTGGGGAATGGGTATTATGGTTGGCGGTCGGGGATGGTAACGGAACTGCGGCCAAAGGACGGTTCAACCCTGCGTTTGGCGCCGGATCTCAATGCGGGGACGGTCGCTTTGCAGTACTACTTTGCTGTAAATCATGATGCGGACGCATGGGAGAGCAACCTCGGTTTAGAGGGTTTTATGGCGATCTATTCGGAATTCTTCGGCGATCCATGGGCATATCAATACCCTCTATATGAACCTGAGGTGGAGCAGCCCGAGATGATCTTGCCGTTCCTGCGTGGTCAGGTTTGGGCTTTCACAGGCGGCCCGCATGGGGCTTGGGAGCGTGATAGCGCATGGGCGGCACTGGACTTTGCGCCTGCATCGACTGAGTCGGGTTGCGCGGTCTCAGATACGTGGTCTGTGGCTGCTGCACCAGGCGTGGTGGTGCGCAGCGGCGATGGTGTCGTTGTACTCGATCTGGACGGCGATGGGCGCGAACAGAGTGGTTGGGCGCTCCTCTACCTTCATATCGCCGAGAGAGGGCGAGTGGAAGAAGGGGTGCTTTTAGAGGCAGGCGACCTTATTGGACATCCTTCGTGTGAGGGTGGAATCGCAACGGGTACGCATATCCATATCGCTCGAAAGTACAACGGCGAATGGATTCTAGCCGATGGACCTCTGCCATTTACCCTGAGTGGTTGGGTGGCGCGCGCAGGCGCAAAGCCCTACCAGGGCGCGCTTGTGAAGGGAGGTGAGGTAGTGCTTGCGTGTTCATGCGCGACTCAGGAGACGTTAATTTCGAGATGAGAATTCGCGCTCGGTTGGTTTGGACTGCCTGTTTTGTGATATCGTTCGCGCTCTCGGCCTGTGTGGGGACCGGCGTACCGCAAGCCATGCCCCTTTCCACGCCACAACTACCTACTCCCGACACAGGGCCTACACCTTTGCCTACGCGGAGCCCCCATGCCCCTGGCGAACTGTTCGACTATGTCGCACAAAGTGGCGATACGCTTGAAGCCTTGGCTACACATTTCAACACGACAATCAGTGAAATTCAAGCAGCCAATCCCGATCTGCCTACGGACCTAACAACGCTGCCACCGGGTTATCCGATGCAGATCCCTGCGTACTATACGCCCCATACAAGTTCGCCTTTCCGTATTCTCCCCGACAGTGAGATTGTCTATGGTCCTTCAGCGGTGGGGCTTGATATCTCTGCAGAGATACGACAACATCCGGGTTTCTTATCGGAGCTTGCGGATTTTGCGTACCAACAACAGCGTACGGCCTGGGAAGTGGTCGAAGTGATCTCACACAACTACTCGGTAAACCCGCGTGTTTTACTGGCCTTGATGGAGTATCGGACCCAAGCGCTCTCAAAACCCATTGCAGAGGGAGATGAGGCGATCTATCCCATGGGCGTGCGCGAATCCCGTTATAAGCACCTATTCTGGCAGTTGATCTGGGCATGTGAACGTTTGAACGACGGGTACTATGGTTGGCGAACAGGAACATTGCGGGAGATCGAACTCGCGGATGGTCTACTCGTACGACCCGATGCTTGGCTCAACGCCGGCACTGTAGCCATTCAAAATGTGTTCGCTGGAATGTTTGGCAGCGAGGATTTCGGTCGCGCGACAAGCCCAGAAGGCTTCTACCAGACCTATGTGGAGCTTTGGGGTGACCCCTTCGATCTAGAGGAGGTCATCATACCGGGTAATCTCCGCCAACCCGAATTCGCGCTACCCTTCCTACCTAATCGCATATGGGATTTCACAGCAGGGCCTCATTTCTCCTGGGGGACGAGCCTGCCATTGGGTGCCTTAGATTTTGGACCTCCTTCCGAGGAAAGCGGTTGTGTGCCCTCCGCAGAGTGGATCGCAGCACCGGCGGACGGTGTGATCGCTCGCAGTGGGGAGGCAACCGTGATCCTTGATCTGGACGGCGATGGGGATGAGCGCACTGGCTGGATTCTGTTCTTCTTCCATGTGGCCAGCAATGATCGCATCTCCGGAGGCGCTATATTGAAGCAGGGGGATGTGCTGGGACATCCATCCTGTGAAGGCGGTCGATCGACGGGTACGCATTTTCATATCGCACGTCGCTATAACGGAGAGTGGATACCGGCCGGAGGCGTGCTGCCGTTTACATTCGATGGCTGGGTAACCGCGTATGGAGAAGAAGCCTACCAAGGCACGTTAACGAAGGGTTCGAAAGTTGTGCCGGCGAGTGAGTTTTCCTCCGCCGAGAATCGCATCCTCTATGAATTGCTAAAATCAGATGGCTCCTAGAGTCCTTGAACTAACATCCTGAAACGCGTTTCAAATAGCCCCATTGGGAGAAGTGTAAACCCAGGGTCGACTTTGGGGTCGACCCGGGTGATTTTAGTCCATCACAGCTAGCCGGCTAAAGGTACTGCATCCCCACAACGCATTATGCAAGTCT
>CAYLOP010000065.1:0-16027 GCA_964385305.1 uncultured Anaerolineaceae bacterium | reverse complement strand
CCCGCTTAACTATTCAAAGAGGTGAAGCATGCAACCCGATCCCTTCGTAATCACGCTTCAAGAATGGATAGAAGTCTTGATGCGTAGCTCGATGCGTAATTTCATCCGCTATGCCAGAGAAAGCGGGTTATCGATGTCGCATCTCGTTGCACTGTTCCATATCCTTCGTACAGGGAGCTGCGGTGTTACGGATCTGGGTGATCATCTGGGCGTGACCAGTGCCGCTTCCAGTCAAATGTTGGAGCGTCTGGTGCAGCAAGGTTTAATCCTGCGCACGGAGGATCCAAACGACCGGCGTGTCAAGCAGATTACCCTGACCGATAAAGGTTGCCGGGTCCTTGAAGAGAGTATCCATGCCCGCCAGGGTTGGCTGGAGGATCTGGCGAATATCCTGTCCGATGGCGAAAAACAAACGATCACGGCTTCATTGAATATCCTGATCGACAAAGTTAAAAATCTCAAACAACCTTACGAACCCGAAAGTTAAGAATCATTTAGAGGAGCATCTCCAACATGCTACGTTTGATCAAATATTTAAAACCTTTTGCCCTATTAATCATCTTATCGATCGCGCTGTTGTTCGTCCAGGCAAACGCCGATCTAGCGCTGCCTGATTATTTATCAAAGATCATCAACAACGGCATTCAACAGAATGGGGTGGAGAATGCCGTCCCGGGCGCCATCCGTCAGAGTGGAATGGATAAGCTCACCCTCTTCATGACCAGCGACGATCAGGATCGTGTGCTCAAGGATTACGTACTGGTGGAGCCGACGACACCCGAGGCCAGCCAATACGTCGATGAATATCCCGCCGTGGCCAGCGAACCGATCTACGTGCTGAAGGATGTGGGCAAGGCTGAGATCGACGCACTGAATCCGATCATGGGCAAGGCCTTCGTGGTCGCCTCCGGCATCGAGCAGATGATGGCGGATCCGGCGAAGGCCCAGGCTCTGGCGCAAAGCCTCGGGATCGACTTGGCCAAGATCCCCGCCGGCACGGATCCTCTCACACTGCTGGAGAAGATGCCGGCCGACCAGCGCTCGACCATCACTGCCGCGATCCAGGGGCAGTTCGCAAGCCTGGGTGAAAGCATGGTCAACCAGATGGCGGTGGGTGCGGTCAAAGTTGAGTACCAGGCCCTTGGCGTGGACACCGGCAAGCTTCAAACCAACTACATCCTGCGAACGGGCGGCATCATGCTGCTCATCTCGCTGCTCGGCGGAGCCTGTACGATCGCGGTCGGATACCTGGCTTCAAGGACCGCAGCCGGCGCGGCGCGCGATATCCGCATGGCTGCGTTCGAGAAAGTGGAGAGCTTCTCGAGCGCCGAGTTCGACCAGTTCTCAACCGCCTCCCTGATCACGCGCTCGACGAATGATATCACCCAGGTTCAAATGGTGATCTTCATGATCATGCGCATGGTCTTCTATGCCCCGATCATCGGTATCGGTGGCGTGATCCGTGCGATCGATAAAAGCGCCAATATGTGGTGGATCATTGCGCTGGCCGTCGTTGTTCTGCTCAGCCTGATCCTGACCGTCTTTTCGATCTCACTGCCAAAGTTCAAAATCATGCAGAGCCTGATCGACAGACTCAACCTGGTGACGCGCGAGAACCTCTCCGGCATGATGGTGATCCGGGCTTTCAACAAGCAGGAGGACGAGGAAAGGCGCTTTGACAAAGCCAATCGAGATTTAGCTGACACCAGCCTGTTCGTTGCGCGAGTGATGGTCACGATGATGCCGGTCATGATGCTGCTGATGAACGGATTATCCGTTGGAATCATCTGGGCTGGCGCGCATCAAGTCGCGGAAGCGAACATCCAGGTGGGCGATATGATAGCCTTCATGCAATATGCCATGCAGATTGTGTCCGCCTTCTTGATGATGTCGATGATGTTCATCTTCCTGCCAAGAGCAGCAGTGTCTGGCGGGCGCATCGCCGACGTCTTGGAAACCGAGATCAGCATCACCGATCCAGAAGAGCCAAAGTCATTCAAGGCTCCCTTCGTCCCCCAAATCGAATTCCGAGACGTATCCTTCCGCTACCCGGGTGCGCTCGATGATGTGCTGCACCATATCAGCTTCAATGCCAGGCCGAGTGAGACCACGGCTTTCATAGGTTCCACAGGCTGCGGTAAATCCACCGTCGTCAACTTGATCCCGCGATTTTACGATGTGACGGACGGCTCGATCTACCTGGATGGAGTCGATATTCGCCAAGTTCGACAGAGCGATTTGCGAGATAAGATTGGCTATGTGCCCCAGAAGGGTACCCTGTTTTCGGGGACGATTGAAAGCAACCTGCGCTACGCCGATGAAGAGGCAAGCGTCGAAACGCTGGAAGAAGCTGCCGATATCGCCCAGGCCAGCGAATTCATCTTTGTCAAACCGGAAGGTTTGGAGGCCGAGATCGCCCAGGGCGGCTCGAATGTTTCAGGAGGCCAGAAGCAGCGCCTTGCGATGGCGCGTGCCCTGGTTAAAAAACCACCCATCTTCATCTTCGATGACAGCTTTTCAGCGTTGGATTTCAAGACCGATGCTGCACTTCGCAGGGCGCTGAAGGAGAAAACCGGAGAAAGCACGGTGTTGATCGTCACTCAGCGCGTAGCCACTGTCAAGAACGCCGACCAGATCATCGTTCTCGATAAGGGAAGGGTTGTTGGTAAGGGAAAGCATCAAGAACTGATGGAAAGTTGCGAGACCTATCAGGAAATCGCCCTGTCGCAGTTGAGCAAGGAGGAGTTGGTATGAGCGAGGATCGAGGGACTTCATCGTCAGAACGCAGACCTGCTTTTGGCCCCATGCGAGGGCGTGGTCCCATGGGACGAGGTCATGGCCCAATGGCAATGATGCAGGGTGAAAGAGCCCGCGATTTCAAGGGCACGATGGCCAAGCTGATCCAGTACCTTGGCTCCTATAAAACCGCTATTGTAATCGTGATGGTCTTCGCAATAGCTTCCACCATCTTCACCATTGTTGGTCCCAAGATTCTGGGTAAGGCAACCACTAAGCTGTTCGAGGGCGTCCTGGGCCAGATTACAGGAAGCGGAACGGGGATTGATTTTAACTATATTGGCAGGATCATCCTAATAACGCTGGCATTGTATCTCGGTTCTGCCTTGTTCAGCTTTATCCAGGGCTGGATCATGTCGGGTATATCGATCGATATTACCTATCGATTCCGCCAGGATATTTCCAGGAAAATCAATCACCTGCCGTTTAAATACTTCGATAAAGTCAGCCAGGGCGAAGTGCTGGCGCATATCACCAACGATGTGGACACGATCAACCAGACGCTCAATCAGAGCCTCTCACAGATCATCACCTCCACAGTCACGGTGCTTGGTGTGCTGATCATGATGCTCACCATCAGTTGGCAGATGACATTGGTCGCGTTACTGATCATCCCGCTCTCGATGCTGATCGTCATGCTGGTCGTGCGCCAATCGCAGAAATACTTCACACAGCAGCAAGACTATCTGGGTCACATCAACGGTCATGTTGAGGAAATGTTCGGTGGGCACCGGGTGATGAAAGCTTTCAACGGGGAAGCCAGGAGCATCAAGCAGTTTGATGGGTTGAATAACACCCTCTACAGCTCAGCATGGAAATCGCAATTTCTATCCGGATTGATGTTTCCCATTATGAATTTTATCGGCAACCTCGGTTACGTGGCCATTGCCATCATGGGTGGTTATCTGGCCATTCAAAATGCCATCACCGTTGGCGATATCCAGGCTTTCATCCAGTATGTCCGTTCGTTCACGCAACCGATCACCCAGATTGCCAATATCTCCAACATCCTGCAGCAGACCGCAGCCGCAGCCGAGCGTATATTTGAATTTCTTGCTGAGGAGGAGGAGATCCCCGACGTGGAGAATCCTGTCCAACTGGAGAAGGTTGACGGAAATGTCGTCTTTCAGAATGTTCAATTTGGATATAGCCCGGACAAAATCGTCATTAAGGACTATTCCGCTGATATCTCACCAGGGCAGAAGATCGCGCTTGTCGGTCCGACCGGTGCCGGCAAGACCACCATGGTAAAACTGCTTATGCGCTTCTACGATGTCAACAACGGGGCGATCCTGGTTGATGGACACAATGTCAAAGATTTCAAGCGCGAGGATTTGCGCTGCATGTTCGGCATGGTGCTCCAGGATACGTGGCTTTATAACGACACCATCATGGAGAATATCCGCTATGGCCGGCCGGATGCCAGCGACGAAGAGGTGATCGCGGCTGCCAAAGCCGCCCATGTAGACCACTTTGTGCGCACGCTCCCTGAGGGATATAAGCTGGTGCTGAACGAGGAGGCCTCCAACGTATCACAGGGTCAGAAACAGCTTTTGACCATAGCCCGCGCCATTGTGACCAATCCCAGCATGCTGATTCTGGATGAAGCCACCAGCTCGGTCGATACCCGCACTGAAGTCTTGATCCAGCAAGCTATGGATGACCTGATGCAAAATCGAACCAGTTTCATCATCGCCCACCGCCTCTCCACCATCCGAAATGCGGATTGGATCCTGGTGATGGACGAAGGAGATATTGTCGAGCAAGGCACACATGAGGCCCTGCTGGAACGAAATGGCTTCTATGCTGAGCTTTACAACAGCCAATTCGAGGTTGCACCTGTGATCGAATAGTAGGGCTCGGATTAAAACCTAAGACCCGGAAGGGGCAGGTTGGGAACCTGCCTGACTTCCCTTTCCCACCCTAGGTCGTTGAGCATTCCAAAAACCTCAAGAATTCCTGTACGAAGGGCCCAGATCCCCAGAGTCCTTCGTGCGAGTTTTAACACGTTGTACGAAGCGATATTGACCACAAGAAGAAAACGCCCTCTCAGGCGCTTTCTTTCCACGGATCGTCACCCTACGAGCCGCCCCGCAGAACTCTTGCATACCCAGATGATGGTCACGAAGTGAGCGCACTTACTCGATGGCGATCATCCCTTCCAAAGAGCAGTCTAGATCAATGATCTTATCATAAGGGGAAAAAGCTCTTTCGTGCTTATTTCGTTAGCTGTGCTTAAATGTCATCGTCCACAGGCTTGGGTAAAGGCTGGCCTGGCGATAGAAGATTCCTCATGCCTGAAGCTCAGCTCCTCGGTCTGCTGGTTCCGCATGTTTTGCGTACAGACGCAGAAATCCAGCGGGAATCTCTTTTGTGGGCGGTGTCCACTCGCTCAATCGGCTTTGAAGCTCGGGCTCGCTCAAATGCAATTCCAATGTCCGCCCCGGAATGTCAAATTCGATTAAATCACCATCGCGCACCGCTGCCAGCGGCCCTCCTAAAGCCGCTTCCGGGCATATATGACCAACGCATGCACCCCGTGTCGCACCCGAAAAGCGCCCGTCGGTGATCATCGCCACCGTATCTCCCAGCCCCATGCCAACCAGGATAGCAGCCGGCAGTGACAACTCCCGCATCCCCGGACCACCGCGCGGTCCCTCGTGCCGCACAACCAATACGTCTCCCGGCTGCACAAGATCTTCCAGCAGACACTTCTGTACATCTTCCTCACACTCGAACACACGCGCCGGGCCAACATGGTTCATCATCTCCGGATGCACACCACTAACTTTGACCACCGCCCCATCTGGAGCAAGGTTGCCATGCAGGATGGCGATGGCACCTTCGGGAGCTAGTGGGTCGTTCAGTGTTCGGATGATCTCCGGCCTGTGTATCTCTGCCTGAGATGAGACCTGCGCCAAGGTGGATCCATAGCACGTGGGACCAGATAGATCCAGAATCGGTTCGAGCACCTGGAGCAAAGCCGGCACACCGCCTGCTTGCCCAAAATCGGATACGGTATATTCGCTCGCTGGTTTGAAACGGGCAACCTGCGGCGTTTCCCGTCCAATCCGATCCCAATCCTCAAGCGTCAACGCCTGGGTGATTGGGAGGTGGATACGATTATCGGGAAAGTACATCGCCATGTCATTGTCTCCCTGACGGAACGAAAGTCCCGCCTGGCTCTCCTGAGAAAGGTCGAACGCAAGCCCGCTCAAGCAGCGGCGGATGCTGTTATCGAGCTCCTGAAGTTGCCACTGGTCCAAACTCATACGATCATAGCGGATAATAGCAGAGAGTTAGCGGAGCATGAACGGATTGTTCGTGATCTTTGTACAGGTGTCTATTTTCCCATCCCTACTCGTCCTGGGAACGAGCCATCAACTAGAACTTGAATAGCCTCTTTCATCAGTACTTTCCGAAGAAGCGCAATTTCGCCACAACGACTGAGTAAGAAATCGAATTAGTCATAGGGAGACTCAATAATCGACCTAGAAAATTTCTTGGCTTTAAATCACCGAATCAGGTATTCTTCAACCATTAATCCGTTGTTGCACTTGGTAGTTGAATCCAGGACTACGGGTGCGGCTTTTAACTGCAACGGCGGAATCATTATGTATTAAACAGTCTGCCGTCAGGACAAGCTCCATAATCTCCGCATGACTTAATTGGGATGCGCACTAAGAGTCGGTCCTTATTTGCCTGTGGGACAAAGATAGCTGCCCATCATCAATGCAGGGCCCCACTAATTTTGGCCCTCCTCAAAAGCGCACATCCTGATACCAGGCGAACACCTTGATCAGGAGTATAGGCTCATGGCCATTGAAGCGCTTATGAATTTCATCGATGGAGACTGGGTTCAATCCCATTCCGACGAGACTTTGGATATCCACAATCCTGCTACTGGGGAGGTCATCGCGCAGGTTCCTCTCTCAACTGCAGATGAGGTCGAAGCTGCGATCAACGCGGCCCATGCGGCTTATGAGGATTGGCGCGAAACCCCGCCTTACGCTCGTGCGCGCTACTTCTTCCGACTTAAAGAACTCATGGAGGAACGATTCGAGGATATCGCTCGCGTCGTGGTACGTGAGCATGGGAAGTTTTTGGATGAAGCGAGGGGTGAGGTCCGCCGTGCGATTGAGAACGTTGAAGTCGCAGCTGGTGTCCCAAGCTTGATGATGGGCTACAACATGGAAGATGTCGCCCAAAGCATAGACGAGGAAGCCGTCATCCAACCGGTCGGCGTTTTTTGCTGCGTTGCGCCCTTCAACTTCCCGGCTATGGTCCCATATTGGTTCATGCCGTATGCAGTCGCGTGTGGCAATACCTATATCGTGAAACCCTCCGAAGTTTGTCCTATGACACAGACGATCATGTTCGAGTTGATTGAAGAGGTCGACTTTCCGCCGGGCGTTATCAACATGATTCACGGGGACAAACGGGCGGTGAATACCCTGTTGGAACACCCGCTGTTAGCCGGGGTTTCCTTCGTAGGATCGACACCTGTTGGAAAGATCATCTATCAGAAAGCTGCCGAACACGACAAGCGAGCGCAGTGCCAAGCGGGAGCTAAGAACTGTGTTGTCGTCATGCCAGATGCGGTTTTGGACAAAACTGCAGCCAACACCATGACCTCAGCCTTCGGCAACTCGGGGCAGCGCTGCCTGGCGAATTCGCTTGTTCTCATGGTCGGCGGTGTGGGGGAAAAACTTACGCCGATGTTGGTCGAAATGGCGAAGCGGATTAAGGTCGGCAACGGCATGGATGAAACCGTCCAAATGGGGCCGGTCGTCTCAAGGAGAGCCTACGACCGCATTATGGGCTATATCGAAAAGGGATTAAAAGAAGGCGCACATCTCCTGCTCGATGGTCGCGAGATAAAGGTTGAAGGCGGAGAGAATGGGTATTTCATCGGGCCAACGATCTTTACAAATGTCACTCCAGAAATGAGAATCGCCCAAGATGAGATCTTTGGACCTGTCTTAGGGATCATGGATGTCGAGGATTTCGATCACGCCTTGGATATTATCCACGGATTGCCTTTTGGCAACGCTGCCTCCTTGTTTACCTCTTCGGGCAAGTGGGCACGTGAGTTCAAGTATCGCGCCAAGATCGGCAACATTGGCGTCAACATCGGAATTGCAGCCCCGATTGCATCCTTCCCTTTCGGTGGTAAGAAGAACTCCTTTTTCGGCGACCTGCATGGCCAAGGCCGGGACGCGATCCAATTCTTCACCGATCGCAAGGTTGTGATCACTCGCTGGTTCTGAGTCTGAATTCCAAGGAGCGTGAACGGTGGAGTTAGGCACATTTGGAGCAATCCTAACCTTTGGCCTTGAGTTGGAGAATCAAGCAACAAGTTTTTATGCCAACGTTGAGGATCCTAAATTAGCACCCCTATTTGCCGAATTGGCAGTAAAAGTCCAGAAGCGCATAACGCGTCTCGAGCGCATCCGCCGAGAGGGTGTCGCAGAGATGATTCTGGAATCGATCCATGGCTTTGAAAGTGAGGACTTTCACGTCGAACTACCTCCTGCGGACTCCCCATCGGAGCATATACAGCAGGCCATACAATTGGAAAATACTCGCTGCCGCTACTATATTTCCGCTGCCGAAAGACTCCCGCTGCGAGAGGTAGCGCGGCACTTTACTCGTATGGCTAAAGAGAATGAGACAAACGCGGCAAAGCTCGAAGACACACTCATGCAATCGGATGGGTAGGTAAAGTGTTAGAATTTAATAAAGCAACCTTAGCGTTATGATTTGGAACACAGACATCAAATAGGTCGAAACACCAGAGGTTAAAACACTTCAAAAAAATCTCCTGGGCGGGGTATCCGTTAATCTTCAAAAAACCGTGCGTCATTCATGAGGCGACCTAACCTATTTCAGATGGTCGTTCCTCAAACGCAGGATGCCATTTATTTGTCAATGGGTTTATAAGATGCAAGAACCTCGCTTTACGCGTCGTATCTCGGATAAGCTCATACGCTGGAGACCATTAACCAACCTGATTTGGGAAGAAACCGACGCTCATATCCATGACACCTCATGACGGAGGTAAGCCATGAATTACCGCAGATTTGGGATGGACCAGGTATCGCTATCCGAGGTCGGATTAGGGACATGGCAACTTGGGAGTGATTGGGGCGAGGTAAGTGATGACTTGGCTAATGCCATCCTCTCGAAATCCATTGAAAACAGGATCACCTTCTTTGATACGGCCGATGTCTACGGACCTGAGATAAGCGAACTACGGATTGGCCGCTTCCTTAAACAGCATGCAGATAAGATTTTTATTGCCACCAAGCTTGGACGATTCCCTGATCCTGGATGGCCTGATAACTTCTCATTGGATGTTTTCCGTCATCACACCCAGGCTTCCCTGCGGCGTCTTGGTTTGGATGTACTCGATCTGACACAGCTTCACTGCATTCCTACTGAAGTGTTGATGCAGGGCGATGTCTTCGAGTGGCTCCGCATCCTTAAAAGTGAGGGGCTGATTCTACGCTTTGGCGCAAGTGTTGAATCCATGGAGGAGGCGCTTTATTGCCTGGAGCAAGAGGGCATCCATTCGCTCCAGATCATTTTCAACATCTTTCGTCAGAAACCGATCCACACATTGTTCGCAAAAGCAAGAGAAAAGAGCATCGCTCTCATTGTGCGTCTGCCACTAGCCTCCGGATTGCTTTCAGGCAAGTTTGAGACTGCAACAACCTTCCATGAACAGGACCATCGCCATTACAATCGGGACGGTCATGTATTTAACGTGGGAGAGACCTTTGCGGGCCTGCCTTTCGAAAGAGGCGTAATGCTCGCCAATCAACTGAAGCCATTGGTGCCTGAGGGAATGACCATGGCCCAAATGGCTTTACGCTGGATCCTCGACTTCGATGCCGTCAGCATCGTGATCCCCGGAGCGACCTCAATCCAACATGTGCGCGAAAACGCAGCCGTCAGCGACCTACCATCCCTCCCGCAAGAACTTCACCACACCTTTAGTGATTTCTACCAAACCGAGGTCGAACGGTACATCCGAGGGCCATATTGAACGGCATTCCCTAATAAGGCGATTAGGCTTAGATTTCCTATGCCTTGAAGACAATGCGTTTACTGAGCAGGAAATTCCACAGAAATGCAACCCCCGTTGCCAGGATCAGCGCGATCCATTCTGGAATTCTGAGGACGAACAACCCGACGTGCAAGACGCCTGCGTTGATTGCCAGGCCAATCAGGTTCGTCAGCACAAAAGGCATGAAGGATCGCCAAGAGCGATCAGCTGCTTTAAAGGTCCAAGAGCGATTCCAAAGATAGCTGTTAAGGACACCAGCGCTGTATGAAATCGCCTTCGCAAGCGTGTTCTCCCCGGCGAACCAGTGCACCCTGCGAGTCAGAAACGCGTAAAGGCCAAGGTCCAGAGCCGTATTCAGGAGACCAACGCCGGCGAATTTAATGGCTTGTATTAATCCAGTGGTATAACGCAGACGCGCCACGCCTATCCTCTTACCCAACACACCCCTCACCAACCACTGCAATCATAAAGCAGGACGCCTTATGCTTCAATGGCAGTTCCCGATTCCGGCTTGACACGGAGTGAGTTTGGACTAGCACCAGCCATCCTCACAACTCGGCAATGCCCTTCCACCCAGGCTGCGATCTCGGGTTTCTGCTTGGCCATGCTTTGTCCCCGAGGATGAACACCGGTTTGCCGTCCGCCATCATCTCCGCCAATGCTCGCGGTAGGGCTAGTGCGAAGCCGTTCCTAGGCTGACACAAATAGACCGTCAGCGCACAAGTCACCGAACGCGCAAATTGAGGTTGAATTTACCAAGAGCGAGGGGCAAATCCACGATTGACTAGCCGAGTTCCAATCACTTGGATTTTCTTAGATACACGACGCGATATCGTTTCATCCCCATAGGAAATGTCAACCGACAGCAATGGTTTATCATCGTGGTATTATCGGCATATTTGCATGGATCAGATAAGCAATTGGACCGCCACTGTCGAACCTGCAGGAATATTCTCGAGCTCTTCGAAACCCACGGCTGAGAGCGCCCACGCAACACGAGTTCGCACTTCCGATTCGGGGAGCCCTAGATTCCTTAGCCCAAAGGCGACCTCGTCATCTACACCCAGGTGCAAAAGTTGACTCCCAGGATCTTGGAAGACCATGCCTACGTGTTGTGCAAGAGAGAGGATAGGGGGTGTGAAACTGTTTCCATACCTGCAATATGCACCGTGCCTTACATGTTTGCGGATTTTGCATGTAGGATCAGCCCTGCCAGCGCGTATCCCAATGTGCTCTTACCGCAACCTGAAGGTCCTGTAATCAAGAGACATTGCCCTGCCGGTATGTGCAGGTTGATATCCTGCAGCGCGGGCGCACCCCCATAATCGATGCTCAAATCACGGATATGGATCACGGGCTGGCTCGCTGCGTAGGTTTGACCTTGAGAACTTGTGCGTGAGGCCACCTCATCAACGCCAGGGGAAGCAGCTTCAGCCGAATGACCACATAGGCCTGACGATATAACCCACGTTCAATGACACAAAACCCTTCGAGCAAGCCTGTATTCCGATGGAACTCAAGCGGTCCTAGTTCATCTAAAATGAAAACATCGCATCGCCCACACATGCTTAATCGTTTGTTACCCCACGCTAAAGTCTCAGGTTCGAACAGCCAATCGGCAGTTATCAACCCCGACGAGGCCGAACCCCTAAGGCTAGCAAGCAGTCGCCGTTCGCCCGACGCGAGATCGAGTAGCTCAATCCCGACCTTGAGGCCACCTTCGAACACAGCCGGTGACAGTAGGCCCGCGATCTCACGATCCGCGGCGCGAGCCTGGAGCACTTTGCTCTCACACCATCCTGTTTTGCCCGCCCCCAGATCGCCTGTGATGAGAGTAAGACTAGTCGACATGTTCGTTTCCATTAAAAAGGATCGCCAGCGGAGAAGCTGGCGAGATCGAGAATCCCGACATAGCTCTCCTTCCCAATTCGGTCTCAGCGGTTGAACTGAGACGTCGGGAGGCGTGGACGTTTCCATCCACACCCTGCCCTCCAACGCCAATTGCGATCGTTGAAATCCCTCTCAATATGATGGAGGGTTGGCGGCGACCCATAGCGCTTAAGGCTTTAGGGTCTCCCGCTCGGAGATCGTTGAGTTGTGATGATTCCGGCCTGTGCCTCCTTCACACCATCGTGAGGCCAATGTCCCCGAAGGTTATCTCCCGCGATCGAGCTTCCATAGGACCGATTGTACATTAAATTGCATAGATATTTGAAACATTTCAGTTAATCGAAAACGTTTTTTGCGAAATGCACGCATTCGCGGCATCGCTAGCACCGAGCCCACTTCCCCGATTACCCCACCAAACGTAAAGCGCTGATACCTTATCTTTGACGATCCCATAAGCGCGAAGGCACGACCCCTTATTCGCATCACGACGTTGTGACGTGCGATCAGGAAATTGACTCTGCAGACGCCAGTGGAGCTGTGTTGAAGTCGATGTCTGCCCAGCATGGCGACAAGTCTATTCCCATACGTTTCTCTTTTGACCTGAAAGTTTGTGAGTTTTTAAGGCATAATGTATCTATAGTGTTGTGCAGTGGGAGCCTGCTAAAGAGACATTCACATGTAGGGGGTATCCTTGTTGAGAGGTAAATTCGCTGAGTTGTTGGATGAATTGCGTACGGTCGTGCTGGGTCGCAACAATTGGCTTGATATCTTGCTCCCGCCCATCGTTTTCCTCATCGCCAACGCCCTTCTTTCTCTCAATGCTGCCATCCTAATCACCCTGAGCATCGCCCTATTCATCAGCGCTATTCGGTTTCGAAGGCACCAGTCCATGCTGTACGCACTTGGTGGCTTGGGCGCCGTTGTGATTGCCATTCTAGCCGCTCGGCTCTTTGGAAGCGTCGGAGGATATTTTCTCCCCAGCATCCTGAGCGCTGCCGGCACAGTTCTTCTTTCTGTCGTCAGCATCATTGTCGGAAAGCCCCTGGTGGCATGGACCAGCTTCCTCGCACGTCGCTGGCCGCTTGGTTGGTACTGGCATCCAAAGGTTCGCCCTGCCTACAGTGAGGTCACTGGGCTGTGGGTTATGTATTTCTCCCTGCGGGCGCTACTTCAGTGGGGTATTTTACAAGGCGAGGGGACCGAGGCATTCGCCGCACTCAATCTCCTCCTCGGATGGCCGGCGACGATCATCCTGCTGCTATTCAGCTACATTTATGGAACCTGGCGGCTTCGCAATCTGGGCGGTCCTAGCGTTGAAGAATTTCGGGAGGGCGCGCAACCGCCGTGGGAGAGTCAGAGGAGAGGTTTTTAGACAATCGGGCGCCTTTGCTGCCACATCATCGCCGTATAACGACAGCGTCCTCACAAACCATCCCATCTCCAACAAGCGATCGCACGCCATGATTGCCGGCCAGGCCCCTTGTTAAGGAATGGTTATCAACGGCAGATCGTGAATTAAGAAACATTAACATCGCCCCCCTATAATCGTGTCAGAACCTAAGGAGGAAAAGGAACATGAACGGTTGGAAACGTACGGTAAGGATTGTGATGGTGGCTGCAGCGATGACCACACTGCTTTCATTGGGCATTACGGGCTCGGCAAGCGCGGCCGAGTTTCGCGATGGTGAAGTCATCATCATCGGGGCCGACGAGGTTATCGATGATGACCTTTTCATCACCGCTGAAAGAATCGAGGTACACGGTACTGTCCGAGGTGACCTCTTTGCATTCGGCGCAATCGTAATCGTTGACGGCCAAGTCGAGGGGAGTCTCATCACCATGGGGCAGAGTCTCGCAGTGGATGGTCGAGTCGACGGCAGCCTATACGGCGCAGGCTATTCTCTCGATTTAGGTTCGCGCGCGGACATCGCGCGCAATGTCTACTTCGGAGGGTTTAGTCTGACAACCGCTGAAGGAAGCATGATTGGGCGCGGGCTGCATGTCGGTGGTTACCAGGCTCTCCTGAGTGGCGAGGTGCAAGACGATGTCATGATCGGCGGTGCAACACTCGAACTTAATGGCATCGTGGGCGGCGACGTGCGCGGCGAGGTCAGTGAGGAGTCCGACACGACCGGCATGCCCTTTATCCCGGTCTTCCCAGGATCTGTTCAGATCGAGACGCCCGGACTGCGCATTGGAGACGAAGCGCAAATCGGCGGCAGGGTCGATGTTGAAATCCAGAAAATCGAGGTACAAACCCCTAAACCAGAACCCACCCGGTTTTTCGCCACCTTGATCGGTAATATGATTCGCAATCGTGTCGGTGAGTTCATCGCCCTGCTGATCATAGGCGGCTTGCTGCTGTGGCTGTGGCCGAGTTTGGTCCAAGGTGCGCGACAAACCATCCAGAGGAAGCCGCTTCCAAGCGCAGGCTGGGGCTGCTTGATCACCCTGATCTTCTATATCGGGCTACCTGTCGCTATCCTCATCCTTGTGCTGCTTGCCATCTTCGGTGGCCTGATCACGTTTGGCCAACTCGCCAATGACATCCTCGGTCTGGGCGGCGCGCTGTTGGCGCTCATCTCGACCGTCTTCCTGACGACCTTCTACACGATCACCAAGGTCGTCGTCAGCTACCTGGTAGGTCGATTGATCCTGAAACGTATCGCGCCGCACATGGTAGAGAGCTTCTGGTCCAATTTTGGATATCTCGCCCTGGGTGCACTGATCTACGAACTCCTGCGCGCCATACCCTTTGGCTTCGGATGGCTCGTCAGTTTGGTCGTCATCCTGATTGGCTTAGGCGCACTGTACTTCACGGTCCGGGAGATGATCCGGCCCACGACGCCCACCCCTGATTCTGCTCTCGAGCAGACATAATTTAGAAGAACCAAAACGAGCGGTCCTCATTCAGAGGACCGCTCTCTATTGTTTCGTCTTGGATCGGAGAGATTTACGCCAAGACAGCCATGAAACCGGCCAGTGCGGTGGATCCAGAAGTGTGGCCCTGCTGAATGATACGTCCCGCCGCCGCCTCGATCGCTTCTTTTCGATCCTGAAGAAGCCCGTCAAACAACTCGTGCCACGGCCAAGCGCACTCACCCTGCGCCGCTGAACGTAACCATTCAACGGAAAGAGCCGTCGTGCGCTGAGCCGCTGTCTCTTCGATTCGCAGTGCGATTTTCTCTGCCTCATGAGTTGAGTGCCACACCCAGGCTGCGTAAATACATCCCAATAGCAAATCGTCTCCATCAGGGGTGAGCCCAACGCCGAGCCCCGCTAATCCAGAGGCAGCCTCAACACACAAGATCATATCGGCACGATGCAATCCATCGACCAATTTCTCGAGCGAACATCTAGCTGAGCGAACCACCCGCCTCTCAGCCCGAGATTCGGATATAAGTTGGGGGACAATAAGCCCGGCAAGTCCACCTTTCGAGGCTGATGCCCTGAGAATCTCAGTAAGGAATGGGACCTGTGCTTGGATTTGGTAAACCTTTCGATGCAACGCTTCCCACATAGGGCGAGGTTCCCAGAGTGGTGCGGTAGTCGCGTCGATCACGAGGTTTCCTACTTTGACCACGCCGCTATCCCCCATCACATGCGATTCGACCGTTACATGGCTGGAGAATTTGATTGACGGCACAACAAGGTTGAATGGCCCATCCCCGACCTCAGGTGTTACAAGCGAAATCACTCGGCTATCAGGCGCAATAAGGTTGCACACCCGATCGAAAACATGCAACACCCGGGCCTGCTCAATGTGGTCCAACCAGGCCCGGGCGCTTGGTGCAATGGATAGTGCTTTGACAGCCTCGCTTATGATTTCCCTTCCTTTTCAAGGAGTGCCATAAACACCTTCTCCGCTGTCAATGGCAGATCGAGGATTCGCACGTTCAGCGCGTCAGCAAGGGCATTGGCAATGGCGGGCGCCGTTGGGACCATCGAATGTTCGCCCACACCGCGGGCACCCCACGGCCCATCATCCTGCGGGACCTCGACGATGATGGGGATGATCTCACCCGGCACATCCACTGAGGAAATGATACGATAATCCACGAAGCTTGCATTCACTGGAACGCCCTCTTTAAATTGAAGGCTTTCTAGCAGCGCCGTGCTTGCTCCCTGGACTACACCGCCTTCCATTTGGGCGTTGACTTGATCCGGATTGATCGCCTTGCCCACATCAAACGCAGAGGCCACGCGTAACAGTGTGATGTGGCCAGTTTCCGTGTCGACTTCAAGATCGACCGCCTGGCAGCCGGTCGT
>CAYLOP010000064.1:0-16119 GCA_964385305.1 uncultured Anaerolineaceae bacterium | reverse complement strand
GCAGCAGGATTGGCAGCACCGGCGCCATGTTGATGCGCGTGAGCAGCAGGATACCTGCGATGACGGAACCGAGGATAAGCTGCCACTGGGATCGATTCTCTCCCAACGCAAGCACCATCATCCACAGCAGCATGCAGACGATGAGAACCTGTGAGATACCAATACTGAGAATCTTGACGATCATCGGGTTGAGGGTCACCGACCATAAAGCCAGGGCCGCCCACCATCTCCCCCCCACCCGGCGCATCACGATCCACAAGCCGAGCATCATCAAAATGCCAAGGCATATCGCGAAAAAACGCCCCGTTCGTACGCCATAACCAAACCACTTCTGAACAGTTCCAAAGATCCAGAAGGACAGCGGCATATGATTGGTCCAGGGACCGTAATCCTGATAGGGCCAATACCTGCCACTCACAAACAGAAATCCCTTATAGAGATAATCACCTTCATCCATGACAGAAGTTTGGGTATGCGCATACCCCCAGGATTGGATGAGGAACAGCAATCCCCCCATGAATGCGACAACTTCGGCCAACCATGGCATTGTGTTTAGACGGAGCACCTTTTCACGCCATCGCATCCATCAGCTCCTTCTTGGCATAACAAGGACGTGAGCGATATGAATAATAAGATTGAAGTTCATTTCCTTGACAACAACGTTCCAAGCAAGGGGTTCTTTTTATCCGTTGAATGGATCCAACCGAAGAACCATCGGTCGCAGCGCAATATTGCCTTGCAAGGTGGAAAACTACAATCCCGCCGAGCCCTTTCCGATGCCAGTCAGGGGCATCCTGCTCGAGTAGCCCCTCAACTTGTTTGATCGCTTTGCACTCCCATTAAACCACATTCGCTTCTGATATGGTTTTCACCAACGTATCGAATTTGAATAGATACGCTCACCCCCGAACCGGGCACGGCTTCAATGAACCAGTATGAATTCACGTTTTCAACACCTTGTATCTTCACATAATGAAACCGCCGGACATCCTGGAATGGGTGTTTAATCCCAGACTACAGTATCATTACCCACAGAGATGTCCTTGTGAAGAAAGGCATCTGGGCAGGTTGATTTCAATCGTATGTCACGTAACACAGCAAGATTCCATACACCACTTCGTCATCCTTGCTGCTGGAGCGCTAACAATTAATCGTTTTGCTTACTCAATATCAACACCAAGTCGTAGGAGACCGCGAAAATGATACCCGGTGAAGAAACACCTACGTGGTCCAGGAAAGAAAGGGTACTGCACCTACTGCCCGCTATCCCCCTCATCGCGTTCTATGTCGGCGCGATAACACTCCTCGCCATGCATTCGCTGTCCCTTGTCCTTGGGTTCCTGGCTTTGTGGTTTGTCACCAACCTGTTCGTCGCGGGCGTTTGCGCCGGATGCCCTTACCGTGGGCGATATTGTCCCGGTCTTGCACAGCTGTACATTGCCCCAGCCATGTCGCTTCTCATCTACCGAGGAACGAAGCAAACTTTAAAGCGGCGGACTCTCCTGCTCAACTTAGCGATGGTTGGTGTATTCGGCATAGGCAGCTATATCTTCGCCTTTACCTGGCTATTCTTTCTATACTGGCCGAAGTATGCCGTGCTCATCCTGAGCCTCCTGGCGATGCTTCTGCTGCATATGCCGCTTTCCTTCTTCTTGCTATGCCCAAACTGCAGCTACAATGAGATATGCCCAATGGCGAATGTAAATAAGTATTTCCGGAGAACACCATGCTCGTGATCTTCGCCACTTCTGCCCTCATACTGCTCGCCGTCGCGATCATGCCCATTAGAAGCCCAGTGCGGGAGGATTACCGTGCAATGGGCTGATTATCGCCCTTCACAGCCGCTCTCCAGGCGCTCCTCTTTTTAATCTATGGAGGCTTCCCTTATCTCTACGTACCGGATGATTGGCCGGCTGTGCACGTGAGTCCCGGTGTGCATGTCTTGGGACTGGCAGAGATCATACTCGGGTTGTCCATGCTGTTTATTGGGATGATCCGACTCGGGATCCGTCGCTCCTTGAGCCGCAGGCTGGGTGGATTGAATCAATCGTGTCTCTACAGCATATCTCGAAATCCACAGGCCGTGGCCTTTGGCTGTATGTGATCGGATTCGCAACCCTCTGGCCTTCCCTGTACGCCTTGGCCTGGGCGTTGCTGTATGTGCCCATCATCCATATGATGGTGTTCACGGAGGAGGCGCATCTACATAAGGCTTACGGTAAGGAATACGAACGCTACCTCGAGCGTGTACCTCGCTACTTGGGGCTCCCAAAGCGATCCTAAAAGGGGCGGCCGCTCTCAATGACTTGTAGGATTCCTCACAATACACATCATACGATAGCAGGCTGCTGCCCAAGGAGAATTGGATGACACTCTATCTAGATTCAGCCTCGATCAATGATGCCCGTAAAGCGTTTGCGTTGGGCTTTGTCGGCGGAATCACAACCAATCCGGCTTTGATCGCCGAAATCGGAAAACCGTCAGCAGTGGTGATTGCCAAGCTTTGCCAAATCGCCACGGGAACCGTGTTCTACCAACTCCGAGCCACAACTGTGGAAGGCCGCCATACAGAAGCCGAAGAGATGCTTGCCATCGCACCCGGCAAGCTGGGTTTGAAGATCCCCTGCACGGTCGAGAATTTGAGCCTCGCAGCCGACTTCACAGCACGCGGTTATACGGTCGGCATCACCGCCATCTTCAGCCCGGCGCAGGTCTACCTGGCCTGCCAGGCTGGAGCCCACTATATCTTGCCGTATGTCAACCGCAGCACGCGCCTTCTGGGCGACGGGATTGCGTTGGTTGGGGAGATGCGAGAGGTCATCGATGCTTGTGCGAGCGGAACCGAAATCATCGCCGCCAGCCTCAAGTCGACCGAGGAAGCGGTCGCTACCATCCTGGCCGGCGCGCATCACCTCACCCTGCCGCTGCCCTTGATTGAGGCAATGGGGCGTCACGAGTTGTCGGATCAGGCTATTGAAGATTTCGCACGATCGTGAGAAGTACCTAGATTTGGAATGCTGATTTAAATTCCAAACGCTTCCTTGGCGCGCTTCGTCTCTTTTTTTCGAGTGCGCGTATTGAGAAGGCGCTTGCGAATACGAAGGTGAGTGGGTGTGACCTCGAGCAGCTCATCGTCACCGAGATGTTCGATCGCTTCGTCAAGGCTCATCCCGCGCGGCGGGGTGAGCCGTTCATCGATCTCTCGGAACGATGCGCGGTGATTGGTGACATGCCTTTTCTTACACACATTGACGACCAGGTCGCCGGGCCGTTGATTCTCCCCCACCACCATGCCTTCGTAAACCTCGACGCCCGGACCAATGAAGAGCATCCCCCGCTCTTCGGCGTTCTTCAACCCGTATGTCGTCGTAACCCCTGGCTCCCAGGCAACCAGTGAGCCCTGCGATCTTCCCATCTCTCCCCCTGACATAGGGAGATAGTCGTGGAACACGCTGTGTATGAACCCCGCGCCGCGCGTGGCAGTCATGAAATGGTAGCGGAACCCTAGCATGCCGCGCGTGGGGACAAGGTAGCGCAACCGAACCGTCGCCCCCTGCTGCTCCTGCATGTCCAGCATATGACCACGCCGCTTCCCCAGCATCTCCACCACCGTCCCAACGTGCTCTGACGCAGTTTCAATGTAGACCTCTTCAACAGGCTCGAAGACGCCTCCATCCTGGCTTCGCAGGATGACTTCCGGTCGTGAGACCTGGAATTCGTACCCCTCGCGTCGCATCGTCTCGATCAAGATCGCAAGGTGTAGCTCGCCCCGCCCGGAAATGATGAACGTATCCGCCGCGTCGGTCTCCTCGACGCGCAGGGAGACATTAACCCGAAGTTCTTGGAACAACCGCTCACGCAGTTTTCTCGAAGTGCACCAACGCCCATCACGCCCGGCGAAGGGAGAGACGTTCACGCCGAAGGTCATGCGCACCGTCGGTTCTTCAACATGGATGACAGGCAACGCGGTGGGCCACTCGGGATCGGCAAGCGTCTCACCAATCGCGACATCTTCCAAGCCTGCGACGACGACGATATCCCCCGCAATGGCCTGCTCCACCTCGACGCGCTCCAATCCTTGATGGACGTAGAGGTAGCGCGCCTCGGCAGGGTAAATCTCGCCGCTGTGAGCGATACGCGCCAGCGGCATTCCGGCGCTCACTCGACCAGCCTTGACGCGCCCAGTAGCTGTCACACCGCGGTATGGATCATAACCAAGCGTGCTTACCAACATTTGAAAGGGCGCATCCAGATCAACACGCGGGGCTGGAATGTGACGCAGGATGGCTTCGAATAAGGGCTGTAGGTTTGGGCCGAGTTCCGGTCTGAGACTCGCCCGCCCTGCCACTGCGTTGGTATAAACGACGGGGAAATCAGCCTGCTCATCCGTCGCGCCCAATTGGATGAACAGGTCGAAGGTCTGATCGAGGGCGCGATCCGGATTGGCTCCACCGCGATCGACCTTGTTGATCACCACCACGGCGCGGTGGTCCATCTCCAGCGCCTTTTTAAGTACGAAACGCGTCTGGGGCATGGGTCCTTCCGCCGCATCGACGAGCAGCAGGACACCATCGACCATGTTCAACACCCGCTCGACCTCGCCACCAAAATCAGCATGGCCCGGCGTGTCGACGATGTTGATCCTCACTGCCTCGCCGGTCTGAGGATCACGGATCGATATCGCGGTATTCTTAGCGAGGATCGTGATGCCGCGCTCGCGCTCCAGCTCGTTCGAATCCATCACGCGCTCCGCAACCGGCTGGTTCTCACGGAAGATCTTGGCTTGCCTCAGCATACCATCGACCAGCGTTGTCTTACCGTGGTCGACGTGTGCAATGAGAGCAATATTACGCAGTTCCCTTCGTTCAACTTGCATCGTGAAATCAAACCCTCAAACCAAGCATCGACGGCATACAAAAACCCCGGCGGGCAATCGCCGAGGTCGGTTCGTTGCCTAATATAAATCATATCATGTAGATGCCCTTTTGTGAAGGTCAAGGCGATTACTGTGCTAGCGCAAAGTAGTAATGTCCTCTTTAACCAAAGCAAAAACGTCCCCTTAGTGGTGAATGCCCAACCACCTGAGCTCACTGTTGTCCATGCCAAGACCGCTTACGAAATGTCCCACCCCCCGGCTCCGGTGGAACGCGTCACAGCGCCTCGTTGGGTTCGCAGCACAAAGTACAAGAGCTTGTATACTATCTGGGATAAGGACCTCATGGTAAAAGATAAAGGATTCAAACTCAAGGCCAAAGATTTCGGGCTGCCTGACTACTTCGACATGCAGGCTGATGTGGGGCATACCAAACATGTCGGAGGTTGGTTCTCAACCCAGGAAATAGCCGAACTTTGTCATCTGAGTGCTGATCAGGAGCTGCTGTATGTAGGGGCAGGAGCCGGCGCGGCTGCCACAAAAATCGCATTGGAATATGGATGCCGGGTCGTGGGCGTCGATCTACTCGAAAGCATGGTCCGCGCGGCAGAGGAATGGGCCGAGCGGCGCGGTGTGCAGGACCGGGTTGAATTCCGAGTGGGGGATGCACAAGCGCTTCCCTTCGAAGACAACCGCTTCGACGTTCTCCTTTGTGAGTCGGTTAACACGTTCGTCCCCGATCTGGATCTAGCAGCTTCTGAATATGTGCGCGTTGTCAAGCCGGGTGGATTCGTGGGATTAAATGAAGCAGTGTGGGTAGAAAAACCTCCCGAAGCCGGCGCACAGCTGATCGAAACGCTCACCGGTCAGCAACTGCGGAACCCTCAAGAGTGGGCTGCCATGTTGGAGAAAGCCGGTTTGGTCGATATCGTCTCGCGTACGTATGCAGTCGACATGAAAGTGGAATTTCGCAGCCAAACCGGTTTTATCGGCTTTCGAGACTACCTGCGTATTCTAGGTCGTTTCTTCAAGAGCATGTTCACCGACTCAACCTCTCGAGGACTTATGCGCCTCGCATTTTCTGAGCCTCGCTCGGCTTATAACTACATGGGTTACGGCCTCTATGTAGGTCGAAAACCGACCGCATAAACATCACGCGCATCTGAGAACGAAGGGCACCGATACGGTGCTCTTTTTGTTCGCTGGACTCGATCTCTTAAAGAGAGAATATTGAGATTTTCCACTCTATAGTTCAGATTCAACCTTTCGCACTATCGACGTTTTATATGCCGGCAAGTTTGACTCGGAGCTCTGCTGAGTTTGAATCTTTTATCAGTTTCACAGAGGTATCATGTATGTAGGAGGGTTAACATAAACGACGGTAGAAGAATCGTAAAGGTCATTAAAAGTAAACCGACGCTGGAGGGCGCCGGCGTGCATCTCAAGCGCGCCTTCGGTTTCGACCTCGTACCCAAGCTAGATCCGTTCTTGCTGCTTGACGATTTTCATTCGGACAACCCCGACCATTACATGCAGGGATTTCCCTGGCACCCACATCGTGGCATCGAGACGATCACCTATATGCTACACGTGGCGTTCGATGAGATTGCACAGGGGACTTTTCTCAAGCATAATGCTGCCAGTTAGCGGCTGCAATCGCCTTGTGGACACCGTTCCCTGAGTTCTGATAACCCCTCTAGCTGACCCACTCCGCTTGGCAGCCGAACTCACTTTTCTCACGAGGATACAGCATGGATTCCTTGCGATTATGGCTGAGACACCATCAGGTCGCTGCTTTCTATATCATCGTTTACACCTTGTCATGGCCAATGTTCGCGGTTGTTTTTCTATTTCCGACAAACCAAGTCCTCGGCGCCATCCTGGGCAACCTAGCGGTTTTCAGCCCAGCCCTGGTGGCAATGCTGATCGCGGCGATCGCCGAACCGGGTCCAAAAGGTGGCCGTCGATCGGCGCGCTGGATCGCCTTCACCATCGCGTGGATCCTATCCTGGGCTGTCTCGTTGCTGCGTTTTTGGCTGATCCTGAAATTGGCGCTCGGATCCGTCTTGATCCTATTTTCAGGAGCCGTTGCACTATTCCCGGCATGGATCATATCTAGCGCATATGCTGGGACGCCTGGGATTCGGAAGCTTTTTTCTACCCTGCTTAAACCCCGAGGTAACCCTGTTTGGATTCTCGTAGCGCTGCTCGCCTTTCCGGTAGTTCAGCTCCTCGGTGCAGGCATCACACGCCTCCTAGGCGGTGAAGTCACCCCCGAGATCTCTGGGAGCCCCTTGGATATCGCGCTGTTTCTGACGATCACGTTCCTGAGTGGTTTCTTGTACTCAGGTGGCATCAACGAGGAAAGCGGTTGGCGCGGCTTCGCATTGCCGCGCCTGCAGGCACGCTACCCCGTGCTCGTCGCCATCGCGATCGTATGGTTCACCTGGGCATTGTGGCATCTGCCTTACGACATTGGCATGGGCACCCCGGTGGAGGGCATCCTGATCAACAGGCTGTTTTATAATCTGCTCTGGTCGGTCCTCATGGCGTGGATGTACAACCGCTCGCAGGGAAGCCTGCTGGCGCCCGCGCTCTTCCATCCTGCCATGAACACCTTCGGCAACAACCTCCCGAAGACGACGGCATCCCTGGCATTCTTCGTCGCCCTGGCGATCTTCGCCATCGTCCGTGACCGCATGTGGGAAAGGCTGCCTGGGGAGCATCCAGCGGCCTATCGCGCGCCTAAAATCGAAGAGGCTTTATGATTTTGAATGTCGAGCTACGAATGATTTCTCTCACCAAGATGCGTCGGACACGGAACCCACCGAGCGCAGGCCTTCGGCCACCAAGCCGAGGAAAACAACATGTTGCCCACCATCGGTGATGCAATTAATTTTGTTCCCTTGGGAGTCTTTTTCGCCATCGGAATCCCCGCGTTGGTCAGCGGCATGGTCCAGACCGAGTGGCTCGAGTGGCCCCTGCTCGTTCGCCAGGGGTCACGCTTGAGGAAGATCGCCACCGGGGTGATTTTCCTCGCCCTGGGTTTCGCCAACCTCTATATCCGACGCGCCGCCCTTGCCGCGAATCTCATCGCCAACAGCATCGGCATCGCCGCCGGTTTCGTCTTTATTCTCGTAGCCGCCTACTTCAATCAGCGACGAGCCCAAAGGTAAGCGCGTTTATCCGATCCCCAACTTCGTCGGAGATTAACCTGCAACACGCACAAGGTTCCAGCTTGTCTTATAATGTAGCTCGATCCCCCGCCTTGCGTGGGGGGTGCCCTTTTTCATTAGATCAAGGAGCATTGCGACAACGATGGAAATCCTTGGATACTCCGAACGCGGTTTAGTGAACTCCCTCCTTTATGAGATCGCCCAAAAAGAGGATTCCTTCTCGACCTTATCCAAACTCCTGAAACTGGCGGTCTTTCCCTTTAATGCGTTTGACAAGGGGGAAATCCTGGGCGCGGAGGTTTTCATCGAACATTCCTTCTCCGACTTTGGTGATGCCGATGCCCTGCTGCTCCTCACTTGCGAGGCAGGCCAGATATCAGTGTTCATCGAGTCTAAGGTTAAGCCCTATCAGCAGAGAACGTGGCACATCGAGCGGGAGTGGGATAAATTCATCCAAGGCACAAATGCACGCCTTAGCTCCTCGAACCTGTTCACACAGTTCTATCATAAGGTTCGTATGGTCGATACGCTCCGAGATGGGAGTTTGGAGGCCCTCGAGCGCGGCGTACCATTCCCGCGATGCTCGACGAAACAACTCCGAAAGAGCGGGAGGAACAAGGTTGTCCTTAGCGCCTTAAAACGTCTCGAGCAATTTCTTGATGCCTCCTACTACCTTGCCGTCCTACCTGAGGAGCCCGAGAACCTGGCACGCTTCTACAGGGAAGTTCTACAAGAAAGCGCACCAAAATCCTTAGAAGGATGGAATGTGCATTCCTTTGGCTATCTCTCATGGGTGGATGTGGAAATCTATTGTCTTAAGGTGGGCCTCATGAACACCTTCAAGATCTTCAGACACAACCGTGGGGGGATCTATCGGAGCAGGATAGCCTCCTAAGCCCGGCAGGTTAGACACCGCATTTTTCTTTTGCACCGTATCCATAATATAATATCCATCGTTGGATCTTCGGAAATTGACATCGCATAAGATCAACTCTATACTTTGACGACGTGTTTTGAGTGCTTGTTGTTTTCAATGGTGATGCAGAGTAGCGTTATAAAGTGACGATTTCGGCGAGTGAGAGAGCGTATCTAAAACTGTTTCCCAGTCGGCGCTAACCGCAAAACTTATTTGTTTTTCGACTGCTTCATCGCAGCAAGGCATGCGCTCTGCAGGGCAAGGCTCTTACGCATGCACGTCGTAGAAGTTCATGCCATCTAGGGAGACAACAAATTGTGGACAACCAGATCGCACAAACCCCAAACCGAATGAACTTTGAGGAAATCTGGGCCGAACAGTGTCGCGAAAACGAAGCGACGCTTTCTATGCTGCAAGGTCGTATGCGGGAAGCCCTGGCGGCGAAGGGATACGTTGCTGGATTCCCCATATCCAACGAACCCAACTTGGATAGTTTAGAGGCCCCGGGCAAAGCTTTGCAGAACAGCCGACACGCGATCAAAGAATTCCAGAACCAAGAATTGCTCGAGATAGCCGCGTAGGCCAGGCATACGCCCTCTCTAAAAGTGATTTCGGCGTCCTTGAAGAGTCCCCATCCTCGGCTTTATCGGATGATCCTGAAAGGCGAAACCGACTCAGGCTAATCATCTAGACGGGGTGACACACCTCTAAAAGGTTTCAGACATGGCTTGCAGGGTGTGTACCCAGTCTTACACAGCGATTTTCACGTCCTCCCAACCAGCATGTTATTTCACATCCGGATCCAAAGCACCGGTGTGCTACCCTGATTTCCGGCAAGCAACAATCGCCTGGGGAATATGTGGCTGTCGTTATAAAGAGTTGGAATGTTTTTACAAAGTTCTCATCGACATCATCCAGAAGCATAGCATGTACGGTTGGCAGGGGCAGCCATCAGCGTCATAATACGGTGGATGCAGTGCAGCGCACTCCAGGTCGATAAACGCATGCCATAATCAAGGATCCTGGCTTCTGCCAAACGTTTAAGCGAACACGGATAAGGACAGGGCTCATGCCTGAAATCGAGTTGCAGGACGTTTATCTCGCTCGTCAGCGAATCGCACCCTACTGCCGCAGGACACCGCTCCTCGATTCCTCTCTCCTATCACAGACAACCAGGACCCATGTGCGGCTAAAGCTGGAATCGCTGCAAATCACCGGCTCTTTCAAGGCGCGCGGCGCCACAAATAAGCTGCTCAGCCTGCCCGAAGAGGCGCGTGCCCGTGGGGTGATCACCGTCTCGAGCGGCAACCACGGTCGGGCGGTCTCCTACATCGCCCGTAAATTGGGCGTGCATGCTGTGGTGTGTGTACCGGAGAGTGTCCCACAAAACAAGCAAGCAGGGATCTCCAATCTGGGTGCCGAGCTGGTCGTGCATGGCGCTAACCAGGACGAGGCCATGGCATTCGCCGATCGCCTACAGGAGCAGCGCGGCTTGACTATGGTGCATCCTTTCGACGATCCCGCCGTGATCGCCGGGCAGGGCACGATCGGGCTTGAGCTGCTGGAAGACGACCCCGAGATCGACATGGCACTCGTCCCGCTATCGGGCGGCGGTTTGATTTCCGGGATCGCCCTCACCCTCAAACACACTCGGCCTTCGCTGCGGACGATTGGCGTTTCCATGGACCGCGGTCCGGCCATGGTGGAAAGCGTGCGCGCTGGACAGCTCGTCGATGTCGTCGAAGAACCGACGCTGGCTGATGCGTTGGCGGGCGGATTGAACAAGGATAACCGCTACACCTTCGAGATGGTTCGCAAATACGTCGATAACTACGTGCTGGTGACTGAGGAGGAGATCGCCCGGGCAATGGTCGCCGCACTTCAGGAAAAACTTGTCGTCGAGGGCGGCGGCGTTGTGGGCATCGCCGCACTGCTGAGCGGCAAAGTGAGGCCCCTTGGTCGCAACGTGGCTGTCGTCATCAGTGGCGGCAATGTAGACCTATCGCTTCTAATGGATGTGTACCGAAAGCAAATGGCCGCATAGACGACAGGGTAAAACGCAGCAGGTAACCTGGAAGTTAGCCATCACAGGAAATCCATGGCATCATCCATGGTTCCACAGGATCACCAGACTGAGAGTCCTTCGAGGGTTCTACCGTGAAGATAACCATTCTGACAGAAAACGAAATTCGTACCTGTGTGAGATTAGACCACGAAGCGCTTGAGGTCGTCGCGCAGGGCTTCACCAAGTTAGCCCAGGGATCTGCCACCCTTCCCCCCATCCTGCGCGTCGACGTGCCTGAAAATAATGGGGAGGTCGATGTCAAGACAGCCTACGTCCATGGGCTCGATCATTTCGCCATCAAGATCGCCGCCGGTTTCCTGGATAACCACAAATTAGGGCTTCCCACCGGAAGCGGCATGATGATTGTGGTGAGTGCAGTGACCGGCTTCCCGGAGGCGGTCTTGCTCGACAACGGCTACCTCACCGATGTGCGCACCGGTGCGGCGGGTGGTATCGCCGCCCAGTACCTAGCGCGCGAGAAAATCGAGACAGCCGGTGTGATCGGTGCGGGGATGCAAGCTCGCTACCAGATTCGCGCCCTGAAGTTGGTGCGCGACTTCCAGCGTCTGCTGGTCTACAGCATCATCCCGGAGGAGTGTGAGGCGTACGCACACGAGATGAGCGAAGAACTCGGCGTCGAGGTCATCATTGCCAAGAGTGTCCAAGAGGTCGTTGAGGGATGCTTTTCGCTCGTCACCACCACACCCTCGCGTGAGCCTTACCTGCAAGCCGGGTGGCTGCATCCCGGCATACACATCACCTGCATGGGATCAGACGCAGAACATAAGCAAGAACTGCACGCTGACGTCTTCGCGTACGCCGACCGCATCGTGTGTGACCGCAAGTCACAATGCTTCCGCCTGGGCGAGCTTCACCACGCCCTCGAGGCAGGCGTGTTGTCCGAAACGGAGGCAATCACGGAATTGGGCGAGCTGACCTCAGGTTCCGCACCCGGGCGGCAGAGCGAGGATGAGATCACAGTCTGCGACCTAACGGGTGTCGGCGTGCAGGATACCCAAATCGCGCTGCTGGCATATGAGAGAGCAGTCCAAGCTGGGCTTGGCGTCCCCTTCGGGGATTGACCGAACTCAGGCATCCATCCATAAGACATGTAAAGGAAATGATCATGGCAAATACTTTTGTCCCCTTTGATCTAGAGCGCAACATGTCCCTCTGGGAGAAAAAGGTTGAATATAACCTCTCCGAGAGCGGCGTGCACCCGCTGCTGGTGCGAGAACTCCTGGAGGATCCAACACTCGAAGAAGATTTACTCGCCACGCCTCTCAACTACCCTCACGCAGACGGGATCCCACTTCTGCGGGAGCGCATCGCTGCACTCTATCCCGGCGCTAAATCCGAGAACGTTCTTGTCACGACAGGCGCCGCCCAGGCGAACTACTGTTCAACCCACACGGTGTTGGCGCCAGGCAATGAACTTGCCTACATGCTCCCGAACTATATGCAGATCTGGGGCGTCGCACAGAATCTCGGCGCAAGCGTGAAGACCTTCTCGCTGAAGGAAGAACTCGATTGGGCGGTCGATCTGGAGGCACTTGAGCGGGCTGTTTCCCCGCAAACCAAGCTGATCGCCGTCTGCAACCCCAACAATCCATCAGGCCACATCATGAGCGACGAGGAGATGAATGCCGTCGTCGCCGCTGCCGAGAGCGTAGGCGCGTGGCTGCTGACTGATGAAGTGTACGCCGGCGCGGAACGCGTGCGCGAGGAGATCACGCCGACTTTTTATGGGCGCTACGATAAGGTGCTGGCGGTTGGAAGCATGTCGAAAGCCTACGGCCTTCCCGGTCTGCGCATCGGTTGGGTGGTCGCGCCGCCCGAGATGATTCAAGCCATCTGGGCACGGCAGGACTATGTCACCATCTGCGCCTCGATGCTCGCCAACAAGCTCGCCGCGCATGCCTTGAAGCCCGAGGTGCACGCTCGCCTGCTCCAGCGTACGCGCGCGTACATCCGCAAGGGGTATGCGGTCTTCGAGCGCTGGTGGGAAGAGCACGGCGAGATTTTTAGCCTGGTACCGCCGCAGGCCGCAGCCATTGCCTTTGTTCGTTACTATGTCGATGTCAATTCCAGCGCGTTGATCGACCGCCTCGTTCACGAGAAGAGCACCTATGTCGTGCCCGGCGACCACTTCGGAATCGACCACCACTTGCGGATCAGTTACGGCCTTCCGGAGTCATATCTGAAAGAAGGCCTCGATCGCATCTACGACATGGTTGCATCCTTCACTTGAGCCACGCTGGCATCGAGGCTTTCACCCACGGTGAGCGTAGGTTAATCGTTTGAGCGTTCCCTTTGGATTTCAGCGTGAATCCGGCGGAAATCGATGGCGACGAGGCCAATGTGGTAGTCGAGACCGGCTTCGAAAGGCTTCAAAGAGAGCGGTAGCTCACCAACGTGGTGCGCTCAGAATCTGGGAATATTCTGCAGCCGCCAAGCTATCGCTGCGCGGCGTACCACCGCATTTCTTTCAAGTTGCCCCGTACAGCACTTCAAAGCAGAACTTTCTAAGTCGACTTCAAAATCGCGTAAAACTCCAGATCCTTGTATTCTCCCCACTTACGGACATGCTGGCGCAACGTCCCTTCGTGCTGCATACCGATTTTCTGCATCACCCGACCCGAGGCGGGGTTGCCTTGGAAATATGTTGCGGTAATGCGGTTTAAGCCAAGCTCTTTAAATCCGTAGCGAAGCATCTCTCTCGCGGCCTCAGTGCAGTAGCCCTGATTCCAATACGGCACGCCCACCCAGTAACCCATCTCTGCTCGACTGTGTTCCTTCTGCAATTCAAAACCGATCGCCCCAATGAGCGCCCCACCCTCCCGAAGTGTGATCGCAAAAACGACCGACTCACCGCTATCAAAACGCACCTGATGGTGTCCGATCCATTCCTCCGCCATGCCATCCTCATAAGGATGCGGGATGCTGAGCGTGGTCGCGGCGATGGCGCGCTCGCCCGCCAGGTTCTGCACATCAAGTGCATCCTGAGGGGAAAAGGGCCGCAGAATCAGACGCTCCGTGTGTAAGGTGGGCCTTTTCTTCATGATGGAATCCTCAGTTCTCAGTTGAATATGGTTGAAGTGAAGTCTACCCTGAGATGCATATTCCGCTAAGGCCGAACCATGATGGAATGATAAACAATAAAATGAAAAGGGCGTATCGCTGCCCTCCATGTCATGGATCGAAACCCTTTGGGGTGTGATACAGGAACCCTATTGTACGCTTGTGTCCTCCTGCATGAGGCCGAATGAGTTGCCCTCGGTGTCCTGGCAATAGGCCAGATAGCCTACCCCAGGAACGGCTGACTTCGGTCGTAGGAGCTTCCCACCGTTGGCTTCGATTTTCACCAGGTATTCATCGATCGATGCAACGCCGACGGTATTTTCCGTGCCCATGCCAGGTTCCGTACGGCGGGTCAATCCGCCATCGATGCCAGGCTCCTCCTCGGGACCTGTCATGATCAGCCAATACTCCATCGGACCTTCCCACTTCTCAATCTTCCAGCCAAATACGTTCTCGTAGAAAGCGATGGCCCGCTCGGGATCGTCGGCGGGGAATTCAAAATGAATCACTCGAGGCATGATCTGCTCCTTTCTATTCAACCTGTATGCGATTAGGGGAGTGTCACTCCGTTAGAACAAATTGCTGCACAGATGCGATGTGCGCTGCGGGTTCATTGAAGGGTAAATCGGACATGGATTGTCCCCTATACCCTACCTCATAAACACACTTAGGATCACGGTTGTTTGATCACCCCATTGCTCATCGTCTTCCTCCGGCAGAAGAAGGGACGGTGATCCCGATTTTTACAAGAGGGATGCTTCGACCCGATAGCAGGATTCAGCGGTTAACCCTGGCATTGTGGACAAATGTAGCATGCACCCCCAAGGTAACGGATCTTCTCAATGGGTGTCCCACAACCGGAGCAGGGCTGGCCCACACTCCTGCGATCCATAATGCACCGGTACGATCCTGGCAGGTTATAGAGATCGCGCTCCGTGTCCCGACCGCGCTGATCCACTGCCTGACTCAGCGTTTCGCGTATCTCCTGGTGAAGCACCCTTCTTTCATCATTGCTGAGCTCTGCTGCCCTTCTCCTGGGATGGATTTTGGCGCGGTTGAGGATGTCCTGCAGGTAGCCGTTCCCCACGCCCCAGACGCCGGGCTCGCCGATGAGGAAGTACTTGATGCTCCTTGGATCGCTCTCGTCAAGTGTTGAAATTGAGCCCTGAAGATGCTTGAAGGTAAAGGCATCGCTCAGTGGTGAGACCCTGCTTTTACCAATATGAGAGTGTGTGCTGGCTTCGGATTGAAGCAAGAGCATGGCATTCCCCCACCCTTGAACGGTGACCGTTAGCCATGTGTCATCATGGAATTTAAGCAAGAGATGGTATTTCTTAGGAAACGTCTCATCGTTTTGGTGGTGCAAGATCTTCTCGCCACCACCCCCGAGCACAAGCACATAATCCGGCTCAAGCGATATCAGAATTGCAGAGCCATGGTCGGTGGCTCCGCTGATTTGTTTACCTTCAAGGATGGTTTCATAGGGCTGTGGAGGCTGGCTGTAGAACGCAAAGCGGTGTGAGGCATTGCCCTGATTTCCAAATACGATCCGCTTGCTTCGGGCAATTCGATCACTTGCACACACCTCCCCTCCAGCTAGCGCGAAGATCTAACCCACGGAAAGAATCTGCCTGTGCGAGTCATGTAGGCGCGATAGTCCTCCCCAAATTGCTCGATGAGGGATTCCTCCTCCCTTCCCACACGCTGTTGAACCAATACACCAAAGAGGATCACGGGGATGAAAGTTAGGACCCAATTGCTCGCCAGCAGTCCACCACCAATGTAATTCATAAAATAAGCCGAGTAGATGGGGTGTCTGATCCAGCGGTAGGGTCCGCTCTCGATGAAGGAACGCTCTTTCACGACCACCAGGGAGTTGAAACTTACGCCGAGGTAGTGGTGTGATAACCACAGCAACGCGATGCCCATCGAAAGCAGGATCGCACCCAGCCACCGGAGCCAAATCGGATATGGCAGCAAGTATGCGAAAGTGAATGCCCCCGGCAAG
>CAYLOP010000063.1:0-16163 GCA_964385305.1 uncultured Anaerolineaceae bacterium | reverse complement strand
TGAGTGCATTCCTGTCCGATCGACCCACCGTAAACTCGACCCGATCGATGGGCACACGCTGCCCGGCGGACGGGCCGCTCTCGATAACCAGGTAGGCGTTACTATCCGTTCCGGTCATGCTTCAAATTCTCCTCCATCCCTTCTCTAACCATACCGTTCATTAATTAATCCCCTGCCAACACACAAGCCATCGATCTACGGCCACAGTACTTTCGTCGGCAGATAGTCCTCTGGCCATAGGTTTTTCGTCAGGCGCCGCTGATCGGATCCATCCGATCGCATGGCGAAGATCTCCCACATAAACTCAGCACCCAGGGTGAACACGTCTCCCATGGATTCATACGCGATCCAGCGACCGTCGGGTGACCAAACCGGCAACGAATCATCATAAAGGTTGTTCGAAAGATTGACGGCGCTGCTGCCGTTGACATTCATTTTATAGATTTGGTTTTGCCATATATCGCCTTCTATATGCGTAGCTGTGTAGGCCACTTCTGCTCCGTTGGGCGACCAACTTACTTCCATGTTGTCCAATGTGTTTCCCAGCGGATCTTGTCCGCTGCCATCGGTCCGAACTGCGACAGTCTGCGTATCAAACTGCTCATCGTAGTACGCAACCAGGATAAGGCGATCGTCGGTCGACCAGGTTGGGAAATAGGGTTGCCAATCCCAGCCTGCCGGCTTTTGCGTTATTTGACTCACATTGCCCCCGTCAGCATTCATGACGTAGAGTTCCGTTTCACCCTCCGACCCCACGTAGAAAGCGATCCGACTGCCGTCATGAGACCACGTCGGGGAGTCTATCTGAAGCGAGTTGGAGTATAGACTCGCCTGTTCGGATCCATCGGGTCTCATCCGATAGACATGATGGCTTCCCTCCCGGTCGGAACGAAACAAGATCCACGCTCCATCCGGCGACCAGGCTGGACTCGTATCAAACCCGGGATTGTCTGTCAGACGAATGGGCTCACCGGTGACGAGTGGGCGAGCATAAATATCGGTATTCTCGTCCACCCGCCTCATGTAGGTTAGCGTACGTCCATCGGGTGAAAGTTCAGGTGTGTAGATCGTCGTCACCGGTGTTTCCGTGACTTTGCGCGCCTGCAGGATCTCCACATCGACGGCATACAGCTCATAAGGACCCTCCACCAGAAAAGCCCAATCTGGTCGCGTCCATATCAGCACTTCGGTCGGACGGAATAGCGGCGTCTCAGTAGGGGTCGCTGCAATCTCCGGTTCGATAGGAGGAGAAACTCCTATCTCATTGGCACTTGTCTGTGTGTCAGCGAACTCAGCTTGCGCCGCTTCGGCAGGTGCGGATTGGAATAACTCGACGGTGGAAATGCTCAGGATGGTCGACGAGCATAGCAGAAGCAGGATCATGACGCCGAAACCCCATCCAATTGCACGGTTGAAGGTTGTATTGCTGATTCCCTCTTGCTCCAAATCGGGTCCCACCATTGCGATCCGGCGTAAGAGCAGGTTCCCATAAATGCCGATCTGGGTCCCCGTGGAGAGGAAGACAGGTAGTAACCCAAGGGAGGCGAACAATCCTCCCCCGAAGAGGTTGAGCAATTGGCTTAGCACGAGGGAGGAGCCCCAGGCCAGCAAGAACAGCCATGAATGTTGCCCAACGACTTCATCCCCAACATAGCGCAGTTGGGTCGTCTGGCCGCGCAAGAAACCTACCAACAGGCCAAGATAGAGGAATGGAAACCCTACGTAAAGATTGATGGGGACGCCGCTGATCCAGACATAGATCGGCAGGAGGATCCCACTGAGAAGGACGGAACTCAGCAGGGACAATGGCGTAATGCGTCGCGGTTTTCGGAACGTCAAGAGCATCACAACCGTCATACCGGCAGCGACCATTGCGGCTATGAAACCCACCAGTTTTAAGATGATGTCCATGCGTAGCTCCTCGTTCTGCACCGCGCTCGATGATTCGTCTTTTCCGTCATGCATGCCGGCAGGTGGATGGATGCCCTATCCGTCGTCAGAAGTCTATTCCGTCTCGCCGCTTAATTGCGCGCCACATTGTGCACAAAACTTGCTGCCGGGCACATTCTCATGCCCGCAAGTTGGGCACACCACGGCCGCTGGCTCACGCGCGCGCTGCGCCTGGAGGTGTTGGAGTTGCATTTTTAATTCCCTTGCCCACTTCAGACTCGCTTCGGCATCCTCCGTTGCGCTCGTATCCCTTAAAGTCTCTGCAGCATCCATGACCAGGTCGAACTGCACACGGAGCGTATCCAGCCGTTCATCGGGATCTTCCTCCATATCCGCTAACAACCCCACCAAACGCGCCGTATGAACGCGATCCATCCCTTCGTTGCGGAAGCGGAAGTCGTTCGCCAGCGCCTCACCCATCAACTCGCTCACGCCCCCGATCATCTCATCGATCGCGGCCTGGCGGTCTAGCGGCATATCCAAACCGCGCAGACGCGCGAGAACGCCGAGCACTTGACTGCACATCGTAGTAACTAAGTCGAAGCCTACAGAATCGAACCGATAAAGCTCGGTAAGACCTTTCTCGCTCGAATCGATCGCCTGGTAGAAATACATCGTCCGTTCATCGGGATCCTGAGAAGAAGCGGCAAATTCCGCAGCAGCCGCGGCCTGCGTTACCGATGCATAAGCGTTGCGCAAGGGATCATCCAGCTCCTTGAAAGCCGTAAAAGCCCCGTCCAGATGCTCCTGGATGCTCTCAAGAGCGACCTCACGGATGCTTCGATCAGCATCGATATCGTAGTCTGTAACCAACGTCTCCACGATCGCCATATGAGCGTCACCCAGGCTGGCTGGATCACCGCTTCGCCACGCTCTTTCCAACTGCGCGTACGCCGTATCCGTCATGCTCTACCCTCCTTGAAACACAGGTCATTTCCATCCAAGCCACTTTTTGATCGGCGGTGGTGGCGGAAGCGATTTCTTGAATCTTGTCCAGAGGTCGTTGACCTTCTTAGTGCCCCTCTCCATGAAACGTGGATACTCCACCTTTACTTCACGCGGTCCTGATTTCATGTTCTCTAGATCTTGCGCCTCTTGCCGGATCACTGGCGAACTGGAGCGCTTCATCTCATCGACTGCCTCGCCGAAGCTCTTCCCCCTGGTCAGATTGAAGGCCCCTTGGCGAACAGCCTTCGATATCCCGTCACCCAAGCCCTCCATTTCCTTATGAAGCTCATCCATCGCCTTTCCCCACTTCTCTGCGGCATCCTTGGGGAGAATGGCGTTGCCGGCGTCTTTCGCACGGTCGGTCACCATCACCTTAAAGGCATCAGTTGCGATATTGGACAACACACGCAGGGTCCGCTCCGTCCAGATCACCGCCTCGCGTGCATCAGGCTGAAGGTGCGCCAGATCGCGCTCCGCTTCCTTTCGAAGCTCGAGCAACTTTTCCGCCCGGTCGAGCCATGTTCGTCCCTTGTCAAGTTTTGCTTTCGAGAGCAAATCCTCCAGTTTTTTCAGCTTGGGCGCAACCAGATCTTTCCATTTCTGTGAGTTGCGGAGTTCTTCTGGAATTTTATCGATGAACTCCTTCACCCCCTTGCTCGTGCGATCGACTGCGTCGTCGAGGTCCTGCATATCGCGCACATGCCGCAGCGCCTGCTCCTCGCCGCTCTCCCCTGCTGCAGGCTTTACGGCGGGCTTGGCCGGCTCATCCTCGGCTGGAGGCGCGGCTTGCGCCGCCGGTGGTCGCTCGCCCTCTGCACTCACACCCACTTTCCCATCTTCCTGCGCGCCAGGCTGGACCCTCGCCTCCGCACCCGCACCAGGTTTTATACGATCGCCTTCAGGGAGCGAACCAGGTTTCTCGCCTTTAGGGGGGATCTTCCCGCCTTCAGGCAAATCCGATGGGGGCTCTCCGCCGGCAACTGCAGGGCCGCCGCGCTGCTCCCATCGCCAGCGCCCCAAAGCCATCTCCAGCTTGTCCATCGGAACGCCCGAGCGATTGTTGATGATGAGCCAAGTGGCGATCAACACGGCTGCCGCGCCGCCGCCAGCAACCACCTTCGCCGGATCTGCCTCTTTGATCCCTCCAGCGGTCAACCATACTGTCAGATTTTTAACGAGATCGTCGACGCTTGATTCCGCCTCTGCTTCGGTGTCACTCTCAACCGGCTTCTCATCCTCCCCGAGCACGTTCACATCGATCGATGCGCGCGTCCAGCGGTTGTCCCCCAACACTTCGACTACGATGCTATGCCCCCCGCTTTCATTGGCGGGCCAGGAGTAAGTGTGGTTCGATGTCGTGACGCCAGCGGCGTTTTCCAGATACCAGGTGTAGGAAAGGTCTTCCCCCTCCGCGGCGTTTTTCACCGATACTGTGCAGGTGATCGTCTGCCCCACGATTGGTGAGGGCGGTGAGCATGTCATACCTGCGCTGAATTCCTTGCTCTCGCCCTCCTCAGCCTCCTCCTCATCCTTTTCGCTACTCTCGGCAGCACCAGGAGCTGTATAAGGTACTATTTCAACCTGTGCCGTCCCAACACAAGTGGGATACTTTCCTTGCGATTCAGGATCGCTACATACGCCAAAAGCCATCACACCACCTGGAGGGCAATAGTCCAACTTAGCCTGAATCGTGGCTGTGCCTGAAGTGGTTCCAGCAGTGAGAGTCAGTTCGGGCGGGAAGGGATTGAAATCAAGATTCGACGCAAACCCAGGACTGATCGATCCCAGGGTTGTGGACACCTGAAGTTGGAAGGTGCCATCCGAGCTGGCGCTTCCCACCCATGAACAATGATCGAGATCTACAAGCAGATGGGTCTTGCTCGATCCATCCGCCGGAATTGATTCCGGATCACCTGGCTTAACCCACAAACCGAGATCTCGCAAGGGCTCTGCTGCGGCTGTGCCGAACACCCAGAGACAAAGGCAGAGCACGCTTACGACGACGTACAGAAGTCGGATGGGTCTTGAATGTGTATGTCTCCAAAAATGACGCGCACGGTCCATATGCGCACCTCCCCGATCCCTATTCAGGGGTTAATCGCTTTGTAATCTAAATTCCCCCCACGCGAGCACACAAGCATTCGTGTGAAGAAGCCCATGGTGGTCAAGTCAGGATTCCAGAACTTCTACGGAAGGTTAATAGCAAGATTGCCCTTTTTACAATAAACCCCTGCCCTTTGCAAGGGAAACATTGTATAGCGTTGGCGATCCGATCGAGCAGGGGATAAGAAGCCCTTGCGAATCTCAAAGGTAGGAGATATCGATATATCTTCTTAACAGAACAAGCAGGCTAGAAAACTCGATCAACAGGCGACATCCGGACCTTTGCTAGAAACCCTTTAAGGGGGACATCATACTCCCCGCCGTCCGTTCCGTCAGGGGCGTCATGGTCGAGCAAGCCATCACACTTACATTCTCGCCAAACACAAAGAGACCGAGCGCACGTGCCCCCATCTCAATATGGTCATGAATCTCATTGAGAACTTCATCGAAAATATAGACCTTGATCGCGGGTGTCCCTCTTGCCTCATAATCCCACACGCCGATTACACGACCAGATAGGATGATGGTTGAGGTGGCATTCCCGGAGCGATCGAACAGATGGGCTTGATGTCTAGCATGGAGAAATCGTTCGCGATGTTTGTACCCCATCAGGAAAGGATCCAGTACGGGAAGAAAATTTACTACGGGTTCTTCTGGAATCGTCATCTGCTGGATCGAAGGCACATCCGACTTAAGAAGCAAATATCTTTCACCCAGATCCGGGATTTCAACCTCCTCGACTTGCTCAGCAATCGCCTCCAGCGTGCGCCTCACATCAAGTGACCCAAACCCCGTCCACCATGCGATATCGGCTTCCGAAACGGGCCCAAAGGCTTCCAAATAATGTTGGGTGATCAAGCATTTGGCCTGGTCTTCTGTGAGGGCATTCAGATCGAGGTCGGGGAAGTAATCTCGAAAGAGCGCATAGCTATGTCGTTTATCCCTCCAGCTGAGTGGCCGTGCTCGGATCAGTTCGCCCCGATCGCACAAGACATACAGGATGGAGGGCACATGGACATCAGTGCCTAGATGGTCCTTGATCTGGGATGCAGTCATCTCTGTGCCGTGCAGCAATGCGAGGATCTCGGACCGCATACGCTCGAATTGCTGTCGTGAAACCCCCCGTGCATGCATGAAGCGCTCGGAGGCGCCGGCAACCACGCTCGCAGTCGCAGCATAGAAGGCTGGGATCCTATCGGCGGGTTGGATAAAAATTGTCTTGCGCACACAGCGGATCTTCGCAAGCGTCTGCCGCTCGTACAATTCGCGATCAAGATCAGCCCTGGAAAAATTCGACATCCTCGCTAGCAGGGAGAGATAAGGTGTGGATACCGCGGTGGCATGCAACCCGCCGGCATCGTGTGTCACAGAGAGTACATCGTCTGCGCGCGATTTGGGAGTCAGATGCTGCTTAGCAAGCACGAAGTGAGTGGCTCGTTCGACATTAATACGTATCATAGCCAGATTATCTCGATGCCTAACGCGGTCGTTCGTATAAAGAGTAGATTCTGGGAGATTTGATATTCTCTATGTCAGACACCATGATCCATTTGCGCATTCAATATACGTTCCGGATGATTGAGCATCTCTTGAACTTTCTCGTAATAGCGACCGGCATGCAGCCCATCCATCAACCCATGATGCCCCTGTACCGAGAGAGGCATCTTCAAGCTCGCTCCATCTCCGTAGATCTTCCCCCATGCAATCCGAGGCACCGAGTCTGCTGGATGCATATGGATGGGATGCATCATGGTGGTGAAAGCGACCCAAGGGATGCTCGTCATGAAGAGCAGATCATCCTGACCAGGCTCGTCTTCCAGGGTCGGGTTGCGCTTAACTTGGTCGATTCTCTCCTGCGCCCGAATCGCAAAATGCCGAAAATCCTGTTCGAATTCTATGGTGCAGAAGCTGAACAAATCTCCTTCCGTGAGAACGGTGATCGAGGGGTGAACCATCTCGTATTCGATCACTTGTTTCCCGCGTGCCCGATAGCGAAATTCTGGTATCTCATTGGCTGCAGTTGACAGTATGTAGGTGATCGCAACCGTGAGGGAAAACTCTGCATCCTTGACTGCTGGATAAAAGATTGTGATGTCCATAGGTGCGCAGAGGTTGAAGTGGGGATAATCATAGGCATTGTAGACCTCGAAATGCTTCCTTCGAGGCCATGTGTCCATATCAATCATGCGCATTTTGAGTCTCCCTTACCTTTTTAGGGAACAACGTTGGTGCCACGTGAATCACTCACCTTATCCGGCTTCTACTACGGCCGTTTCTGGAATGGGAAGCCTACCATCCATACACAGCTTGCAGTCTGTACGTCGGGTTAGATGATTATGAATCCCCTAGGCGCACCACGCCACAGAATCCCGTTTCGCACTTGGTTATTTTCTCACCACCTATCTTAGCAGGCTACTAGACGACCGCAAGAACCGCACCCACCGGCTCCTCTCAATGCGATACCCTAGTTTGAGTGACCTCCCGATGTTGATTGAAAGATTGATCCATCATCGCTTCAGGTTGAGTGAGGCCTTGATGAATACATGCCAGGCGCGCCTACCGATAATGGTATCTCCATTAAATCAAGGCACATCGAGCCAAACTGCATTACTCGATGTGCACGCATGCGGTGCCGGCAACATTAGTTGGATTCACCGCATGAAAACTCACTCAGTTCTAGGGGACGCCCTCCAGCATCGCTAGCGGTGCGAAGGCGATGCCCACCATGCTGGGCCCGGTATGCGCGCCTAAGACCAATGACATCGGTCCGGTCGGCAGCCAGTTGCACTTGAACCTTTTATCCACATACTCCTGGAGCATCTCGGCCCCTTCGGGGTTGTCCACATGTAATACCTGAACTTTTAGCTCAATACCTTGTCGGTGGAACCTTGAGATATACTCACCCAACTCTTTTACAGCACGCCTGAAGGAGCGCGCCATCCCCAATTGAACGTAGGTCCCATTCATCTTTTCGACACCGATTAACGGTTTGATCTTCAAGGTCGATGCAATCAAACCTTTCATGTGGCTGATGCGCCCGCCATGGATCAGGTATTTGAGTTCCTTGAGCGTGTATATACTGTCGCTCGCCTCGCCGATGCGCTTGATCATGGCGAGAATGCGTTCCACTGCCCAACCAGCCTTGGCCGCCCTGGCCGCCGCCTCGACCTGCCAACCGGTCGCGGCCGAAAGAGTCTTGGTATCGACATGCGTCACCTTCGCTTCCGGCACCATCTCGGCCCCCGCAAGTGAGGCATTGTAAGTTCCGCTCAATCCGGAGGACATGTGAATCGACAGGATCTCTCGGCCGTCCGCCGCAAGTCTTCGATACACTTCAGCAAAATCCCCCGCGGAAGGCTGGGATGTGGTGGGCATGTTATCGCTCGCGACAAGCAGGCGATAGAATTCGTTCGTCGATATATCTATACCTTCACGATACGTCTTGCCATCCAGGGTGACGTTGAGAGGCACGATGTGGATGTTGTTTACGGTTCGTTCCTCGGGATCCATGGTGAGGTCTGCACCACTATCGGTCACAATATGCACTGCTATCTCTCCTTGGCAAAGGCTGACCATCTCATTCGGTTTAACCATGACCGTCGAGATACACGTCAACGTAGTCCACTTGCGCTATATTTGTATCTAGAGGCTTGATTGTTGGGCGGCCTAATCCGCAACCAGCCCGAAGGTCTCTTTCAAGCCAAATAATTGTTATATCCGACATTGTGCATGGGTCTAACCAACTCAAGCGAGGTTTGTAGCGCAAAGGGGCCTTCCTCAGACACGTTTAACGCTTTGGTGTGACACCTTATCAGCCTGCCCAAGGAATGCTCCATTGAAAAACTCGATGATGTCACCCACCAGCTCATCCAGTACAGGCGAACGTATTTCGGCGTGGTCGGCGCCATCCACGATCCACATCTGCTTGGGAGCCTCTGCTGCAGAGAATAAAGGCATCGCCTGCTCTTCGGTGACCCGCCTATCTTCACTGCCATGGATGAGCAGGAAGGGTCGGGGAGAGATGTGTGCGATGACATCCTCAGGGCGTACTTCATCCCGTGAGAACCCTTTGCGTAATTCCGAAAAGCTCATCGCCATATCGAGCATTGGCTTGGGGAATATTGCCGGCCGATTGGTTTCCCAAACCTCCTCCACGTTGTTGAACGGCGAGGCTGCCACGACGGCGTCGATGTCTGGATTACGCGCAGCACTCAGTATCACACTCACAGCGCCCGCCGAATGCCCCATCACGCCGATGCGATCGAGCCCGCGCGCTTCGGTGAGATAGCGCACAGCAGCGTCCACATCCACACTCTCCAGCGCACCGTAGGTGAAACCGAAACGGTTCCCATCGCTGAAGCCATGCCCACGATAGCTGAATAGCAGCACATGGAAACCGGCCTTATGCAGCGGCGAAACCAACGAGATGCCGGAACGCAAATCTTGGGAGGTTGCGGGTGCGTAAAGGATCGCTGGGGCGTCCTGATTCTCTGCTAGGAAAAGCCACCCCCGCAAGGTGAGCCCATCACTTGTCAAGAAAGAAACGGTTTCGTACGCAAGACCCAAAGCCTTGACGGAGCGTGAATCACGGAGTGTGAAGATCGGTGCGCTCGTTGCTACCAACTCGCCCAGGAGCGGCCCTCCCACGGAAACCATCGATAAAGCCATCAATACACTTGAAGCCGTTTTGATCCAATTCAGGGACATGCAAACAAACCTTCATCATGCGACTAGATTTACTACCACAACCTTTAGAGGCAGCATTCGCATATGGGATTTATATAAAACGTGGTTTGCGGCGCCGCAAACCACGTTTTTAGAGTTTACCAGCCGATACAGGCGATCATCAAGAGGACTTTCAGGGGATTAATGCAATATTAATACTTGCTGCGAGAGGCACTCGGCGTGACAAATCATGGTTCGCTCGCATGCTATGGGCGCGAACTGACCGGGATTATGGCAGCTGTTTGAACCTTGCATTCTGGTGCGGGTTAAGACAGCGAATGATGTGCTACACACTTGTCTCAGGTTTCACAGCACGCGTAGCTATGTACGAAGGCATAACCTTTGCGATGGGTTCGCTTTCCCGGCGGCTCTCATAAAAAACAACCAGCACAAAACCTGCTTCAAGCTGACCACCAATCTGATCGTCGAGCGTGTGGCTGAATTCAATCGCCTCATCATTCCCATATCGATCACGCCGCTCCTCTTCCGATATACTCTCAACATCGGAGTAAGGGAGCGAATATTTCACGATGAACTCACCCCGCTCAGCTGCTTTCGGATCGAAGATGTATTCTACGGGATTCAGAAAACCTGAGAGTAGATATCCACCTGGCCGGAGTACGCGGTAGGCCTCAGCCCAAACCGGATGAACATCCGAGACGAACAGATTCGATACAGGATGGACAATCAGATCGAAGCGCTTGTCCAAGAACTCGGAGAGATCACGCATGTCACCCAGCATGGTCTCCAGCGCGAGGCCTTTCCGCGCAGCCAACTGGCGATCGCGCTCGAGTTGTTTGGGGGCGTTATCAAAGACCGTCACACTCGCACCGGCAGCCGCCAGGATCGGACCCTGCTGACCGCCTCCCGACGCAAGACAAAGGACCTCCACGCCGGAGAGCGACTCCGGAAACCATGCTCTCGGAACGGGCTTGCTTTCGGTCAGGTAGATCTGCCAATCTCCGCGTCGCGCGGCCTGAATCTCCTCATGGCTCACAGGTACTGTCCAGCGGTTGCCCTGCTCGACATATCGGTCCCAGGCATCTCGATTATGAGAGAGAATATCCATCCTCAAGCCCCCATATGCACAGCGACTGCTTTGCCTCCATCAGCGCTGTCTCGATCAGCACAAGGTTGCTCGCTCATGCTCCTTTCAACGCTCGAAACGAAATCGGATCTGATGCGGATCTACTCGCAGGATGATCAGACGCTGATCAAGCAGCGTCAATTCATAGTTGTTTGCCAGGAAGTATAGATTATACGCCGATGAGTTGTAGCCTTGTGTGAAGGTGAGAGCAAAGGAATAGACATTCTCATCAGGCATCCCCGCATAAACGAGTCTCTGATCCCGGAAAAAACCTCTTTTTATCGGCGTGGATTCCCCCACCTTGAGACTGAATTCCGATTGAACGGGCATCTTTTCCCCTCCCATGAAATTGGATGCAGCGAGGTAGAGACTGCAAGGCTGTGACAGTGATAATACGAATGAGAGCTACTCGGCTGATGGATGCGTTACGCTCGCAGCATCGTCCTGGTTTTCTGCTACCGCACGCGCCATGAACACACTCGCGCCGAACACGGTTGTAAGGACCTGAAGAAACGGTGATATCAAGACCATGAGGACAATCCATCCAATGAAGCTTGCCCGTGGTTCGTAAAGGATCATCGGAATGCCGAAGTTGGCTAGATCCCGTCCAGGCTCGATAAGTATGTTGATCGTCGGTAGCCAAATGACCGCCATGAGAAGGACAGTGAAACTGGAGGTGAGCAAGGCAACGCGCAGCACCCCTTGAAACGCACGAGAAAGCCGCAAGGATTGCATCGATAAGACGCGTGGAAGATACCACCCCACCACAAATCCCAGAAGGATGTTGAATATCGGCACGCCCATCCCCATTCCCGTGGCGACGATCTCGGCGACGAGGAATACGGCAACCAGGAAACGCTTATCATGAATTATCGACATCCAACCTTCTCAGCATTTCAAAGACAACCACCCAGACAAGTCAGACAACAAGGACGATGCTGATAAGACCAAGGATGATCAAGACCAAGAAAATTCCCAGCCATATCCATTGGCCCCGCTGTGCAAAATAGCCTGGACTGACGATGGCAGTATAGAACAACATGCCAACCGCGACGAGAAAGACGTATGCGCCCCAGTGTTGGGCTGCTATAAGTCCAATTCCTGCGACGATCAAGCACAATGCGGTCGCCATCTCCGCCGCGATGTGAAAAGCAATCCGAATGGGTTCATCTTGAATCTCCGGTACTTGCTTGGAGATCAACGAAAATGTCCATTGTCCAATCATGCCTATACCTACAATGATTGCAAACGCCGCAGCAAATGTCATCGATCCACCGGTGAGTTCTTGATTTCCACGGTCGGATCTTTATGGTTTTGCCGTGTCCAGTCCATCAATTACGGATCCAAACTGCATAATTATTGTGGCTACACGCAATAACGGGCACGTTCAACCACATCCCCTAAAATGACTGTGCCTATCTCAAGGATGCAATGTTCTCCGATAGTCGCCAGCCGAGCCACAATACTAGAGCTCCAACCAGGTCCCGATACCTTTTTCAATTGCCAGCTTGTATATCAGAGGCGCTACGGCCATGTCGTCCAGCGCAAGGCCAAGGTTGGCCGTCATCGTGCGCTCTTTGGGCGTCTCGCGCCCCGGTTTCTCACCTGTGACCAACGCGCCTAGATCGGCATAGATCGGCGGAATATCCTGAAAGTAACCAACCTCCTTGTAGTGCAGCAGTTGCGGAATATCATCCGTGCAGAATTTTGCCGCCTGTTTCATCGCATCGGGGTGCCAGTATGAATCAAAATCCACCAACGAGGCAAATGCCCCCTCTTCCATCCAACCGGCCAAGATGGTGCGATGCGGTTCCTTCAATATTGGCCCGGCTGTGACGACGATATCGCAGCTTTTCACTGCCTGCTCAGGATGACTCACGACGGTCACATCAAGATCGAAACGACCGCTCATATCCTCGGCGTAGGCGCGTGCAACTCCCTCGTCCACATCGTAGGCCATTACTCGCTCTAGTGGGAAGAGCACATCTAGCGCCTCTACATTTGTACGACCCTGCACACCGCATCCCAACACGCCGACAACTTTCGACTCAGGTCTCGCAAGATGCCGTGCCGCTATTGCTGTTGCTGCTGCCGTACGCATAGCGGTGATCCAGACACAGTCCATCACTGAGATCGGCAATCCGGTCTCGACATCGTTGAGGATGAGCAGGCCAGTTATGTAGGGTAGACCCCGCTTGTAATTCTCTGGGAAACCGCTTACCCATTTAACCCCGGCAGATTTCAACGCCGGGATGTAGGCTGGCATAGCGTGGATGAAGTTGTCGCCTTCACCCGGATGGATGCCCGGTTTAGGCGGCATCTCTACACGGCCCTCGCCCTTCTCATGAAAAGCCTGTTCTAATGCATCAATAATCTCTGCCATCGTCAGCCCGACCGACTCGACACCGGCCTGGGAGAGGTAAAGTAACCTGTTCTCGCTCATGATGCCTCCTTGACATCGGAAATAAAGCACGATACCCATGAAACGTCAACTGTTTAGAGATCGATGCAGGATCCATTTACACTCGTCTAAAATGCGCCCGGTGCTGACATACAAATACTCCCGGTGCGGCAACGCGCCGATCAACCCTGCGTGACTTTGTTAGGAAACGAAATCGAAGGGGTCTGCAACCCCTTCGGAAAACAACCCAATCTGTAAATCGGCTTCATTGCGCATATTGGTTTAAAGCGACGTCAGGATCTCCTCGATACGCTCCAGCGCCCAATCCACCTCTTCGCGAGTGATGACAAGCGGTGGCGCAAATCGGATCACATTCTCATGCGTCTCCTTGCAGAGAAGACCAGTGTCTTTCAACGCTTCACAGAACCGCCGAGCCCCGCCGGCATCCGGTTTCAGCTCGACACCAATGAGAAGTCCTTTCCCCCGCACATCTTGAATTCGAGAACTCGGGATCGCTTCGAGGCGTGTCAGCATGTAATCGCCTAATTCTGCAGCTCGCTCGAACAATCCCTCTTCAACGAGCACACGCAGCGCCTCCCTCGCTACAGCGCATCCAATGGGATTCCCACCGAAGGTGGATCCATGGTCGCCAGGTCGAAAGACCCCCAGCACCTCCCGGCTTGCGAGGACGGCTGAGACCGGGTAGAAGCCGCCCGAAAGCGCCTTGCCAATCACCACCACGTCCGGCTTGACGTCCTCCCAATCGCATGCAAAAAGCTTCCCCGTTCGCCCGAGGCCTGTTTGAATCTCGTCTGCGATGAGAAGCACATTTCTCTGGCTGCAAAGCTCTTGGACGCTCCTGAGATACCCCTCGGGAGGCACGATCACCCCGCCCTCGCCTTGGATGGGTTCCACTAGAAAAGCGACGGTATTGGACGTGATCGCACCCTCCAGCGCCCTTATATCGCCATACGGTATCAGTCGGAATCCCGGCGTGTAAGGTGAGAATCCCTCCCGGTACTGCTCTTCAGATGTGAAAGAGATAATCGTAATAGTGCGCCCATGGAAATTGCCGGTGCACGCGAGGATCTCCGCCTCGCCATCCGGCACACCCTTGATCTCATAACCCCACTTGCGCGCCGCTTTCAACGCCGTCTCCACGGCTTCTGCGCCCGTGTTCATCGGGAGCATCATCTCGTAGCCCGTTAGGTCACACAATTCCCGTGCGAACTGCGGCAATTGATCGTTGCGAAATGCGCGCGAGGTCAGCGGCAGCTTCGCCGCTTGCTCTGTCATCGCTTTCAGGATGCGCGGGTGGGCGTGTCCCTGGTTGACAGCGGAGTAAGCACTGAGGCAATCCATATAGCGCTTGCCCTCGACATCCCAAACCCAGACGCCCTCGCCTCTCTCAAGGACGACATCCAGTGGCTTGTAGTTGTGTGCGTTGTATTGGTCTTCAAGCGATATTAAAGTCGTTGTCTCCATCGCTCCTCTGCTTTAGTACGGTGACCCCACGTAAAATACGCTCAATTAGGTCTATTGATTCTATACAGAAAGCTACTTCCGAGGTGTGCTATACCCACGCGTGATGAATTACCGATGATGTGAGGTTGACGCAGTCCATTGTAACCCTACTATTGAAGAGGGGCTACCTACACGTTTTATATCCACCATCCTCCACAACGCTACCCAGGAACCAGCCACTCGATCCCTTTTTGCTTTGCTAGCGCGTCGTCAAGATGAAAAGACTCTGCCTCGAGGTAAGCGAGGAATTGTTGGAAGCAGTTAATAATGGCTTTGCGCATTTGCTCTGTTGGATGCGCGTCGAGTTCCCACCACCAATTCTTGATTAGAAGCGCTCCACTCTGCTTGTCACGTCCCGGCTCGAATCGAGCTACGAATGAATCCCCGAACAAGATGGGAAGCACGTAGTATCCGAACTCACGCTCCCCCGCCGGCTTGTACACTTCCCATCTATACCGAAAATTGAAAAGTGCTTCGATATACTTCCGATCCCAGAGCAAGTTGTCCAAGGGTGCCAGAATCGCAGCCTGCAGATTGGTGGGATCGAATTGCTCGATCATATCAAGCGAGGCCACGTCATCCTTTCGGATGAAGAGATCAGCGCTTATCCCATCAACCCGCACCTTTCGCAGGCACCCCTGAAACAGGAGCCGGTCAATTGCCGCTCTTCGTTCCCCGCTCTTGATGCCATGCATCGCAAGCCACGCCTCTCCCGACCTCCCCCACAGCAACCCCACGCTCCCGACCCGGCGTTGGACATACCAATCATGAAAGGCCTCCTCTGTCGGATTGGGATCCGCAGCGGAGAGCAGATCTTCACGGATGTGTCGGTGTGTAAAATCGTAGACTTTGCGTGTGTGGACTTTGTGATGAATAATGAGTTCACCCCGGTTATACATGCTCTCCAACGCGGCACGCGCCAACCGTGTCGGACCCCACGGCCAGTCCACGGTCTTGTCGAAATCTAAATCGATCGAGGAAAGTGGGCCGCGCGCCTGTATCTCCTGTCGAACTTCGGGGAGGATCGACTCGATGGCTTCGTGGCTATCCCCAAATCTTCGAGGCACGGCAACCCTTAGACGCCTGAAGTGTCGCCAATCCTCTACGGGGTATATAGACATCATCTTGTCCCAACCATCGAGAAGCGCCCTGTCCTCATAAAGCAGTTCCCACAGCATGTTGGGGCGAAAATCCGACACGCGTGATTGAAGGACTAATTCCGGGTTGTGGCCGACGATATTCAGGGGATCAAATTGAATACAGCCCACACGCCGAATGTATGCCAGAATACCTGATTTTCCGGATGCATTTCGAGGCGGCAGCAGCCCATGGTAGGCAACCAGGAAGCGGCAGGCTTGCTGTTGGGAAAGTGTAATAGCCTCCATGATGAATAATCATACCCTTGATTCAAGTAGAGCTGGAATC
>CAYLOP010000062.1:0-16211 GCA_964385305.1 uncultured Anaerolineaceae bacterium | reverse complement strand
TGCCCCGAGAAAGGCGATAGGCGTCACAAGGACGGCCAGGCAGAGCACCCCAAATTCCGAAAGCGTGGCGCTGCCAGGCGCGGGATTACCCCGAATACGACTGATTAACGCATCGAAGGTGTTCCCAAGCAGGTTCCCCATCGTGATCATGCCGATATAGGCCAGGATATCGCGCGCGGTCTCTTGCCCGTAGGCCTCCATTAACCGCTGCAGGGCATCTGGTTCTGGATGCCCTTCCGTCTCGGCGTAATGCTGGGCGAACGCCAAGGCCACAACTTCACCCTCCGGGAGCATCGCGAACTCTCTCTCTAAAAGATGGCGCAACTCATCCTCACTGATGCCTTCCCGCAGCGCGGCGCGCGTATGGCCATAGTTGCACCAACGGCATCCATTCACATACGTTACAGCGAGCATGATCTTCTCCCGAAATGCCTTGCTCACACGCCCTGCACGCGAGGCTTCACGAATGTCATCCGTGTGATTCATGACCTCGCGAATGTCGCGCAGAAAGTGTGGTACATCGTAAGTGCGCTTCATGAAGGGTGTGGCATGCATGTGCTCGGGGTCTCCTTGTTGGTTCAGAATAAGGATTAGGGGCTCACGGGACAACCATCCAGCAAAGCCACCTTCGATGTGTTCATGCGGATTGGATGCCCGATCTCGGGATGCTTGTACCCGTGATGCCCAGGGATGAATTGTACAATGTTCCTATCGGCGATCCTGTGAAAGGATATCATGGGTAATGACACACCGGATCTATCGATTACCGGTGGGTTACCTCTCAATTTCCACAACACAGGTGGATGAACGATGCAATTCTACCCGATGCCCTAACCCCCAGGCAATCCCTCAAACCAGTTGGGAGACTTGGATAGGGTGTATCGCATTATGGGGTGTGAGATGGGATGGCAATTTGTGAGGCGATTACCTTTATGCAGAATTTCGATGCATAATAAAGATAGATATGCGCCACTGATATGCGGGATGTCGCGTGTGAAAAATGGATGGAGCCAGCTAATTTAATGCGGTGAGCTTCCATAATCGCCGGTGTGGGGATTTAAACGAGACAACCCGAGTTGATAAATGTCTACAGTGGTCGTCAATAAAACCCACGAATAACGAGAGGAGGACTGTAATGAAGGGAAACGACCTAGTCATTGAGAGACTGAACGCTCGCCTTGCGGATGAACTTGCAGCGATCAACCAATACATGGTTCACTCCGAGATGTGCGAGGATTGGGGGTATGGACGGCTTCATGAGACGATCGAGAAAAGGGCAATCGAGGAGATGAAGCATGCCGAATCCTTGATCGGGCGCATTCTATTCCTCGAAGGCCAGCCGACGGTGAGCAAGCTGAGCGAGATCCATATTGGCGCAGATGTCGAAGCTCAATTCAAGCACGATTGGGCGGCTGAAAACCAAGCCATCAAAGATTACAACGATGACATCCGTTTCGCCATGGAACAGGGCGACTACGGAACTCACGAACTACTTGGAGGCATCTTGATAGACGAGGAGGAACATATCGATTGGATCGAGGCCCAGATCGGTCAGATCGAGCAAATTGGAATCCAGAATTACCTCGTCGAGCAAATTGAGTAGGCGTAGAAGCTAAGGAGAATGCATCTCAAGCGCTGCGACTACATGCAGCTCATGAAAAGAGGCGGCTCAGCATGGTTTTGCTGACCGCCTGTTTGTTGATCGGTGATGAAGGATGAGCTCTGGCGTCGATCTGAGAAAACAAGTTTTCCTTGATAAGCGCTTCGGCGCTTGATGCATGGACATTGCTTATTGCGACTGCCCCGGGTCGCGCGGACGTATCATATTTATTTTAGAATCAGACGCCGAATCAAATATCTTGTGGGGTTGTGCACGGATAAATGCACGCGTATGCTTAGAATGGAGCATGACAAGGCGCGTGGCCTGGTTGCTTCAATCTTGCTAGAGGTGGGGCACGATGTCCGCAAGAACAACGCCGCCATTGCCTGGCATAACGGTTTCAAAGTCGACCCGGCTGTTTGCGATCGATGCGCTGCGCGGTCTGATCATGGTGTTTATGGCGCTCGATCACGCCAATCAATTCATCGCTCAGAAGCATCCCCAACTTGAGATGTGGGGTGGTGGATTCCCGCGATATGCTTCGCCGCTCGCCTTTATCACCCGCTTCGTTACCCATCTCAGCGCGCCGGGTTTCTTCTTCACCATGGGCGTCGGGATGGTGCTGTTTGCACACTCGCGCAGGGCGAAGGATTGGGGCGAGTGGGCGATCAGACGTCATTTTTGGATGCGGGGTGCCATCTTGATGGCACTGCAACTGCTGCTGGTTAACCGCGCCTGGGAGCTGTCCCCCGGAGGCTGGGGATTGAACGTTTATATCGGGGTTCTCTTTGCACTCGGCGGGACCATGATTCTGGCAAGTTTTCTGCTCCGGCTGGAGAATCGCTTCCTGATCGGCTTAACGGTGCTTCTCTTCCTGGGCACAGAGTTGATACATCCCACACCGAATCTATGGGGGCAGTTGAACAACGATCCCGCCAATCTGATCATGGCTCGCCCTGGTGGTAGCACCAATTTGTGGTCGAACTACCCCATTTTACCCTGGATGGAATTGGTGACATTTGGAATGGTTTTTGGCAGGATGCTGCTCGACGATGAAAAGACCGCCTTTGATCGATCTCTATCCATGGGCACGCTCTTTCTTTTGGCGTTTATCGGGCTTCGATCCATCGGCGGGTTTGGCAATATTCGACCTCGCCTTGGTAGTAGCTGGATCGATTTCCTCAACGTGGTCAAATACCCACCCAGCATGACATTTACACTGCTGACGATGGGGCTTAATCTGATCCTGCTGCGTCTCTTTGCAATGGCCGGCGAAAGGTGCCAGCGCTATCTCCGGCCCCTGACCGTGTTCGGCCAGGCGCCGCTTTTCTTCTACGTGCTTCACCTTTTCTTATACGCAGGGCTTGGTCTATGGCTGACTCCCAGTGGTACGAGCATCGCGGGCATGTATCCATATTGGTTGTTGGGTCTGGTTTTGCTCTTTCCAGTAACCCTTTGGTACGGTTTGTTCAAGCGCAGCCAGCCTCCTGGGTCAATCCTCCGGTTTCTGTGAATTTACGTGAAGTAGCGTTGCGCCGTTCTCAATTGGGTTTGGTCGCGTGTAAATTGCGCTGAATTTATTTAATATGTAATGGTCGTGTCAACAGAGGACGCCTCAGGATTACAATATTCGTAGATTAGTAATACGTAGTGCTTGTATGGTCAGGACTCTAAACCGCGGAGGTTTCTTTTTGAAAACATGAACCCGTCTTTTATGGGAATGCCAGGTTATTGTAAGAGGTGAACGTTGCGAAAGCTTACACTGGAAAAAAAGGTTGCCACCATCCTCATCGCCACTTTCTCGATTTTTGGTGCATGGTTGGTCCGAAACTCGGTCGGGTCACCTGTTACAACATGGGGACGTATTTACTTCTTTGAGGATCTAGCGACATTTCAAGATGTTTTTAGCTTTTTCAAAAATCTCCGGATACCGGTTCCCCCACTTATCTCCGCAACAGAAATCCTAAACTACAATCTCGCAGGAGATACCCAATTTGTTACAAAAATCCTGTACCGTTTGAGCCTGGTTTCTGTGTATCTTCTGACCATTCTCCTGGCATACCCTTCAATACCGAGGATGGTTGCATCTTTCTTTATCTCGATTGTTTTTTTATGGAGCACAGTCCTCATCCATCCCGGAAATCCACCGGTCTATGATATTTTCTACCCTTTCCTTATACTGCTATTCGTTTTCATTCTACGAGGGGTGGCGCGGATATTCTCGTGGCGGCGAAAGCTAACCGGTGCATCATGCTTACTCTTGGGCGTAATCCTTGCAATGACAGAGCTTACACGCCCCTTTGTGCTCTTTCTGCTGCCGGTCTTGGTGTTGGCTGCCTACCACATGCTTAGGCGTCTCCCGCGCAGGTATTTTGCAATCCTTCTCATGCCAATTATTCTCATTTCAGGGACATGGCATGCTTATATAGCTATTCAACATGGGCAAGTTACATGGACAAACCACAGTGGATTTAATCTACAACGAGGCTGGCGCATGGTGCCCCTTCCAGAGCTGCAGGAAGAGCCCAATAATGACCCCCTCAAGCCTGGAGGGTGGAGAAATTTAAACACAGCTGAGCACTATGAGAATAGTCTCATTCTCCAACGTGAAATCCTCAAGTACTGGATTGCCAACCCCCTCAAAAGCGCAAAAGATGCCGCTTCTAAAACATTTTATTTCCTATCTGGCCAGACAACGATCTATAGGCACTCCCCAGAGCACTTCATTCTCTCTCTGTACAAACCTCTTACCGTTTTTACTTCTACTTTCCTCTTTATCGGTATCATCGTTCTCCTATTGCTTACCATCGAGTCTCGCGGATTCCGATTCTTGGTTGAGACTAGCGACCATATTTTGATGTTTGTTGCAGTTGGGTCGATCTTAGTCCTTGCACTAGGCGAAGCGGATGAGCAAGCCAGACTGCTTCTCAGTGTGCTCCCCTTCCTGGCAGTCCTTCCTGTTGCGAAGCCTCCTGATTTGCGTTCTTGGCATCGCCCTCCATCCAAACTTACACCTGCAATTCTGACCACAGGTGGCATCATTGTCATCATGTTGGTTTTACTCATTGATATTATCCGTGGCGAGGCGCTTAATTATGGTCTTCGGCAATTTGCACTGACTTCTGCAGGGATCTTGTCGATTGGCTATGGCTTTATCCTTCACCGTAAAAGGAGAACGCCACCTTTGGAAGAGCGTGTAAATGATGACGGGAAGGTGGACTGAGGGTTATAAGATCGGCTGCGATGTATTTCCCTCGCTGAAAAAAGAGTGAGTATGAGCGCGTATAGATCAAGTGTGTAGATCCGATTTTCTGTACAAGGGTGATGATTTGTCTATCAAGCTGCAAACCAATCGTCTAATACTGGGATGCCTCGAAGAGCATGACGCGAAAGCGATGTACCGCTATCGATCCGATCCGCGCGTCGCAATGTTTCAAACGTGGGAGCCTAGGGACGTTAAGGAAGTTGAGACGTTTATAAGCGAACAAAAATCCCTGGAGATTAACAAGCCCGGGACGTGGTATCAGCTCGCGATCACGCTCAAGGAGTCGAATCTGCTTGTGGGGGATTGCGGGCTACATTTCTTGGATGCCGATGGGGGTCAGGTCGAATTGGGGATCACGCTCGCCCCGGAGCACCAAGGTTCGGGGTTTGCATATGAGGCACTCATCGCCATCCTGGATTTTCTCTTCGATCATCTTGGGAAGCATCGTGTCATCGCTGCAACCGACCCATCTAATCAAGCCGCAATCGCGCTGTTGGAGCGGGTTGGAATGCGCAAGGAGGCGCATTTTCAAGAAAGCCTGTGGTGGAAGGGTGGGTGGGTGGATGAGCTGGTGTATGCCATCCTTGAGAAGGCATGGGCAGCACGCCGTTCGGAGCTGCCCGTTCGCCAAGATACACGATAGAATAGCATCGTGATTTCTTTCATATCCAAAGATTGCGCGGTGGGGGCCCATCCTAGGGGAGGTGAAACATGAGTCTGACAAAGCGTGTGGATGAGGCTCGGGAAGCGTATGCAAGAAAGGATAAGGCGGCAGCGGCAGCCGCACATACGGCTGAGCGGATTGCACTGTCGGTTTCCGGTGCCGCTGAGGAGCATGGCGGCGCGGGATCGCAGTATATCGGCGATTTTGTTTACGGTGGGTTGGATGGCATCATCACGACCTTTGCGGTTGTGAGCGGCGTAGCTGGCGCAGAGTTGGGAACCGGCATTATCCTGATCTTAGGTTTGGCGAACCTGCTGGCGGATGGTTTCTCGATGGCGACGGGAGCATACCTTTCTTCCAAGAGCGAGCAGGAATACTACGAAAAGGAGCGCGAACGTGAGCTGTGGGAGGTCGAACACTTCCCCGAGGCAGAGCGGACGGAACTCCTGGAGATCTATCTCAGTCGAGGGTACAGCGAGGGTGATGCCCGGCAGTTGGTGGATATCTACGGGCGCGATGAGAATCGTCTTGTCGATGCGATGATGATCGATGAACTGGGGATGATGAGGGATGAGCGCAAACCGATCTTCAGCGCGTTGGCAACGTTGGGTTCTTTCATCCTGGCCGGCGCTGTGCCCTTGTTGATCTATTTGATCGGTTTGACAGTCACGCTTCCCCCAGCCAGCGAATTTCCGATCTCCATTCTTCTTTCGGGGATTGCACTCTTTGGCCTAGGCGTCGGGAAGGTGTTGATCACACATCAAAATCCGATCAAGAGCGGCATCGAAATGCTGCTCGTGGGTGGGTTGGCCGCGAGCGTCGCCTACGTCGTCGGCGCGCTGCTCAAGGGGATTGGAGTCTGAGAAGACCACCTTATATACTAAAAGGCGTCTCGCGAGCTGAGACCGGCCGTGTTGTGTGCCGGGAAGTGAGGTAATTGCTTTGGCAATCCAAGACTATGTCATCCGGGAAGTAACTGACCGGGACCAGTCGGCGGTGGTCGAGGTCTTTAACTATTTTGTCGGACACAGTTTTGCCGCATACCCTAGTGAGCCGGCAGGGTTGTCCTTTTTCCGCAATCTCTGCACGATGGCGGAGGGGTACCCGTTTTATGTGATCGAGACGTCCGATGGAGTGGTTGTGGGATTTGGTTTGCTGCACAAATACCACAGCGCTGAGACCTTCAAGCGCACCGCGGAGCTGACCTATTTCATTTTGCCGGATCACACGCGGAGCGGGCTAGGCGGGCGCCTCCTGGAGATGCTCATCGGTGAGGCAAGGGATATGGGGATCGACAGCTTGTTGGCGAGCATTTCCTCGCAGAATCAGATCAGCCTGGATTTTCACCAGTTGCATGGCTTTGCGGAGTGCGGTAGATTTTGGCGTATTGGAGAGAAATTTGGCGAAAAATTTGATGTCGTCTGGATGCAGCGTTCCATCTAGAGGGTTAGGAGATCGTGGATAAAGCGACGAATGAGGGCAAGATACCGATCACATCAACGCTTTCCATTGATGAGTGTGAGCTCCAATGGGAGTTCATTCGCGCCCATGGACCAGGCGGACAGAAGGTGAACAAAACGGCGATCGCCGTGCAACTTCGATTCGATGTAGTCAATTCGCCATCACTTTCGGAGGATATTCGAGAGCGCCTCATGCGCCAGGCGGCGGGGAAGATCACCCAGGATGGTGTGCTCATCATCGAAGCGCGGCGCTATCGCGTGCAAACCCGCAACCGCGAGGATGCGCTAGCACGTCTGGTCGAGCACCTTCGAAAAGCGGCGCGAAAGCCAAAGCTTCGCCGCAAGACGATGTCGCCACCTGCGGCGAAGGAAAGCCGTCTAAAAGACAAACGTCGACAAGGAGAGAAGAAACGGTTGCGGAGTACGATTCCTCCGGATAAGGCGTAAAAGGGATGCTCTGAAACAGGCGTGCGTAGCGCCGACGAATATAGTGTCTTTGTTGCAGCGGGTAACGAGCTTCGAAGGTAGTCATTTGACGTTGGAGACGGAACATTCTTCGGTCTTCTAAAACGATGTCCCGGACAGGTTCCCATTAGGGATGATTTTCGAGGCAGGCATCGCCAAATGAGATCCATGGATGAAAGGAGCACACATGTTGAAAGTCATCAGCGAGGGCAAGGGAAAACTTGTTGGCTGGCACGACCCAGACGATGCGCGTGCATGGGTGGCGGAGCATAAATCTAGGCAACTGATCGACAAGCGCATGACGGCCAAGGAGGCCGTCAACCGTTTTGTGCATGACGGGAATTTCATCGCCAGTGGGGGGTTCGGTCATGTGCGCGTATCCATGGAGATCATCTACGAGATCATTCGCCAGCGTAAGCACGACCTGATCATGGCAGGAAAAACGGGGGTTCAAGATAGTGACCTCCTGATTGCGGCGGGTTGCATCAGTGAGGTGGAGGTGGCCTATGCTTTCGGCCATGAACTCCGGGGTCTATCGCCGGCCTCACGCCGCATCGTAGAGAGCGGGCGCTGCAAGGTGATCGCAGAGACCAGCAACGCCGGCTATCAGTGGCGCTTCCTGGCTGGGATGATGGGGCTGCCTTTCATCCCGACACGCACGCTGCTGGGCACGGATACGGGAGCCTACAGCTCGTGTAAAGTTGCCCAGGATCCCTTCAGCGGCAAGCCGATTATGTTAGTCCCGGCTGCCTATCCGGATGTGGCCTTCATCCACGTTCATCGATGCGACAAGTACGGAAATGCGCAGATCGATGGGACGATGATCGAGGACTTTGAGCTATCACGCTGCGCTCGGCGGCTGATCCTGACCGCAGAGGAGGTCGTCGACGAATCTGTGATACGGAATAAGCCATGGTTGACCGTGATCCCCTTCTTTCTGGTGGATGCGGTAGTGGAGGCGCCCTTTGGGTCACATCCATGCGAGATGCCTGGCATGTACGATTTCGATGAGGAACACATCGCCGAGTGGCTGAGGGTCTCTCGCACGGATGAGGGCATGGAGGCCTACCTTCAGGAATATATCTTCGGGGTTGATGATTTTGAAGCCTATCTGGCGCTGTGTGGGGGGACGAAGAAACTCGAATACTTGAAGCGTCGAGAAGCTCTGGAAGAGCCAAAGCGTGCGCCATGGCGGGAGAGATGAGCGATGCCGATTCAAGGTGTTCTTGACGAACGATACAATCTGCGAGAGTACCTCGCTTTCATGGGGGCTAGTATGCTGGAGAATGGCAAGTCGGTGTTCGTGGGAACGGGCTTGCCGATCCTGGCATCCATGCTGGCTCAACGTACACATGCACCCGGATTGCTGATCCTCTTTGAGGCGGGCGGCATGGGGCCGCAATTGCCGGAACTTCCGACCTCGGTAGGAGAATCTCGGACATATCATCAGGGGGTAGCGGCCTCGAGTATGCACGACTTGATGTCGCTCTCGCAGGCCGGGTATGTGGACTATGGGTTCCTGGGCGCGGCGCAGATGGATCAATATGGGAATATCAACACCACCGTGATCGGGGAGCACGAGCATCCGACAGTGCGTCTACCTGGGAGCGGGGGGGCTAATGACGTGGCCTCTTTTTCCCACCGACTGATCACGATTATGGCCACGCAGTCCACGCGCACATTTGTAGAACGGGTCGATTTTCTGACGACGTCAGGATATCTGGACGGTCCCGGAGCACGGGAGCGGGCCGGGTTGGCGGCCGGCACGGGGCCGTACCGTGTCATCACCCAATTGGCCATGTATGGGTTCGACGAGGGTACCAAACGCCTGAGGCTGTTCTCCCTGCATCCGGGTGTCACGATCGAGGAGGTGCGCGAGAACAGCGGTTTCGATATCCTCATACCAGAAAACGTGGAGATCAGCCCTGAACCGACAGCGGAGCATCTGAGGATACTCCGGGAGGAGATCGATCCGGCGGGGATCGCGCTTGGGCGTTGAAAGTAGGGTGGGGGAATTGCGATAAACGGATGTAACAGCCCTCCGGATTAAAAAGGGGGCTGACCAGCCATGCCAGAAAAACGATCCCCCATGCCGAAAAGATGTCGTGCAACGCTCTTGGAAGCGTATGACTCCAGAAGGTATGCGGGGCGTTTCACATAGGAGCGTACAGGTTGAGCCAAATAATGAAAAGAGTTACCGAGCACCTGTCTGGCCTGGTCCTTGATAGCGCCGCGCTTGGCGAGCGGCACGTCGGTGACGGGGCGGTCGTCGTCAGGCGGCGTTGTCCTTTGTAGACGAACGGCGCAGACCTTGTAATCAGGGATCTTGGCGCGCGGGTCGATACGGTCATCCGTGAGCACGCTCGAAGAGGTAGGGCGTTCCGGGGTGGTCGAGGCTGGGGCAGGGCCAGTGTACGCAGCCTTCACGTTCCATACGTTCGTATGTGATGCCGGTAAACTCGGGTGTCACCCGGCGTATTTCCTCCCATATCTCAGAAGGATGTATATATTCCCAGCCAGCCTATGGTGTGATCCCTAACCGTTTCTCCAACCGCAGTGCCAGATCGCGCAGGATTTCCCAATCCGTGCGGCTCTCGCCCACGGGTTCGATTGCTTTATGGATCCGCTGCACGCGCCGGTCGGAGTTCGTGAAGGTGCCATCCTTCTCGGCGAAGGAGCAGGAGGGTAGGATCACGTCCGCCATGCGGCCGGTGATGTTCCGGAAGATGTCCTGGCAGATGATGAGGTCAGGGCGCTCCAACGCTGCCTGTGCGTGACTCAGGTTCGGCTCGCTGGTCATGGGGTCCTCGCCCATCACAAAGAAGGCGCGGATCGTGCCGTCGAGGGCGCCATCGATCAGTTCGGTGACGGTAAGCCCAGGTTTCGGGTTGAGGTTGGGCCGCTGTATGCCTCGGCAAATCGCATGCGCACGTTCGGATCGTTGACACGTTGGTAGGCCGTGAAGACGTTAGGAAGGCCGCTGCTGTCGGATCAGCCCTGCACGTTGTTCTGGCCGCGCAGTGGGTTCAAGCCAGTGCCCGGTCGGCCGATATGTTGCACATCAGCGCCAAGTTGGTGATTCCCAGCGTGTTGTCTGTGCCGTGTATGCTCTGGCTGATGCCCATGCCCCAATAGGCCGCCGCAGCCAGCGTGCTTGCGTACATGCGTGCAGCTTGACGGATATCTTCGGCTGGGACGCCGGTGATCGCCTCTGCCCACTCGGGCGTGAGGCTTTTGAGCGATTCAATGTATTCGGAGAAACCTTCCGTGCGAGCCTAGGTGCTCTTAGGTAAGCTCACCTGTGCGTTTTCTGGGAAGGGACTGCCCAATCTTTCAAACGAAAATCCTGCCGCGCCTTCATGACCGCCACCGCCGAATTTGGCGGCGACCGCCGAGACATCGACCTGGTCTGAATAAAGGGTCACAAAGGTTACCAGCCGGTCATTCCGCGGCTCTTCATAGTAACAATAGCCGATCTCATAACCCTTGCGTCGAATGAGTTCTCCGAGATCGCCACTGCCACGTTGGTTGATAGCCAGGGCTCGATGACCCTCGAAAGTTATTTCGAACGCGTGATGCCGGATCATAAGTTCCAGGCGACGCAGGCGGGCTTCGAGAAGAATCTTCCCACGTTCGGTCAGCTTTCGAATAAGGTCCTGATTATCCTCCATGAGCGGTCCCCAAATCTGGTCGTTTGCAGGGTGGGTGTACTCCTGGAACAAACCTTCACTGAAGGGTTTCGTTTGTTCATAGGCAAAGCGCCAGATGTCTCGGTCTCCGATGTATTGGACAGCCTGTGGCACCGGGAGATCGGGGAAGAAGTACTTCCATGTCAGAACGCAAGCGGCTTCTCCGATATTTCGAATGCCAGATATTTCCTCTAGGGATGACAATTGCGCTATGGCAGTTTTGTGATGGTCGATCCAGATGAGATCGGCATGATCCCGAATCCGTTGCATGTCCTCAAGGGGAAGTGAAAAATCAACTACCACAACTCGGCGAGACCTTTCAATGATCTCCCAAGGCAGGTTCTCACCGTAATCCGTGGCGTGAAGCTGTACATCCGGCCCCAGTGCGCGACGTACAACCGCGGCCGCACAACGACCGTCCATGTCGTTGTGGTAGAGGCAAAAATCGGTTTGGTGGGGAATACTCGGATTTAGGGTCATGAATCACCCGACTCCAATAAGATAAGTTATAGTTAAAGTGTATCAAAGTCACGGCGACTGGGAAATCTAAAAGTCCGCCGAGGACGCAGACGCTCTGGGTGTTTATCAAGAGGCGACATGAAAAAGACAGCCATCATCACGACATTGTTGATCCTGGGATTCCTCAGCACGCATTGCACGGCTGCACCGCCGCAGACAGCCATGCCCACCCCCGCGGTTGAACCTCGCATTGTGATCAGTGAGGTGTTGGCCGGGGTGGAAGGCAATAATCAATATGAATTCATCGAACTATACAACGCCGGCTCAACCGCGTTAGACCTTCAAGGCTGGTCGTTGTGGTATCGCCTAGCGACCAGTGAGGAAAGCCTCGCCGTCATAGATTGGCAGGAGCTTTCACTCATTCCTCCACATGGTCATTACCTGTTGGGTCAGGTGGATCAAGACTTGGGAATCGTCCCCGACGTGACCTTCACACAAGCGTTGAACACATCGGGGGGCGGATTAGAATTGCGCTCTCCCGACGGCACAAGAGCCGATGCGCTGGCATGGGGCAATGCCCCGGCCGCCTTCACCGAAGGTGATCCTGCATCGGTGTTATTGAACGGGCAATCCCTTGAGCGGCTCCCTGGAGGCGAAGATGGGAGCACGATCGACACAGATGATACCGCTGCTGATTTTCGCCTTCAACCAGCACCGGCGCCGGAGAACAGCGGCAGCCCGGTCACGCCGCGTAGATTGGATCTTGTTACCGTAGAGATCAGCGGACCCCCAAGCGTCCAGCCAGGTGAGGCTTTCACCTATACGCTCACAGTCACCAATCCAATGGAGAAGATTGTAAAAGGTATCGACGTGGAACTGCCAATCCCAGAGACGCTCGAGGTGATTTCTCTTTCCTCGGATCTCAAATCGGTTGGGGGGAGGGTTACCTGGGCGCTTGCGGAGATCCAGCCGGGTGACGTGATGGTCGCGCAGGTTGAGGTGAAGGCTCCCTGGGCTTACCTGACCATACGGATAAACAACTACTATGCCGCGATCACGAGCCAGGAATACATCCGGTTTGGAGGTCCGCTACGTACGCCCGTTGAAGGCGGATCCTTGCCTGTCCATGTAGCACGCGGCATGGTGGGGGAGAGTGTGATCGTTGATGCCATGGCAACCATGTACACTGGCGGGTTCTATGCCGGGTCCTCCGGAACCAAGTTCTACCTGGAGGATGGTACAGGCGGTGTGCAGGTGTACGTGCCAGGCGGCGCGGGTGAAGTGGAGGTGCCCATCGGCGCGAGGGTGCGCGTGGAAGGAGAGATCGCTCTCTATCGAGGCGCGGTCGAGATCGTGCCGGCGATGCCGCAGGATGTCGAGGTGCTTGCGCCGCCCTCGGATGGTAGCTCACCAGTGCCTATAGTGATAAGTCTCCACCAGGCGGTGAACGATCCTGAGACCCTTCCAGGACGGTTGATCCAGGTGGAAGGCACGGCAACACGCATTGAGGAGTTCAGTTACAGCTACGAGATGGACCTGGTCGACGAGGGTGGGCAGCTGCTCTCACTATATATCGACAAGCTGACGGAAATGCTCGTCGAACCCTTGGAGGTTGGGCGGCGGTATCGTGCGACGGGGATTCTTGAGGTGAGCGATGCCCTACTGATCATGAACCCTCGGCTCCAAGACGATATTTCCGAGGTTTTTCCGCCCGTTTTGCATCTTGAGTTGGACGCGCCGAGCGCTGTGAACACCAGTGATTCCTTCACCTTGACGCTCACCGCCTCCAATCACACCGAGAATCCGCTCACGGACTTGCGTTTGTGGCTCCCCACACCGAGCGACGGCGTCCATTTAGATGCTGTACTTGACGGTGGGGCTGTGGAGGGGGAGAACATCGTTTGGTCTGTGCCCCGACTTGAGAGCGGTGGTGCCAGCGTGGGTGTACGGGTCCAACTCACCGCCCTGTCCAGCGGGCAACTCGCTTTTGAAGACTATGGTGCTACGGCCGCCGAATGGCCTGAACCGGCCATGGGGCCTGCTGTGAGGGTGTTCGTGGATACGGGTGTCCCCATCTGGGCAATCCAGGGTTCGGGTCCTCAGTCGGCTTACAAACTCAAACAGGTCACTACGTCTGGGGTTGTCACGGGTGTTTTCCCAGATCTGGGTGGGCTGTGGGTCCAGGAAACCATCACCGATGAGAACCCAACGACATCAGCCGGTCTTTTTATAGCTTTCCCGGAAGAGATGGCCTTGGAAATTGAGATCGGCGATATGGTAGAGGTGTCTGGACAGGTGCGAGAGCTGTCTGAGCAAACGTTGCTGCAAGTCCAGGATCCAATGGATTTGCAGGTGCTCAGCGGTGGGAATGCCCTGCCATCCCCAATCGTATTAGACCCCCCTGTAGACAGTGAGGATGCAGCCGCATATTACGAAGCTATGGAAGGGGCGCTGGTGGCGGTGCCAGGGCCGGCATTGGCGGTGTCTCCGACGACGAAGTACGGGGAGTACTCGTTGGTTTTACCGTACCATGGTGTAGACCGTCTTTGGCGTGAAGACCCTGCCGGGATGCTGATCACGGTGGATGATGGTTCGGATGTCGTTCACTTCGATCGTTCTGGTTTACCCTACGTCGTCGCAACGGGCGACGAGGTCACAGGGCTCGAAGGTCCGCTGGCGTTCACGTTTGGCCGTTACAAGATCGAACCCACATCCGACCCCACAATTGTGAGCCACGGCTCCGGGCTGCCAGCCCTGACCCCAAACGGGACGGATGAATTCAGCATCATGACGTGGAACGTTGAGGATCTCTTTGACATTCTCGACCCTCATCCCGCCGATCTGCCGATCCTGCGGCGGCCAGCTTATGAGTTGGACCTGACCAAAGTGGCCAACACGATCCTGGCGGCAGGCGTGCCGACGATAGTAGGCTTGCAGGAGGTCGAGAATATCGGAATTCTGGAGGATTTGGCGGCGCTCGAGGCTCTGAAAGCCTTCGCGTACGAGGCATATCTTATTGAAGGGACCGATAGCCGCGGCATTGACGTGGGCTACCTCGTGCGTGGTGATATGGCCGAGGTCACAGAGGTACTAGCGCTTCCCGCGCCGGAGGGTTTGACCAGCCGGCCTCCCCTGCAAATCCGAGTTGAAGTTGAATCTACAGCAGGTCCGATCATCGTGTATGTACTCAATAATCATTTCACCTCCATGTCCGGAGGTGAAATGGCGACAGAGCCTCGCAGGACGGCGCAGGCGGCATGGAACGCACATCTTGTGGAGGATATCCTGGCGGAGGAACCTGGTGCCTTCATCGCCGTGGTCGGGGATTTAAACTCCTACTTCGACTCGCTGCCTATACAAACCTTGCTCGATGCAGGGATGCGCCATGTGTTTGAGGACCTGCCGCTAAGTGAGCGCTACACATATAACTACCAGGGGATCTCGCAGACCCTTGATCATATCCTCGTGACGACATCCCTGCAGGATTTGCTTCGCAGGGTGGAAGTGCTGCATGTTAATGCTGATTATCCTCCACCCATATCCGGTGATCCCTCGCCGATGCACGCATCGGATCATGATCCGGTCGTGGCGACATTTTCACTACTGCCCTAGCATTCGGAAATCCGTTCTTCATTTTCCAGGCCAGGTTCCAGGAAATGGCAAGCCTCTCCCATAAAAGAAAAAGCGGGTTGTGGATCAACCACAACCCGCTCTTCGTTGGAGATAGGAGACTATTCCATCTCCGCCTTGGCTTCTGCAGCAGCTTCATTGAGTTCCGTCAGGAGACCCGGGATTTGATCCGGTGTGCCCTGGAGGATGTTTGCAAAGGTTGCTTGGACCAGGCGGCGTACCGAAGACCAGGACGCGATCGCCGGTTCAACTTTCCCCAAGGCAACCAATTCGAGACCGGAGCCCCACTGTGGATGCTCTGTGGCATAGGCGGCCAGCAACGGGATTGTGCTGGCTCGGGTTGGATAGTAAGCCGAAGCCTCGATCCACTTCGCCTGCTGCTCGGGAGCAACGAACCACTTCAGGAACAACCAGGTCGCCAATTCTCGCTCTGGCGTGCTTCGGACCATGCCGACGGTCTGCAGATAGGAGTCAACAGCCTGCCCAGCATCACCCACGAAGGGCATGAAGCCCCACGCATCCGTGGTTCCCGCATCCTCGAAAGCCGCAAGTTGGTAAGGGATACCGACGCTCGAGCTGTTGACCATGAGAGCCTTGCGGGTGGCGAACTCAGGATTGGGGTAGCCATCAACTGAGAAGGCGCAGCCCTCATCCCACAAGTCCTTGAGGAATTCGGCCATGGCCTGCCATGCCGGTGTCGCAAAGTCGTAGGCGGATCCATCCGCGGTCAGATGATAGCCATCATAGGCAAAGACCCAGGCGCTGAGCTGAGAAGCCCCCGCATAGAGCACAAAACCGCCTGTGCCATCGTTGTCCGGATCGTCATCGTCAGCGTTGGCTGCTGCGGCGGCGCAAGCCTGTTCCTTGAACTCCGCCGGAGTCGTTGGCGGTGCATCAAACCCAAGCTCCTGACCCCAGGTATGGTTGTAGAAGATCACCTCTGCGGATTGGCTGATGGGGAAACCGAACATCGTACCAT
>CAYLOP010000061.1:0-16267 GCA_964385305.1 uncultured Anaerolineaceae bacterium | reverse complement strand
CCAAAACCGATCAAGTCGGGATGACCAAATTTGAACCCAGGAGATAACATGCTTAATAAAAGCTACCCCGCCCCGCCACAATTTTCCCTCGATCCAGAGAAGACGTACTCCGCAACGATCAAGACTGATCTCGGAGATATTGTCTGCAAACTGCATGCGGATAAGGCGCCGAACACGGTCAACAACTTTGTCTTCCTGGCGCGAGAAGGTTTTTATGATGGTGTTACTTTCCACCGCGTGATCACGGACTTCATGGCCCAATGTGGCGATCCCACGGGCACGGGTACTGGCGGTCCAGGCTACACATTCGCAGATGAATTTCACCCCGCTTTAAGGCATACCGGTCCTGGTGTGCTCTCGATGGCGAATGCCGGCCCGAATACCAACGGATGTCAATTCTTCATCACACACGTCGCAACGCCACATCTTGATGATCGGCATTCCGTATTTGGCAGGGTTACGGATGGCCTTGATATTCTTATGTCCATCCCACCGCGCGATCCTAGAAATGTGGATGCTCCTGCCGTTAAGATTCATGCCATTGACATAGCCGAAGCGTGAGAGAACGAAACGCCCTTTCTGGCTGGCGCCTGAATCTCCTCCGGGTCCTGGCGTTGGCAGCGGTAATCGCAATTACAGCCTACATCTATGCCTGTCGTTCCCAACTCGAACATCTTGAGGTCTACGGGTATCCCGGCATCTTCCTGCTATCGATCTTAGCCAATGCAACAGTGATTCTTCCCGCTCCGGGAATTGCGATCACATTTGCGCTTGGCGCGGTATTCAACCCCATCGGGGTTGCCATAGCGGCAGGTGCAGGAGCCTCGCTAGGCGAGCTTACAGGCTACCTTGCCGGCTTGAGCGGGCAAGCATTCGTAGAACGAACAGACCTGTATGATCGATTGGAACACTGGACAAAGCGATACGGCGGTCTCTTTATATTGGTCCTTGCACTCATCCCCAATCCATTCTTCGACCTGGCAGGCGCCGCTGCCGGAGCGTTACGAATGCCTGTTCACAAATTTCTCTTCTGGACCTTGATTGGTAAGACGATAAAAATGCTCGGCTTTGCTTACGCTGGTGGTGTCTCCTCCGATTGGCTCCTCCGATTGCTCGGTACGACTCCCTAAGCAAATTATTCTCGAGGTTCCCCGATAAGCAGGATTTACCCATGCACCTGTATCAACCACCGTCATCAGCAAAGCCACTTTCAAGGGCGTATCTCCCTCCCCACAACACTCTCCCCTAAATGCGCATCCAGGTGATAACGACGCCGCGAACGCACCGGTAGATCCGGCGCGTTGTCGATGTTGTGTTGTGGCATTCCCTGAATCTATTTCGAGAGAAGTGCTTTTCGAAGTGTGAAACGCTCGAGGGCGTCGAGGTCTACAGAGACGCCCAAACCAAGCCCCGTAGGAACGTCGATCGTGCTGTCAGCGTTCAGGTGAAAGCGTGGCACGGCAATGTCCACATTGTAATAACGATCCGTAGCAGAGATATCGCCCGGGAGCTGAAAGCCTGGCAGGGAAGCCAGCGCCAGGTTCGCTGCTCGTCCTATTCCCGTCTCAAGCATGCCTCCACACCACACAGGGATTGATGCAGCATGGCATAGATCGTGAACAGCTAAAGCTTCTTGGAGGCCGCCTATGCGAGCCTGCTTGATATTTACGACACGGCAAGCATCGATCTGGAGTGCCTGGCGAGTGTGCCGAACCGATAAGATACTCTCGTCCAAACAGATCGGGGTTTGGAGTTGCGCTTGGAGACTGCTATGGTCCACCAAGTCGTCTTCTGCAAGCGGCTGCTCTATCAACAGTAGCTGGAATTCATCGAGCGCCTTGAAGATATCGATATCCTCCAGATCGTATGCCGCATTCGCGTCCACCTGAAGAGGAAGATCTGGGAAGGCTTCACGCACGGCCCGTACCTCATGCACATCCCTCCCAGGTTTGATCTTTAATTTCACACGGCGATACCCTTGCACAACATACTCCCCGACGACCTTAACCAAGGTATCCGCATCCTCCTGAATGCCTACCGAGACTCCCACGGGAACTTGTGGGACAACGCCGCCCAGGAGATCCTGCAGGGAACGCCCCGATGTCACACCCAACAGATCCCAAATGGCAAGCTCCAGGCCAGCGCGGGCCAATGGATGGCCTTTAAAGATCCGCAGTCGATTTCGAAGATCCTCGACACTCTGAAGCCGTTTACTCAAGATCTCGGGGATGAAGAACTCGGTGAGGATATGCCAGGCAGTCTCCGTCGTTTCGTAGGAGTATCCGGGATTCCGTACGGCAACACATTCTCCCCACCCCATCGCCCCTTCGCTATCGATCTTCAAGATCAAACAATCGCGATCTCGCTCCACTCCGAAAGAGGTTTCAAACGGGGCGATCAACTGCATGCGGACCAATCGCAGTTCAACCGAATCGATCTTCAAGTTAGCCAAATGTGCCTTCTCCGTATGTAAGGACGTAGTAGGATCTTGAGATAGGATCACCCTTCTCAAAGATAAAATCTGTCACCAGGTAGCCTGCTGAGAAGACCCGTTCAAAAATCGCTCTCGTTTGCAACCGCCACGCACGCGCTAACTCAATATCTATATGTTTCAATCCCTGAAAATCTGAGGGGATTTCAACGAGGAGTGACGTTCCTTCAGGGTCGAGGATCTCTTCGCTGGGGACCAAGGTGCCCTCGCCTCCTGGCGATGCAGGATTGAGCGTTAACCCGCCAGCATTGAGATAGTCCTTCAATTCAAGCGGTTGGCGAGCCCTATCCACACGTGATTTTACACGCGTGGATGTCACCCACCACTCGAGCTCAAAACGATCCGTAGGAAGTCCGACATTGAGATCATCGCGAAGCGAACCGTATACTTCGCGCATGTATCTCTGACACACACCCCCCAGGCGTCGAATGTTGAGGTAGGCGTTTGTGCTGAGAAGTGGATCATACGTCCAGGTGATTAGGCGGATCCCATCTTTGACGATGGCTTCCCGTTGTGCAAGCTTCAAGCGGTACCCCACGCCTTGATTCCTATACGATGGAAGCACGCCCAATTGATGGGAGCAATGCTTAAGACGCGCCATCGCTACACGATCCGGGCTTTTCGCATCCGTCCCAAGAAAGCCAAGCACATACCCGACTATCTTCTCGCCGTCGAACGCCCCGAGAACAACCCCACCGTTTTGTGCGATTGCATGCATGATATGGGCAGGTACGATGTCGGTTTCACTCCCAGACCAAACCTGGCGTTGGAGTTGCTCCGCCTGGTAGATGTCCTCAATATCCATAAGCGGGTGAATTTCAATTCTTTTATGCATGATCCACGCTCACCTCCGTCGGATTTGGGACATAAGCAAGTCCCAACCCCAGTTCCTCTCTCGAAGATACACCAGTTTCCCGTCCATACGCGAGGGCTGAAGTCTAAAGGTAGTGGGCAAAGCGTTAAGATCGGTTGTGCGGTTGATCGCGAACGCATCCAAGGTGAGCGTATTGACAGGAAGTTTGAAAAGCGCGCCTTTCAAAAGACGTGTCATCCAGCGTAAATACGGTGGGCGCATCGAAATTAAGATCCTTGGACAACTTGCCGCGATCATGATGAGCTGAAGAACTTGGCGCAGCGTGAGATACTCGGGTCCACCAACCTCATAGATCTGATCTAATGTTCCAGGGTCGTCTAATGCCCATGTAATGCAAGTCGCCAGATCCTCTACCCACAGCGGTTGCATCAGCACAGAACCATCCCCCGGCATTAGGAAAAAGAGCGGAGAGACAGCAAGCAGTTTAGCAAACACAGTGGTGAAATGATCATCCTCTCCAAAGACCGCGCCTGTTCGAATAATGCAAGATGGCACACCACTCTGGCGAACATATTCTTCCGCTATCGCATAAGCCCGAAGAGTCGGGTATGCCGAAGCGCGGTCGGCGCCGATACTGCTCACGTAGATCAATCGCTTCACATCCGCCTCGGCGCTTGCTTCTGCAACGGTACGTGTACCTTCCACATACTCGTCGAGTTGGCTTTCTACAACGACCTCAAGATCATGATCGGCGAGATGGATAACCGTATCAACGCCGACAAGAGCAGCGCGGACACCTCGCCGGTCGGAGAGTGCCGTCAAAGCCACATCGACAGCCACCCCAACTGGCAAGTTCGGAGATCGCCGTGTGGGATGCAGGAGCGTCCGCACAGGGTAGCCGAACTTAGTGAGGCGTCTCAGGATGCTGCGCCCCAAATAACTCGTTCCCGCAGTAACCAAGATCATGTTGTTCGCTTTGCCTTCAACCACTGCCCTATGATCGCAGCTATCACCGTACAACCCACTACGATGTGACAAATCTGCGTAGAGCGTATGGATTCTAGCATATGTCATTTACGTTAGAAGGCGCACCTTCTCGCGGTGTAGAGTGTTATACCCTTCCGAGGGAAACGAAGAATCCTGTGAGGAGGCAAATATGCCACGACCGAGGGTCGTTGTTACCGGTTTCGGTTGTATCAGCCCGGTCGGGAATGATGTTGAAAACGCCTGGCACTCGCTTCTAGCAGGTCGATCAGGCGTTGGTCCTATTACACGCTTTGATGCCAGCGAGTTGAAAACCAGATTTGCGGCGGAAGTCCGTGATTTCGAACCACGAGATCATCTGGATGCCAAGCTTGTGCGCCGGACAGATCGATTCACACACCTCGCAATCACTGCCGCGGGTCAAGCTTTAAAACACGCTGGGCTTGGGATCAACTCGCATAACAAGGACCGCGTAGGTGTTTTCGTTGGTACAGGGATTGGCGGAGTCAATGCCTTAATCCAAAATTACGAAAAAATGGCTCAGCAAGGTCCTCACCGGGTGAGCCCCTTTTTTGTGACGATGATGCTGCCGGATGCCGCTGCAGCGCAGATCGCGATTGAATTCCATCTAAGAGGACCCAACATGGCTGTCGTCACCGCCTGTGCATCGAGTGCAAACGCGATCGGGGAGGCTGCCGAGACCATCCGGCGCGGAGATGCAGATGTGATGGTAGCTGGCGGCTCTGAAGCGGCAATTGTTCCGATTGCCATAGCGGGATTAAACGTCATGGACGCCATTTCCACACGCAATGATGATCCCACCGCCGCCTCTCGGCCCTTCGACCTCGATCGAGACGGTTTCGTCTTTGGCGAGGGCAGCGCAGTAGTCATCCTTGAATCATTCAAACACGCCGCAGCTCGTGGGGCAACCATCCATGCAGAAGTGAGCGGGTATGCCACTACGAACGACGCCTATCATGTAGCGGCACCTGCGGAAAACGGCGCCGGTGCGGCGGCGTGTATGCGTATTGCTCTCGAGAATGCCGGGCTTTCCCCACACCACATCGGCTACATCAATGCACATGGCACAAGTACGCGCCTGAATGATGCAATCGAAACCAAGGCCATCAAGACCGTTTTCGGAAAGTCAGCCTACGTTGTCCCCATCTCTTCCACGAAGTCCATGACAGGTCATCTGCTAGGCGCTGCGGGTGCACTTGAATCTATCGTCTGCATCATGGCATTGAAGGAAGGCAAGCTCCCACCAACAATCAATTACAACACCCCCGATCCAGAATGCGACCTGGACTATGTTCCTAACCACAGTCGCCAAGCCGAAATCGAGCACGCCATGACCAACTCCTTCGGTTTGGGCGGGCACAACGCCTGTCTGATCTTCAGTAAACCAAATCTGGGGTAACCCATCTATGTCACGTTACGCACATCTTACAGGTTGGGGCATGGCCGTCCCGGAGCGTGTTCTTACCAATGCTGAGTTAGAAAAGATGGTGGATACAAGCGATGAGTGGATCATCAGCCGCACCGGGATTAAGGAGCGCCGCATCGCGGGGGATGACGATACGACGGCGAGCCTGGCGACACGCGCAGCCATCAACGCGCTGGAGACGACCGATCTAGAAGCACGCGAAATTGACTTGATCATCGTTTCAACTTCCTCACCCGAACATCTCTTTCCTGCTACGGCGTGCATCGTGCAAGATCGCATTGGGGCAAATCGCGCCGGTGCTTTCGACCTTCTCGCTGCATGCACCGGATTTATCTATGCACTCAACATGGCCGCCCAAGCCATCCGCACTGGAGCCATTAATAACGCCTTAATCATTGGATCGGAAACGCTCACACGCCTGGTCAACTGGGAGGATCGAGAGACCTGTGTGCTCTTTGCTGATGGCGCTGGCGCATTTATCCTGCAAGCTAGCGAAACAACTGGGGGCGTTCTCTCGTGTGTCATGCGATCGGACGGTTCTGGGGCAGATCTGCTCACCCTCCCCGCAGGAGGTAGCCGTTTGCCTGCCAGCAAGGAGACGGTAGAGAATAATCTGCACACTATCCGTATGAACGGACGCGAGGTCTTCCGTTTCGCCACACGTGCCATGGCCTCCGCGACACGTGAATCGCTTTCCCTCGCCGGGTTGACCATCGAGGACATCGATCTTGTTATCCCCCACCAAGCCAACCAGCGCATTATCGAATCGGCAGCACGCAGTTTGAAGCTGCCGATGGAACGCTTCATGATGAACCTTGAACGTTATGGCAATACCTCGACAGCCTCTATCCCCATTGCGCTATGCGAAGCGGTCGAACAAGATCGGCTCAAAGATGGCGACAATGTGGTCCTGGTTGGTTTTGGTGCAGGTTTGACCTGGGGTGCGTTGACATTGAAATGGGTGGAAGCAGGGCGTGTGGCCGCACCGATTCCAGGATGGCGACGAAGCTTCTCGAACGTGTTCGCGAATCTTCGGTCATGGCTCAGACGCATTCGCCGCAAGCTGGAAGGTTTGATCTGGGGGACTTCAACAAGACCCTAAGCCCTTGCCGTCCTCCCTTCATGGTGAGGGAGAATCGTAGACATGGAACACGGGGCGCCTTCTACGCGCCCCGCGTTACCTGAAGACCTCAAAGAATTTAGAATCTAAAAATTGCGATTCTCTATTCTTCGGCGGCTTCCTCCGTTGTGGAGAGGAAAGTGTCAACAATGTCCCTCAGATACGGCTCTGGAACCGCTCCGATCTGTTGATGAATAACCTTGCCACCAGAGAAGAAGAGCATGGTCGGAATCCCCTGGATACCAAAATCTGAGGCCCACTTCTGATGTTCGTCTGTATTTACCTTGGCGACAAGCAGCCTCCCGTCGAGCTCCTCGGCAAGTTTTTCAAGAACTGGTGCGACCATCTTGCATGGTCCGCACCATGGAGCCCAAAAATCAACAATGACCGGTATGCTTGATTGCAAAACAGTCCTCTCGAATGCCTCATCAGTTACGTGGATCGGTTCTTTCATTGCGACTATCTCCAGGTGTCTATCACACAAATTGAATCATACCACGGAAGAAGGCCTGTACATGGAAAATCCCCCGCACACAGGCATAGGGGATCTTTCAAGTGGGTGCCATGAGAAATCCTCGATGGATGTGAAATGTCGTCCGGAAACCGGGAATGGTATAATGCATCTCAATCTCTGGCTCATCCGTGAGGTAAAATTTGTCCACTCTCATCTGCCCAAATTGCGATGCAGCAGAATTCGTCGAGACATCGCAAGGCTTGATGGAATGCCAGTACTGCGGCACATCCTTCCAAGTTTGCCCATCATGCAGACACATTAACGACCTACATGTAGAGATCTGCTCCTTCTGTGAAGAGCCTCTCACGATTATCAGTCAAGTGATAGCGAGGCATGAAAGCCCACGTGTTAATCCACGTTGGCTGAAGCAGGCACGCTCAAAGGCAGCTTCAATAAAAGCCCATGAGGAATCAGCATCTCTAGAACGCATGGATGCCCTCATGGAAATCGAGCACCGCCGCGAAGAGGCACTCGCACGGGAGTACGCACTCCGACAGGCACAGGATCGTCGCATCCTCACCATTATTTTTGTCCTGGGAGCGTCTTTCGTTGTTTTCGTTTTCGCTGTAATCATCTGGTTTTTTCTCTTTTAAGTCATGATACCTAAACTAGGCTACACCATCCACCTTCCCATCTATGAGGGTCCGCTCGATTTCCTCCTAGAGTTGATTGAGCAGGCCGAGCTTGACATCACCAAGATCGCGCTTGCCAAGGTAACAGATCAATATCTTTCCTACCTCAAGCAGATCCCCGAGTATCACCTTGAGGACCTGACTTCATTTCTCGTCGTGGCTGCGCGTTTACTGCAGATCAAATCAGAAGCGCTATTACCAAGACCACCTGAACGCGAACCGGGAGAAGAAGATCCAGGCGATGCCCTGGCCCGGCAACTCATCGCGTATAAAAAATATAAAGAGGTCGCAGCTTTACTCGCCAATCGCGAAAAGGCTGGTCTAAAAACGTATCTCCGGTTAGGAACGCCTTCTAGGCCTGAACCAAAGCTCGATCTGCTTGGCGCTACAGTCGAAGATTTGCGTCAAGCGTTTCAAGATGCGCTCCTCGCGATGAACGTTAATCCTTCCTTCGATGACATTGTACAAATTCATCGTGTTCGTATCCGTGATCGTATCGCTGTGATTATCAAGGCACTGAGGGACTTCGGTCGAACGACCTTCAGCTATGTCCTTCACAACACCAAGACACGTCTCGAGATCGTTGTCTCTTTCCTCGCGATGCTCGAGTTAATCAAGCAACATCAAATCCAGGCAAGTCAAGAGAGCAATTTTGGCGAGATTGAAATCACACCCGGCGAATCCTGGGAAGGGGGTCAGGATATGGAGTTCGACCTGGAATTCGAGGAATAAACAGCCTCAACGAATAATGCCACCGCCGCTCCGCAACCATCGATCACCACGTCACGAAGGCTTGAAGTCCTGCCCTCGACAAAGGATTGATGGAATTCATCGCTGAGTGCAAATAGAATCACCATTAGCATGGCGAGCAGCCAACGAAAACTGATCGACAAACGTTTTGGGAGCGCGTAGAAATACGCTATCCCCAGCAATGCATACCCGAGGGCATGCCCACCTTTCTTAATCAGGAAATCATACCTGCCCAAGTATGGGATATGCCTCGCAGGCAGGGATGACAACGCAAAAATAGCCGCCATCATGATGATGGATGGCAACCAACGCAGCGGCGATGTATGATTGTTCGCGGACATAGTCGTCATTCTACCACTCAATCATTGCCAACCCATGATAATAGTCCTCATTCTGTTTTAGCTTCTTCGAGCCGCCCAGGGGAAAACCCAACCGCTGAAGCCATTTTCCATACGATCGCGGTAAGATCCTTATAGATACTTTTTCACGGTTGCCGCATGGTTGGTACCCGCAAAAGGAACGAATAGTCGTGACAAACCGCCTCCAAAATGAAATATCTCCCTACTTACTCCAGCACGCTGAGAATCCTGTCGATTGGTACCCGTGGGGGGCGCAGGCACTTTACACAGCTCAGGAGCAAGATAAACCCGTGTTCTTGAGCGTTGGCTATGCAGCTTGCCATTGGTGCCATGTCATGGCCCATGAATCCTTCGAAGACCCGGAAACTGCCGCCATCATGAACGAGCACTTCATCAATATCAAAGTAGATCGAGAAGAGAGGCCAGATATCGACGCAATTTATATGGACGCCGTCGTTGTACTCACTGGTCAAGGGGGATGGCCAATGTCGGTCTTCCTCACACCTGACGGCAAACCATTCTATGGCGGCACCTACTTCCCACCCACACGCCGCTACAATATGCCCTCTTTCCAGGAGGTCCTTCTCCACATTGCCAATCGATGGCGGGAAAATCGTGAGGATCTCATCTCCGCCAGTTCAAAATTAGCGGATCATATCACCTCCCCCTCGCCGTTACCACAAACGCAAGAGCTGGATCCCAACGTTCTAGATCAGGCAGCGGAAGGTCTTTTTCGAACATACGACTGGAGCAATGGTGGCTGGGGAGCCGCACCAAAATTCCCACAGGCAGCTGCTGTCGAATTCCTGCTTCTACACTCCCACTTCAGGGGAGATAAACTCGCGTTGGATATCGCCACACATGCGCTAGACCATATGGCGCATGGCGGGATGTATGATTTGATTGGAGGCGGTTTTCACCGCTACGCCGTGGATGCGCAGTGGCTTGTCCCCCACTTCGAGAAGATGCTCTACGACAACGCCTTACTCGCACGAGCCTACCTGCATGCCTGGCAAGTCACCCAGAACCATATGTACCGTGCCGTGTTCGAAGAGACGATCAGCTTTATGCTGCGTGAGATGCGACACCCGGATGGCGGTTTCTATTCCTCACTTGACGCCGACTCCGAGGGTGAAGAGGGGAAATACTACCTTTGGACAGGAGCCGATGTACGGCGCGCGATCTCCGATCCAGACCTCATAGAACTCGCGATTTCCGCCTATGGGATTTCTGAGCGCGGTAATTTCGAAGGGAAGAACATCCCCTACCGCACTATGGATCCACATCAAATCGGCCAGGAACATCCAACTACGGTCGATGAAATTCGGGGGAACCTCCTACGCGCTCGGAAAGCGATGCTTGCATATCGCGAACATCGTACTCGACCCGCTACGGACGACAAAGTCCTAACCGCTTGGAATGGCATGACCCTTATCACGCTTGCAGAGGCTGCAAGAGCGACAGGCGATGCCACCTATCTAGAAGCCGCCCAATCTCTTGCAAGATTCCTCCTGGGCAACATGTTCGTGGAAGGTTCCCTGCAGCGTTCATGGCGGAACGGACATGCACGTTTTCATGCGTACCTCGAAGATCACGCCGCACTTGGTCTGGGTCTCCTGACTCTTTATCAAACCGACTTCAATCCGAGATGGCACCTCGCCGCGCAGGAGCGCGCCGAAGAGATACTCAAACATTTCCCCGACCCGATCGGGGGCTTCTTCGACACCCGTAATGATCATGAGACTCTCATCTCGCGACCCAAATCCATCCAGGATACTCCCACCCCCAGCGGCAACAGCCTTACTGTCGCCCTCCTTCTGCAACTCGCAGCTCTTACCGGTGAGGCGCGCTACCTTGAACCTGCAGAGAATGCCCTGCGTGCGATCCAGAATCTCGCACCACGCTATCCATCCGCCTTTGCAGCCTGGCTGACCGACCTTGCTTTCGTAACTGGGCCACAACTTCAGCTTGCATTGGTCGGCGATCCACAAGACCCTGATTTCAACCACTTGTACCAGGTCGTCGCCCAACGCTATCTGCCCGGCATCGTTGTCGCCGGATCCTCCCCCGGGCCACCTGGCGCCCCAGCCCTATTGAACGGTCGAGAAATGATAGGCGGTAAAGCTACTGCCTACCTATGCAGCGGCTTCACCTGTAAATTACCGACAACCTCGCCTTCCCGGCTTCAAGCTCAGATCGAAGATTCCTTCGAGAACCCCTGATCAGGTTTGCGAGTCGCGCGATCCAACTTCCATTTGATGTTATGATATCCGTTGGGATAAACTTATCTGAACCTGCTGCGACCGCAATTTGATGCAGGAGAACCAGCTTGTCTTTTCCTCCGCCCTTCTATCGATGGCGTCCTCATCCATGGCATGGTCTTGATGTTGGACCATCGCCGCCGGAGCTCGTGCATGCCTATATCGAGATCACGCCCTTCGACCTAGTGAAGTATGAGGTCGATAAAGTCACCGGGTATCTTCGCGTCGACCGCCCCCAGCGCACTTCATCATCCCCTCCCTCCCTGTATGGTTTCATCCCACGCACCTACGGTGGAGACCGAGTAGGGGCGCTCTCACCCGGCGCAGTAGGGGGTGACCATGACCCTTTAGATATCTGTGTGATCAGCGAACGACCATTTACACGCGCGGAGGTGATCGTCAATGCACGTGTCGTAGGAGGTTTGCAGGCGCTCGATGGCGGTGAGGCAGATGATAAGATCATCGCCGTGCTCGAGAACGACAATATTTGGGGGGATATCCAGAGGATCTCCGAACTTCCAGAGATCATGATCGAAAGGTTGCGCCACTATTTCGCCACCTATAAGATGGTCTTGGGAGAGGAATCCCAAATGTCCTTGAAGCAAGCCTACGATCGTGATCACGCCCTTAAAGTCGTTGAAGCTGCCATCCAAGACTACATTGAGACTTTCGGTTGATCTTCTATAATTCCGAAATCATCAATTTGATAGCTGCGTGGGCCGGTGTAAACAACACAGGCATTGTTTGGGAACGCTGCTCTCGTCGGGATCCAAACCGTTCCTGATATACGAACATCCAACCCATGATCCGACCCGATTAACGTATGATCACGTACCCGTTTCGAGCTTGACGGGATGCCATTTGAATGGCAGGAATCTTGCGGATATAATGATTCTTAGGGGAAAAGGATCTCAGGTGGGATTGATCCTCTTCCTATAAGTTCATCATCTAACTCTCAACGGTCTAGCATATTGTGAGGGTTTCAAATGAGCGTTCGAATCGTTACGGACAGCACATGTGATCTCCCCGAGGCGACGATAAAAGAATACGGTATCAGCGTGCTTCCTCTCTACATCAATATTGGCCAGAAAGGTTATCTTGACGGCATCGAGATCACTCGTGAGGAGTTTTATAAGCGGTTGCCGGAGTACAAAACCATGCCCACAACCGCGATTCCTAGCCCGGAAAAATTCCGACAGATCTATGAAGATTTGGCGGCAAAGGGCGCTACGTCCATACTCTCGATCCATATCTCCGTGAGCCTCAGCGCCACTGTGGATGCTGCCCGGATTGGCGCGCAGGATTTCACTTCTGTCCCAATTACGGTCTTTGACTCGCGACAATTGACGCTCGGGATGGGATACCTCGTTGAAACCGCTGCGAAAGCTGCATTGGAAGGTGGAGAAATCGGCGATATCCTTGCCGTGTTAGAGGAGCAAATTTCACGTACCCACGTCTTTGCGGCATTGGACACACTTGAGTACTTGCGTCGCAGTGGACGCATGAGTTGGGCCGTCGCGGGACTCGGAAGTCTCGTCAAGCTCAAACCCTTGCTTCGCATGTATGAGGGTAATCCAACGACAGAACGGGTACGCACAACCAGGCGAGCCAACGACCGCCTCCTGAAGATCCTGAGCGACCTTGCACCTCTCGAACGCGCAGCCATCGTCCACACGCACGCTACAGAGCGCGCTGAATTGCTGCGCCAGAAAGCCCAGCATCTCCTGCCACCTGGTGAGACGCCATCGGTGGACATCACGCCGGTGATCGGAACGCATCTAGGAACAGGCACCGCTGGATTCGCTTGTGTCACGGCGCGGAAGGATTGAACAATATTCACTTAACCCTCGCGATTTGTACTGAAATGCGCAAACAACATAACCTGATCGAGGGGGCATGATGTCTTTCATAAGCACGAGTTCTTCCCTTCCTTGCCCCCCTCGTTTCCGCTAGAACTTCACATGTGGATCATGGGGTAATTTGCGCTGTTACGCATGTAGGATAAGCTTAAGTTCACCTTTGGCTGACTCATCGATTCAATAAAATCACCTATCACATCGTGGTGATCATACTGCCAGATGCCTGCGTGGAGAGTCAGATGCTCGCCCGTTGGTGGATTCTCCTTATTGCGTTCGCAATGATCTTGAATGGCTGTGCAGGTGCAACCGAAGCACCCGCATCAATGGTTGACGTACCGGCCGGTTGGTTTTTAATGGGGAGCGACGATGGCCGCCGCGCGAATGGTCCTGAGCATCATACGTACTTGGACGCCTTCGCTATCGATCGAACCGAAGTGACCATTGATGCCTTCCGTCAGTTTATCGAACAAACCGGATACATCGCACTTGGATGGTCCGATTCACTGCTCTCGGAAAATCCGAACAAGCCCATGGTGGGCGTGCTATGGCGCGATGCGCAAGCTTATTGCAAATGGGCTGGCAAGCGTTTACCCACGGAGGCGGAATGGGAGAAAGCAGCTCGCAGCGAAGACGGACGACGCTACCCATGGGGGGATCAGTGGGACCCCGCGCGTGCGAATACGCTTGAGAGCGGTATTGGTGATGTCGTTGCGGTCGGGAGCTACCCCTCTGCTGCAAGCCCGTACGGCGCCTTGGATATGGCTGGAAACGCGGCGGAATGGGTTTATGACTACTACGATCCCACGTACTATACATACGGACCCACACACAACCCGTCAGGTCCCACGGAAATCCTGGATCATGGTTTGCGCGGAGGCTCTTGGGATTCAGCGCACGAGCACGTACAAACCACCTTCCGAGATTCGTCGCACTCAGTGAGACCAAACGTACGCGTCGGGTTTCGATGCGCTGTCAGCCTGCCGTGAACCATCCCCGGTGCACGCGCTCCTTCGTACAGAATGCGGTAAACTTTAGCAACGACCGATCCTGCAGCGCCTTCTACGCAGCTTGCTGGAGCGAACCATGATTGATCCCAACCTGCCACTGATCGATTTACATCGTCATCTCGATGGAAACATACGACTGGAAAGCATCCTCGACCTAGGCCGCAAGCACAATCTTCCCTTGCCGGCATGGGATGTCGAAGGACTCCGTCCGCACGTTCAGATCACCGATCCCCAGCCTGGCGTTATGGCTTTCATCGCCAAATTTGAGTGGATGGTGAAGGTATTGGTGGATGAGGATGCTTGCCGCCGTATCGCGTATGAAAACGTCGAAGATCTTTCGCTCGAGGGAATAGATTATGCAGAGTTACGCTTCAGTCCTTGGTTCATGTCCGAAGCCAACAGCTTACGCCCTGAAGGCGTTGTAGAAGCTGTTGCGGATGGCGTGAATGCAGGCAGCCGTGATTTCGACATTAAAGTCCAACTCATCGGGATCCTCAGCCGAACTTACGGTCCGGAAGTTGCCTGGAAGGAGTTGGAAGTCCTGCTCGCGCATCGGGATGCGTTTGTTGCGTTGGACCTTGCGGGAGATGAAGCCAATTGGCCCGGCGATATCTTTGTAGACCATATCCGGCGCGCCCGTGATTCAGGTCTGCAGATCACCATCCACGCTGGTGAATCCGCAGGAGCAGAAAGCATATGGCAGGCCATTTGCGATCTGGGTGCTACGCGAATCGGACATGCTATTCGCGCCGTCGATGATCCAACGCTTATGGATTTCATGCGTGAACACCGCATCGGCATCGAATCTAACCTGACCAGCAACATCCAGACAAGCTGTATCCCGGATTACGCCAGCCACCCCTTGAAAACATTCCTCGAGAGAGATCTGTTGGCAACCATCAACACCGATGATCCAGGCATCTCTGGGATCGACTTGGCCTACGAATATGAGATCGCCGCCCCCCAAGCCGGTCTGACTACTAAGCACACGCACCAAGCACAACGTAACGCGCTCGAAATCGCGTTCCTATCCCCAGATGAGAGGGAGACACTTCGAATCCAAAAAGTGGAATCCGGCGAGTAAAGGCATAGCTAAGGTCGTCATTTTCGTAAGAATAGATTGAGCAGGATTTCGTGTGTAATCCATGTCTCCTCTGAACTGAAGTACAGGAGAGCTTTTATATCAACGGATCTGATAACCCAGAAACAGAATACTTTTTCCGGACCCGGTGTTGGACACTCACAACAAGTTAATGCGCGAAGATGCCCGGGTGGAGAGCGACGAAGAAATGCCATTGAAGGACATCAACGTGTACAGGTATCTGGGTATTCTTTGCGTTTCCGGAGCCTCAACTGAAGGAGAAGCCACCCGGAGCGGCTATACACGTAACCTCTGGCGTGAAGCCTGGATGCAAAGCTTTGCATTATATGACATCGGATGAGCATGAGGATCTTTGAAAGGCGATCGAATGTACTCTTCCTGGAGCCACCCGGTGATGCCGTCAAACCTAATCTAGTGGAATACCAAAGGGAAAGTGCCCTAAAACCCACGTTATAAGAACCGAGTTCGGGAGCGGGTCTGCCATCTATTGGAAGCTTGACGGAACCGATTTCCCCATCCGATCAAGTAGATGGAAGAAACGATCGGGAGTCCCTCGGTGGTATTCACCCTACCACCAATCCATTGCAAGTGAATGCGCATCACAAACGGTTCGAGGCGATTCAATGAGGATACAAGTCAAATCAATCGAATCCTACGCATTTTCCCCAATTATAGTGCAGCCTGCGACCGTCCAGCGCACTAGTTAAGGAGCAGTTAAGTGGATGGAACATCGGGTAATGCTACCCAGGCACGGATGTCTAATTGGAGGAACCAAGCCAATACATGGAATTGCCTGAGTGTTCGGGAACTGTAACTGAACAGATACCGACTGACTAGTTTATAAAGCTCAGTATCCCATATTGTAGAGTGCAATTCTGTCTTAACACAATTGTTATTTCTGCATAAAATAATAGTCGGATTCAACTA
>CAYLOP010000060.1:0-16999 GCA_964385305.1 uncultured Anaerolineaceae bacterium | reverse complement strand
TTCATCCAGGATGAGCAGCTCAGGGTCACCCAAGAGCGCGGACGCCAAACCCAAACGCTGCCTCATGCCCATGGAATAGGTTCCCACTTTATCCAACCCTCGACCGCGAAGACCGACCCTCTCCAGGATCCCTGGGATGTGCGCCTCAGTGTCACCACCGATGATGCGAGCGAAGATGCGCAAGTTATCCTTCCCAGTCATATAGGGATAAAAGGCCGGCGTTTCAACAATAGCGCCAACCCTCCTGAGGGCTGCGCTTAAATCGCGGCGGATGTCGTGTCCAAGCACTTCAGCGCTGCCGGCGGTAGGCCGTACAAGTCCTAGCAGCATTGCGATGGTTGTCGTCTTCCCCGCGCCATTTGGCCCCAGGAAGCCGAAGACCTCACCTTGCGCTACGGAAAAGTTGATCCCGTCGACGGCAGTGAGTTTCTTATATCGCTTGGTTAGATCGTAGGTGCGGATAACAGATGCAGCGTCCTTCATCCTATCCTCTCAATTCCAGTACACAGTGGAAACACAAAAACAGCATAAAGGTCTATGACCCGCCTGTCGATAGGCTTGATGAGCCAATATTAGATCGTTCGGCTCCCCATCGATCCGCATGTTTGAGGCATCCTTCTCACCACTTTCGAACGCAAGGGATTCTTGCGGGACCATGCTGGCCCAAGAAATGGCAGGTCCGTCGCGCGCCTCGGCTCCCATTAAGTAGTGGGTTTCCGTTGTGTTTGTGTCGATAAAACCCAATCGCTCGTACAGCGTACGAGCCGGGTTTGCCCTCACCACCTTCAAGGTTAAGGGCATCTTTCTCTCGGCAGCCGATCGCAGGACTTCCTCAATTAATTGCGTGCCAATGCCCCGCCGCTGAAACGCTGGGTTCAATGCGATGTAGGATAGGAAAATGTGATCGCCTTCGTCTCGGATGGCAATACAACCGATGCTGGCGCCATCCCATTCGATGATCTTTTTTACCCGAAAGGTCGAATTTCGCGCGGAAATGAGCCTGCTGCCAGGCCTCATCCCATCCCCAGGTTTGATCGATGGTTGCCTTGAGAGTCTCCCGGTGCAGGCGATAAAGAAACTCGAAATCCTGTGGGGTTGCCTCGCGCAGTTTGATGTCCATCGTCCTCGCTCATCTTCTCCGAAGTACTCGCCAAATTCCAAGGACCACACCAACGACGAGCAGTAGGAAACTTGCACCGATGAAAACCCATTTCAGCAGCGTGAATATCGGCGCCAGGACGTCCACAAGGACGGTTCTCTCAGGGTAGCGCCACATGACGAGTGAGGCGGAAATATTTTCCATGTAGTCAAACACCGCCCCTGCCAGCGGGATCAGATTCGCGCGTCGGTACCATCTGTGCGTTGAAACAAACTTGGCATAAAGCCAGCTTATCGAGGTTGTGAGGAAGAATGTGTACAGGATCGGCCAGAGCACATCGAAGGTGAATCGCGCACGGATATACGCCTCTCGCCCAACTTCGCCATATGCCCGGGCCATTTGGTAAAGATCATCGGCCGTGTAATAAATAGACGTATCCGGCGTGCCCGCACCGCCACTATACAAGTCGACCATGGCTGACTGCTGCGGCAGCACCAGCGCGGTGAACACCAGAAAGATCACAAAGGCGGATGCAGCCACCCAACCCTTCGAGACCCGCTGCAAACCATCTGATAGCCTGACCAACATGCCTGCCCCCTTTCACTTGCATCGATGGAATATACCCCTGCCGTTCATTTCAAATCGCTTCACGAATGCGCTCACAGATATCTTCGACTTCCTGTGAGCGACCTCTTGGCCGATCAGGCCACTCGAATAGCGCCATCCCCCAGTGCTCTTGAGGCGTATCATGATAGCGCGGCACGACCCATACGTGGAGATGCGGAACGTGATGACCGACGACGAAGACGTAAATGTGTTCTGCCCCCTCTTGGAGCTTTAAGGCACGGCTGATGCGCTGGATGCCTATCCCAACCCTCGCTGCTTCTGCGTCCGAAAGCTCAGCCCAGCCTGGGACATGCCGCTTGGGCTCGACGATGAACGCACCCAGATATGGCGCCTCTTCACCGGATTCTGGCCAGGCATGGCCGATGAAGATCAGATCGTCCTGGTAGACCGCGCCACCCGGTACATAAGCTTCACCACGATGTTTTTTACACACAAAGCAGTCTAAGTCTGAAGCATACATACCCTTCCCCATTCCGGCTTATGCAACCATATTCCACTTAGGCAGTTTATAGTAGCCAATACAAAATATAGGATACCGTGAGCGGAAAACCAAATAACGTATTGTGAATGATGATCGTCGTCAGGAGGCTCCGTGTCTCCTGAAACGCGTATCCCATCAACAAGCCTGCCATGGTGGTCAAGATGACCGTGCCAAGGACGGGACCGAGGGGCATGACCAGGATATTGATGAAATGAAATAACCCCCACAAGATCGCCCCAAGAATGGTCCCCATATGCAAGCGATGACCGATGAGATAGACATGTCCACGAAGATGGTCCATCAGATAGGTCTGGATCAACCCCCGGAACATCGTCTCTTCGGCCAGACCGACGACGATCCACTGAAAGGTCATATGGCCTATAACGTTGCCCGGCGTGACGGGCTGAGGAACATCCAGCGGTAATCCCCTCACAGCTTGCAGGATATATTGAATGGACATCAAGGCGCCGAAGAAGACGCCCAACCCCAGCATCCGAAGATGGGTGAAGGTTGGAGGCTTCTGGTTCAAATTGAATCCATACGTGCCCAACCTTCCCCGGCTTAAGACAAGGATTAACGCAAAGGGGATCACAAACTGTGGAACATGCGCCAAGTCAGCGAGAACCCACGATGAAGCCTCCGTGATGATTCCGTAGTTGGGGTGAAGCTTAATCGCCTCAGTAACCAGCACTACGGCAAGTGCCACAAGTAGCGTTAGGGCGGTCATTTTGACGATAGGTGCCAACGGAAGACTTAAGTGTTCCGATTCACCCATCTGAGGGTCGTGCATTGCCTACTCCGCATGGCTATCCAGATCAGTTTTCTTCCGGGAACACGAAAGCGCTCACCTTGATAAGAATCATCGTCCAACTACCCGCAGGGATATAGACGGCACTTATATCCATTTGTCAACCGCGACAAGATTCTATAGTTGTAGAGTCATCCCCGTATGTAGGGCGTGCAATTGGTCTCCCATCACACCTTTCAGCGCGTCAAATGCTTTCTGACCCGTACAATGGCCGGTATAGGTCTCTCCAACCGGAATCATCAAGACTTCTCTTCCGATGCCCTCGACCTCACTCTGACTCCCCGCCATGGTATTCAAGAAAGGCAATCCCACCAGGTGGAACCCGCCGATCACAGCCTTGATCGGCGTGTCAGGGAACTTCTCCGCAACGGTATCGACTATATTGAGCATCCCGCTGTGGGAACAGCCTGTGAAGATCACGAGTTCGCCATCTTCGATAATCGCCATGACGAGCTCGTGCCTGAAATCGTCCAGTTTCCACTCGGCGTCTCTCTTCACATACAAGTAGCGATTGCCTTTGGGTCTCGGATGGTTTTGGACAATGTGAGGGTGCAGGAATACATTAGGCAAGATTTCCAAAAATGCATCAACAAAGACAAAACGATCCGAATAGGTTTCTAACAAGCCCGCTTCCAAGCCGATATATCGCTTAATCAGACCCAACGCCTTGAAGTAGGGATCACCATCAGGCGGAACACCAAGATAGACTTTGGCATCAGAATTCAAACTAAAGAACTTGGGTAGCCCGCCGGCATGATCATAATGGTGGTGGGATATCACGGCTGTACGAACCGATCCCAAGTCGATACCCAGAATGTCGGCGTTCTTTGCGAAAGCATCTGATGCACCCGTGTCAAATAAAATGTCAGATCCCTGGAAGGAGATCAGCAGCGACAAACCATGTTCGGCAACCAACCCGTCACTTTCGCCGTTTGTGTTTTCGATCAAGGTCGTTATCTTCATTACTCTCCTCCTGCGAAAAGGTCGAAGTCCTGAAATGCAGCCTTTTTAATAGGTAATTGCTCGCATTCGCACGCCGCATCGCCGACGGAATTAAGTGAGAATCACTTCGTCCAATCGGCGCATCTCCCTTGGGCCGATGACATGGTACGTGAGCAAGAGCCCGTTGTAAACGACGCCGAATACACCATAGGCGGATGGTGCCCGCTGCCTCACACTCTCCCCATCTTCAACCACCAAGTCATACCAGATCATCACTTGCTCACCGCCAGAAGTCAGTTCGAAGCATGGACAGAATAGATCGCCAAGTAGGCTTACTTCTCCATAGATCACGACTTCTGTATCATACTGCGCTTTGGTCATCAGGTCTCATACGCTCAACGCTCCATCTGGCACTGGCGATCCCACACAGCACTAGAACATCAGCAACCCAATTAACAGATAACCCAAAAGAAGCCATCGCTTAAACTTCATAGCTATCTCCAAAGTGACCAATCCCGTCATTCGCGTCTTGGAACAATCTTGAGGTGCCAGCATGTTCCCCATTTCACACGGTTTTCTCAAAGACAAACTCGCACCGATCTTTCCCATACGCAATCGTGTTTTCCCAGGAACCCGCTCGATGAAACGTGAAATCCGGGAATGCTGCCGGGAAGAATACCTTGTCCACCTCACAGAACGCCCTGGTCAATTCCGAGACGCCTGTTTCGGTGAAGAAGTCGCTAAAGATGCAGCGCCGGATCACGAAATGGCAAACCTCATCGCTCTTCGTGGTGTAGCTTCTGTCGTTAAAACGAGGCGCACCGACCTCGTCCATGAGATCGTGAAAGGCCATCAGGCGTGCCATTCCGGAAAGACCTGCCATCTCGAGCATCCTCAGATGGGCACCTTGCTCCTGGCACCCCACGGCCACCAGAAGCTCATGCATGACAGAAAGGGCTTCGTCCTGGCCAACTGTCTCCCCTAGTACCTTAGCCAACGCGGGCGCCAACGAGATGCGCGCTACAAACGCCGCCTCCGCGCCGCCTTCCTCGCCCCAATGCGTCTTGCTAAATATCTTCTTTCTCCTAGCCAAGGCCTGTGCCAAGAGTCCCGGCGCCCTCCAGCCTAAATGTTTCCCTAAAACGGATACAACGACCTGGATTTCACCGGACTTCATCCGTCCCTCCGGTTCTTGATAACGTATCTATCTCGGCTAACACAGTCGCATGTGCTAGTAAAGCGGCGGGATTAAGCGCCACGAACCTTCACAATAATCTTCCCATACCTGCCCAAACTCGGCGTGCATGAACGCCTCTTCATCTCTGATGCGAAATAAGATGAGCACGATGAAAGCAAAGCTGCCAAGCAGTCCGATCCATGAACGATAGAGCAACGACATCCCCACGCCTAGCATAACGCCGCCCAGGTAGCGCGGGTGGCGAATGTAGCGATACAGCCCATGAGTGATCAAGTGGTGATTGTCCTGAAGCGTCACGTCCGCGCTATAAAGCCTCCCCAGAGCGAGCCCAGATCCGAACACGAAACCCATGCCGATGATGAAGAGCGCCAGTCCTGCCCAACGGGATACATCATTCGCCGCCATAATGACAGGGCTGCGCCGGTCTGCAAAAGGCAGGAAAACCAACGCAAACAGCAGGAGAAGCGTCGCTACAATGCGCGAGAACCGCTGGCGGAGCAACAACTTGTCTCGTTGCCCCCCAGCCCCACGAACGCCTTCCGGCGTCTCAATGGCCTGGAAGCCGACGCCCAGGCTTAAGGCGAGGATGGCGAGCGCATACCCCGAACGCTGCGGCAACGAGAAGAAACTTTTCAGATCGTCAACGCCCCACCCCAGCAGCGGAAGCCCTAAATAGAAAAACAAGGTCGTGAGCACAAAGCTAAAGCCGCGCAGAAGTTTCATTATCAACTCTATGATAGGCTACACCGGCAACAAACCCTGCTATCCGGCTTCAAGTTGAGTCCGATGTTGCAAAGCCGGTAAATCCCCTTGTGCACGGATACCGACACGGCTGGCAACCTTCTCTGGTCCGAGGTAAGGTATTGTGCCTTAATGCCGACCCCTCTGGCGCGCCACGAATTTATGGAACTGTCCACCGGGACAGATATCCCGTATCGCACAAGCCGGGCAGACCGTCAGCCCGAAGATCACGGTATAAACAACATGTGCGAGGACATATCCCACGGCAAGCCACACATTCAACTTCGCAATCCAAAACAGTGGAAACGCGATCAGCCCGATCCAGCATATAACGGCCAGAGTCGCGTAGAGATCGAATCTGCGTTTGGATTTGACGACCGGCCTGCCGTTGTAAAGCGCCTTAGCGATCAGGCTGGCTGGTATGATTCCGATCACAGCCGGACAGAAGCCTCCCACATACGGGCAATCCTGATGGTAGCAGCAGTATGCCTGAAAGAAACACACCCCAAGGTAAAATGCCAGGAATACCAAAGAAAGGATGAAGCGGAAGGTCCAAAGGTAAATGAAAATCAGGACGAGGATGCCCAGAAGCGGCAACGTCAATGCCAAGTAATACCCTTTCCTTCGATAGGGGACACACGACAAGTCCGGGTTAAATTCTAACGACACGGCATTGCTCCTTTGCAGATCTACAAGTAGAAAAAACGTGCTCAACCAAAGGAGGAACGATCAAGAAGTCGCGTATATTCTACACCTGCAACCTCAAGGATATTATTTCGAAGCACACCATGCATCCAGCATGGCGCTCACGGACCGCCGCATTTCTACCGCAAAGTCAGCGCTGAATTTGCGACGATACATCTTCAAGCCAAGATTGATCTGATCCCCCTCTCCCGCCGTTACCGCAAGCGAGTGCTCATGCATCATCGCCGAAAACTCGTCACCGCTGAAGCGATGGTAGCGGTTTTCAAAGACGATGTATCGCCGATCAAAGCGCGTCGTCATGGGTCTCCGCTTCTGCTGTTCTGTCGGGTAACCAAAACACAGCAGACAGATAGGGAACACATACTGGGGTAGCACAAACAGCTCACGGTGTGTCTCGTAGTTCTCCATGATGTCTCCGATGTAGCAGGAGCCGACTCCCAAAGACTCGGCTGCGATCACAGCGGTTTGCGCCGCTATCAGGGCGTCGCAGCAGGCGAGAAATAGATCCCCCTCCTCGGGCTTGAGCATTTGATCACCCTGCTCTTCGCAGTAACCCTGGACTCCTGAGACCTTGAAGTAGTCGTACCATCGCTGGTAATCTGCCAGGAATAGCATGACCAGCGGCGCCTTTGCGATGAACGGCTGGTTGTCGCAGGTCTCAACCAGCCTGTCCTTGATCCCCTGATCGCTGACTTCCAGGATAGAGTACAACATCATATTTCCAGCAGTTGGCGCCCTCAGTGCCGCCTGGAAAATCATTTCTTGGATATCAGCGGGGATCCCCCGTTCCTCGAATGCCCGCACCGACTTACGTGCGAGGATGGTTTGGATAACCGCATTCATAGGTGTGTACCCCTTCTGTTTCTCGCCCGCCAACCGACCACAAGTACAGCGGGCGCGTTTGAGATCGTGTTACCGGTACCTACAGAACACGCGTTTTCATCCTAGCTATTCTCTCTTAATCAATGTCAGGACCAAAATTGCTTTTTTCGCCCACGCTGCTCCGTACCCAGCGTACGGGAACTGCCATCCCATCTTTCTGCCGACTTCTGTGACCATTACCTTAACATCGATCAGAGCTCCACAATTTCCAGTTAGCTCCTCTGTCCATGCAAACCCGAAGCCGCGGTAAGGGAAGGCTTGCTCCCGTTCTCGAACTACCTTGCTCGCTGATAGCGTCACTTCATTGCCCCCAATGTGGCCTTGCATTGCCTTGGTCCATCCATATCCGTAACCGAAATAGGGGAAGCTTCGCCTTCTCTCCCTACCCACTTCCACGGTTCTCAATTCCACAAGGTAACTATCTAAAACACCCTTCATCATTTTGGCCCACGCGAATTTATAGGCTCGATACGGGAAGCCCCATCCCCTTTGCATGCCAACCTCAGAGGTTTCAAGTGGGATGATGAGTCCATCATCGCTTTTTCGCACGATCCTCACCAGATCCTCATAGGAAAGGATAGGCGCAGCCGCTCCGCGTTCAGGTGCTATCCCGTCGACCAAAGGAGTAGCGCAATTGGGACACTTCCCAGTCCATCCCACAAAGTCACATTGACAGTTGGTGCAATACATCGATTCCTCCAAATCGTTTATACAGATCAAGCTTCCCCCTTCTACAAGTTTTAAAGGGGCTCCACGCTTAAAGCTACTTTATAAAGATCAAGGTGTAGTAGAAGAAATTGCCCACTTTCTCTTTAAGATGAAAACCGGCTCCATTCGCAAGGTGTTCCAGCGTCCGGGCGCGCGGGTAATCCGGATCCAAAAAGATTTCGCTGAAAACCAAGGTACCAGTGGGTGACAAAACCCGGCGGAACTCCTTCATGGCCCTCTTGGGATCGGGGATCTCACCGATCACTGCAATCATGTACACGATGTCGAACGCGCTGTCATCGAAGGGAAGGTCATACACATCCGCCACGCGCGCTTCGATGTTGGTGATCCCTTCCCGTCTGGCTCGCGCCTCGACACGCTCGATCATCCTCGGTTCGATATCGACCGTGGTAACTTTCCCGCTATCCCCAACCCTTCGAGCGGCGCCGACGGTATAAGTCCCATTCCCTGGCCCCACGTCGAGGACAACCATCCCGGGTTCAATCCCATGCCTGATCGCCGTTTCATCGGGTGGCTGGATTCGTCGTCGAAGCGGATTGTCTATGAGGTTGGCTGCAATTTGCGGTATAGGGAACTTATGGAATTGACGGATGATCCTCACGACCGTATGGAACACAATGAAGAGCGCCAAAAATCCTGCGAAAAGATAGAAAAGAAACGTTAGCGCGTGCATCCTAGCCGACCTCCATCACAATTTTGCCTCTTACATACACAACCCATACGTTCCAAATTCGTGGTCAATGCCAAGGTGCTTTATACAGCCGTAAACGCCTCATGATATTTCACGATCCCGGCTTTTCCCTCCAGCGCGCCGTCTTCCAACGCCAACACCATGAAGACTTCCTCAGGGACTTCCTGCTCCCATCGAATGCCATAGGGCTTGGATGGCACAAATCCAAAACGAGGATAGTATGCTGAATGCCCCAGCACGACGACTATGTCATATCCGTTCGCCTTGCATTCCTCCAACCCACGCACGACGAGTCGAGTTCCAATCCCCTTCCCCTGCTCCTCCGGCACTACCGCCATCGGCCCTAACCCTATCGCCGGAAAGGATTCCTCGACAGATTGAATGACAACAGGGCTGAAGAGGATGTGGCCCACGATGCGATCATCGAGGAGCGCAACCATCGAGAGGATGGGCTCCCCGGAAGCGCGCAGGGTGTCCACCAGGATCGCTTCATCCCTACTGCCGAAAGCGAACTCATTCACTCGGTTAATGGCCTCACGATCTTCATGGTTCTCATATCGGATAGTGATCATGCATGCTCACTCCCCATCTCAAAGAAAGTACACAATGCCTGCAATCACCAGTCCGGACATGATCGAAATTCCGGTGCCGATGAGCGAGGCTTTGAAGTGAAAGAGATAATCCTTATACGCGCTTATACCCTCTGTTCCCGGAATGACAAGAAACTTTGGTGTGATAGTGCAAAACAAGAGCCAATCCAGAATCAGCAGGTCCACGAGGTTGAAGATGAACACCACACCGAACGCATGCAGGGAGAGTTGAAGAAATGAGAGCTCACCAAGACCGGACCGCTTCAGGGCCAGAGTCGAGAGGAAGGGGACAGCCGCAAGCAGGAGCAAAAACGGGACTCCAACGAGCAACGATTGCCGTTTCTCCAACGCCGTTTTCGGGGGAGCTTGGTTTTGAATCGCCTCGGGGTAGTCTTGCAGGAACAAGCGCGGATTGAAACGAAGCACGGCGACCAGGAAAAGAGAAGCAAGGATGGAGAGAACTGCTCCATCCAGTGCTATCTTGCTTACGCTTAACATTGTCCTGCCTTTCAAAGGATGCTCCCGCTAGCCTAAGCTACAGGGAGCCATCTCAGCACCATTATCCCCCGCAAAATCTACCAGCACAAAGCCCGCCCGGTTCACTCGCTACACACGAGCGGCGGTCATCTTTACACAAACTCCCCGACCTTCGCGAGTCGTGAGGCAGGATCGTGGTTTTCAGTGGACTTCTTAATACCGTGCGCAAATCATTGTCTACGATTATTTCCCTGCAGCCTCCGTCTTTCCTTGTACCTTCGGTTTATAGGCAGCCAGATAGAATATCCTGGCATGGTGAAGGGTGTGCCACCGACATCATTACGCGAAAGGCTTATGCTACCAATGATAAGACAAATCAAGCCTGCGAGCGTTAGAGCCAATCCAGCATCCTCAAACATCTCGCTTACGTCTCGTCTCACTCTCTCATTCAATTTGCTTATCAAGCCTTCTGCTTCCCAGGTAGGCGAGAACACCCCACACAAGCACGAGAATCCCGCTGATCTTCAGCACTATGAGGAAATAGTCCCCGACCTGTCCCAGAGTCAAACCCTGATCCAGAAGGACCGTGTATTTGAAGATCGTGAAAGCGAAACCTAGAAGGACGAAGCCTAGATACCCCGCGATGATATAAGGCAGCTTGATCTTTTTGGGGTTGATGGCGCCGCTCAGAAAAAGGACAGATCCCAGTAAAGCGATCACATTGAGCGATATAAGCATGGCGATATCGTCCCATTCTTGTTGAGGTTGACCCAGCACAAACTGCCTGTACAGTTGTATGCCGATTAATGAAAAGAGTGTAATGATGTACAACGTAGTGCCAATATTGCGAAAGACATTCGTCTCACGTTCATCGAGTCTTAAGGGGCCCTTAGCCATCTTTCTCATCCTCCCAAAACAACTGATCCAGCGTCTTGTCCAACGCTTTGGCGATTCTCACACATAGGCTGAGCGTCGGGTTATAGCCACCCTTTTCGATGAGCCCGATGGTTTGCCTAGTCACGTCGACAATGTCCGCTAGCTCCTGCTGTGTGAGGTTCCTCTCAATTCTTGCTAACTTCAAATTCATTCTCATTGGCGCTTTCATGACTTCAATATACACTATATTATACTAATTGTCAACTATATATTGCTTTATGTTCGGTATATCTTTCTTTACGATTCACATCGCTTTTCAGCCTCATGACGTGAGGTCGCCTGATTAAACGAAGATGGCGAGAGGATCAACCTCTCGCCATCTGTGGTAATCGCACACTGGGCTTGGTCGGAATTTGTCGTCATACGCCCGGTTTCTGATCCAGGCGAGGCGACAAATCCAGGTCCCCCCTATGCCTCGTCCGATTCCGGCGGTGCTTCGCCCTCATTAGGAGAACTGGGAATGACTTCCTGCGGCGACGAGCGCCTTGTGCGGACCAGACCGTTGATCGCAATTACTACAAGTGCAACCACGCCTACGAATAGAAGCAAACCTGCGATCCATCGCGCCCAAGCGAATACGGTCGTAGGCTGGTAACCCCATACGTGTGGCAATCCACCGCGTCTGAAGTCTTGCGGGAATCGATCTCTGAGACCCTCCGGGAACCGATCCTCAAAGTTGCCAGGGAACCGGTGATCGAAATCACCTGGTAGCCCTTCCCCGAAAAACCAACTAAAACGCCCCCCCATGGATTCTCCTACGTTCGCGGATAGACCATGAACGTAACCCAAGCGGTAGATAGCAAAACCGGCTGCGATGAGGACGGCGATCACGATGACCGTGATCAATATGGTTAAAATTGTACGCTTTCTCGTCATTTGTTTAAACTCCTATACCCTCAACATGAACCTAATGGAATTGGCTATACTCTATCGAAAGGTGTAGATCTCCGAAGACAGATTTTTCTTGATCATCCTTTTCGACTACACACAAGTTTAACGACGAAGCATTAACAGTTGATGAGGAAAATATGGGGAAATTCTGAAGATTATGGCATGAGACTCGGTGAGTGAAATCCATTCGATATGGATGCTTTTCCTGGCAATCTACTTCAATACGATACACATAAACTCGAAGAAGGCATCTTGACCCCCACACATGGTAGTACTTTCGATAATGTCAGGGAAGTTTCTCCACAGTCCAGCTTGTCCGCTCAATCCACATGCGGTCCGCGTCCCCTCCGCTTCCCCAGAACCACCACAAGGGCACCTGCAGAAAAGGAGCCGAGTAATTGTCGGGCCCAGGAGGATCGAGCTGAATGTTGAATCCTTTGTTTAAGATGACTCGTTCATTATCCATGGCGCCGAAGTAGTACTCCCGCCACTCTGGCGCTGACTGTCCCACCGTCGGGTCGACAGGTATCCAACCGAAAGGCTCTACATAGAACTCCGCCCATACATGAGTCTGATCGATACCGGATACTGCCCAATAACCCACGACAGGCCGCGCCGGAATACCTGCCGCTCTACATAATGCGATGAAAAGAGAAGCATAATCCCCGCACTCACCTACCCCGGTCTTCGCAAGCGTCCTTGCCCCACGGAGGCCTTCATCTAGCAACTCATAGCTTGAGGTATCGACAACATATTCATAGAAGCGCCTTGCCAACAGGTAGGGATTGGTCTCGTCTCCAGCCACCCGCTCTGCAATGCCCACAATCTCAGGATCCAACGCTTCAAGGAATCGTTCCGATCTCGTGAAGAGCGTGAACTGCGGGTTGTCTTCGCGGTAGAGTTGAACATCGGCAGGATCGATATCTGTTATGGTTTCAAAAGCTGTAAATATGAAACGAATCTCAAAGGAACTTGCTTCCCCAGCCAGGGGCTCCGCGTCTCGCTGCCAATAAAACATCCTGTTCCCGTAGTCCGGATCCACACCCTCAACCTTTGGCGGTGGTGAGACCGTCTCCACTTGGACGTCTATCTGGGCATCCCACTCACGCGGGCGGGGCTGGTATACGAGCAATTCCGTGAGATCGAAGCCATCGTTGTATACCGTTACGATATAAGTCACCCGATACTTTTGAGGATTTTGATAGACAACAGAGCCCGGGGGAGGAGAAGGCGCTGCCGTCGAGATCGCTGGTGTTGAAGCTACTGGTGCGAGGGTCTCCGTAGCAGGCATAGGGGTTGATGATTGCCTATCCGTCGAAGGTTCGGAGATTGGCGCCTCCGCAGTTCTGGCAACCTGCGCACCGCCACATGCAGCAAGAAACACCGCCGCAATGATGTGCATTACCATGTTTGCCTTTATCTTGCTGCGCATCATATCCTCTCCTTGGTTGGCTGGCGATAAGACCTGGGCGGATACGAATCTTCAAATCCCTCGCTTTGAATCCATTTAGCATACACTCAGATAGGCTTTGCGACAAACCAGAAGGAGAGGCTTCATTTACACTTGACTATAAAAATTTCCCTCCTCGGTACTTGACATTGTGAAAATCCGTGCTAATGTGTTACCTAATAGAAGACATATTTATCGATATGGAAAAGGTTTGAAATTGAATCACTCGATGCTGCTCGTCCTTATATCGGTCATTTTGCTTCTTGGCCTTATTATTCGGTCAAAGAGGCCGGTTCCGGTTGGAGCAGTGTAGCGCTCAGTTTGAAGCTTGACGAGACGACGAGCACCTCCCAACCGGGAGGTGTTTTTGATTATTTTATGTCTGGATAAACGACCATGATGTTGTTGACAGCCTGCCGGGCATCCACCCTCATCCTTCTTAGCCTTATTACGGGGCTGCTCATTATTGAGCAGCTGCTAATACCGGTTGGGCCGTCTCAAGCTTGGTCACGGTGGGGGAAGAGCGAATAAACAAGACCAATGGAGCGTAAGAACAGGAGCCGTCTCAGCCAAAAGAGACGGCTCTTTTTCATCAAATTAATGAACAGACACGGAGGTACAAAATGAAGACATCAAGTCATCAGACCCAGTCCAATCAAAGTTCAAAAGAGACACCCATGGATCCATGGCCTGCTGCGCACGCTTCGTGGGCCAATGCATGGTGTATGGATCGGGAATCGCAGCCCGTCCAGACGAACAGCGATCAACAACGTAGACAAACAGGCGAAGCTTCCGTGGATGATCTGGACCAGGCGTAACACGCCGTTGAGCAAACGCTTGCTTCAGGCTACTGAACAGCCGACCTATCCAAGGATGGCTTTGTATCGACAGATGCGTTTGGAAAAGCGCTGGCCGAGATTCTGGCGGACTGAGTGACATTATGTAGAACGCCTAACATCATCCATAGTATGTGCGTAAAAGATTCTCTAATGTTCTTTCTCAAGGAGGCCTGATGAGTTCGAACAAAGAATTGATGTGGTTGGATGGTGAAATGGTCACATACGAGCAGGCGCGCGTCCCTTTTCTAGCGCCTGCGCTTCACTATGGCCTGGCGGTTTTTGAGGGCATTCGCTGCTATGAGACCTCAAAGGGGCCAGCGGTCTTCCGGCTTAAGGAACACCTTCAACGTTTCTTGGACTCAATGCATATATTTGGACTCTTCGAATTGCCATTCGATATCGAAACCTTGCGGCAGGCAGTACATGACACGATCCAGGCCAACCAGTTGCGTGAGTGCTACATCCGCCCACTGATGTTTATGGCGGAGGGTCCGCTGGGACTGAACATCGATGAGATGAAACCCTCTGTTGGCATTGCAGCCTGGGCATGGGGCAATTTGCTGGGCGCCGAAGCGCGCGAGCATGGCGTCCGGATGATGGTCTCATCGTTCACGCGCCATCATCCCAATGTCACTATGACTAAAGCGAAGATCTCGGGGAATTACGTTAACTCCGTTATGGCCAAAACCCTTGCGGCTCGCGCAGGTTTCGATGAGACGGTGATGCTGGATCCCAGCGGATATGTCGCAGAGTGCAGTGGTGAAAACCTGTTCCTGGTTCGTGATCAACGGATCTACACTCCCCCCAGAGTCACGATCCTCGAAGGGATCACGCGTGATTCGGTCATCAAGCTGGCCACGGATCTGGGTTATCCCGTAATTGAAGAGCCGATCTCACGCGATCAGCTCTACATTGCGGAAGAGCTATTTATTTGCGGCACCGCAGCCGAAGTGGTCCCGGTTCGCGAGGTCGACACTCGTCCAATCGGAGACGGGCGAATGGGTTCCATCACCAGGTCGATCCAACAATTATTCTTCGACACCGTTCATGGCGAAAGCCCTCGTGCCGATGAATGGCTTGATTGGTTAGAGACGGAAGAACATGCTGATTCCATCTCCGGTTGAATAGGACACAAATGCGGCACATCCACACGCGGCGCTTCCATGCCTAGAGAATCCAACTTGTTCTCGTCCGCTTGCTGTACCATTCTTCTGGCCAGAGCGGTCTCATATCTTGCCAGCGCGTTGTGACCATCTCAATGAGGATTGGATATCCAAGCCGAACCTGTGGTAGACCATCTATTTGGTGGCTACACGCAATAGATGTTTTCCGGCAAATAGATCGCGAATTCACACACATCATCCCCCTTTAGGATCGATTTCACGATCTCCATCCTTACAGGTTTTTCAATCGCACCTTCCCATTGCTGTCGATACCACCCCGCCCCACAATAGCAGAATGAGACAGGCATGCCCTCATCTAGGTGGCTCCGCACCAGCGGACAAAAGCAATACGCCCTTCGCCTCTCAGCTTCGGTTTTTGCGTCCTTACATCCCTGAGGATCGCGCGGTTTTTTGGCAGAATAGATGACATTCCCCACTCTGAGAGGTCGCTCCCCCCAGCCCGGGTCCTCGCCCATGAACGCGATAACCGCATCTACCGCTTCCAGAGGCGCATCAGCCTTTGCCATGGCAGTTTCGTAAACGGCTCTAAGCTTCTCGATCTGTCCTTGGGGGAATACATGGGAACATCTTGAAAGAACATCGAAGATCTGATCTTCATCGGCCAGCTCACCCAGCCGCACCACAGCGCCCCTAACCCACTGGAAGCGTTCGTCAACGCTTGAGTCGACGGTGAGATCATCGCTGCGTTGCATGACTTTGCATTGCACATCTTCGGATATTACGCGCTTTAGATTCTCGCTGAACCGTCCGTTCCAATTGTGCACCACAAATTGCAACTCAATTTCATCCCCTTCTGGGTCGTTCGAGTCCAGGTAGACTTCCCGGCAGAATTCATCAGAGATAAACCCGTGTTGGTTTGATGCGACACCATAGAGTTTCGCATAACTCTCACTCAATCCCTCCAAAGGACCCCGATGGGTCAGAGAAATCACCTCCATTGCCGGTAGGGCGCGGCTTTTTATCCTGCCGGTTTCGACGGCCTGATGCACGGGAAATCCCACCTCGACGTCAGCTCCCTCTTCGACACTCGTGATAAATTGCGTAATGCGGAAGGCAGGTCCCGCGAGGTATTTTGTTGGAATATTGTCGGTCAACTCCTGTAGAACTTTATGCGATTCCTTTCGATCCTTCAGGTTAACACGAATCAATGCAACGAGCGTCTCGGGAAGACGCTTATGTGTAAGTCCGTGTGCTTTTAATGACATTTCAAATCCTTTGCTATAACCGGAGCACCTGACACCCATTCTACTCATCCTGAGCGAGCTTGCCTATTATTCATAGCATATATCCTCCTCACGGGTTGACTTGCGAAGGAAGCCTTCGTAGAATGCAACGCATGAACGCGGCCAAACCTGAAGACAAAGCAGAGAAGGGACGAGAAGCCTCCACAAGAGCAACGTGGCCTATCCACCCAGTGCTTTTCGCGCTCTATGCCGTCGTCGCGCTGCTGGCAGCCAACATCCAGCAAGTATCTCTTTCAGATTCCACACGGGCGTTCGTGGCCGCCGCCGCCGGAACGCTGTTGCTACTCCTCACCCTGCGTCTCGTTTTCAGGGATTGGCAGAAAGCAGGCTTGATCTGCACTTTATGCCTTGCTTTGTTTTTCTCCTACGGTCATGTTTATGGTCTGCTTAAAACCACAACCCTGTTGGGGTTTACACTGGGGAGACACCGCATCCTGCTTCCGCTCTGGGCGTCTATGCTCACGATCGGTTGCTGGCTCACCCTT
>CAYLOP010000059.1:8614-17921 GCA_964385305.1 uncultured Anaerolineaceae bacterium | reverse complement strand
CGAGAGCGCTTTCGTTGTGGGCGTAAGTATGGGAGGGCTCATCGCGCAGCAGATCGCCTGCGATTATCCCCACGTGGTTCAGGCCCTTGTCGTCGTCGATAGCTTCAGCGGTGTTCGTAGTCTGACAGAACGATTCAACGCATGGCTGGCATCAATGCTATTGAAGCTGATGCCTGCTAAGACGATTGGGTGGATTCTCGCCGCGACCTACAAGCGGATGGGGTATGCCAATGTCGCAAGTTATTTTGACAGCCAAATGGCGCATGCCGACCTGGAAGTGATCAAGCAGGTGCGAGCCGCAGTGAACGAGTTTGACATTCTGGAGCGGCTTACAGAGATCCACGCGCCAACCTTGGTCTTGGTTGGTGATGCCTTCGGGACGATGGCCATCCAGATGGCGAGAAGAACGGCTGAGGGTATACAGGGCGCCCAATTTCAAGTTCTTCCTGGCGGCGGGGATCCTTCCAACTTACTTGCGCCAGAGGCGTTCGATCACGCGCTTCTGCAATTTCTGACATGAAGACCGGCGCCGAGAGAATGGCAGCCTGATCTCAACGAGGTTTTTATGTCCTATCTTCGCCTGATTCATTGGAACGCCGAGGAGGCACGCGAGCGAGCAACTCTTCTGGGAGCACTTGGTTACGATGTTGAGGGGGATGTCCCCAACGGTATGGAATTGGTAAAGGAAATCGCTGGCAGTCCTCCTCTCGCAGTCGTCATCGATCTGACGCGGCTTCCATCACAGGGCCGGGATCTCGGCATCATGATTCGGAAGAAAGTGGCCACCCGCAACGTTCCCTTGATTTTCGTTGGCGGTGACCCCGGGAAAGTCCAGGGGATTGTAGAGGCTTTACCGGATGCGATTTACACATCCTGGGAGGGGATTTCGGAATCGCTCATAGCAGCGATCGCCAATCCGCCTCAGGATCCTGTGGTGCCCGAATCGGTTTTTGAGGTTTACCGTGAGCGACCACTCGCGCAGAAGCTTGGGATTAAGGAGAACGCCATCATAGGTGTGATTGCTGCCCCACAGAACTATGCACATACTCTCGGTGATTTGCCAGATGGGGCCAGGATCAGTGCTGTAGCGAGTGATCCCTGGGATTTGATAATCTGGTTTGTAAGATCGAGGGATGTGCTGGAGCAGGGGATTGCGGAGCAGGCGATAAGAGCGTCTCAGGCGCTACTGTGGATCGCATGGCCCAAGAAAGCCTCCAAAGTTAAGACCGATCTCACACAAAAGATCGTACGCGAGACCGGCCTCGCGGTCGGCTTGGTCGATTACAAGATCTGTTCAATCGATGAGGTTTGGTCTGCGCTGCTGTTTACCCAACGAAAAGTGAAATAATGACTTCTGGTAGGCGGGCATCATCTCTTATCGAGTTTATCGCTAACCCCATCTACCATTCATCGTCTGACTGGTCTAACTCCACCTTTTCGCCGGTGGCGACAAAGATCGTGCGCTCGCAGATGTTCGTAACGCGATCCGCCATGCGTTCGAGATTGTGCGCAGCCCACTGGAGGTGGTTCGCTTGATCTGCGCTCGATGGGTTGGCGATCATGTTCTCGACAAGCTTATCGTAAATCTTATTGAAATAGGCGTCGACCTTATCATCCTCACGAGGGAGCTCCCGCGCGGTTTCTGTGTCACCTTCGAGGAAGGAAATCGTTGCACGCTCCAACATGCTTACGGTGAGGCTTGCCATGGCGAGTAGATCATTCATAGCTTCTGGGAAAGGCCTTTCGTCCAGCATTAGATTAATGCGTGCAATCCCCTTCGCGTAATCTCCCATACGTTCCAATTCGCCGGCGACTTCAAGGATGGAAGCCAACACTCTCAAGTCTCGTGCAATGGCCTGCTGCGTTGCGATCGTGATCAAGCTATTGATCTCGATATCAAAGCGTTTGCGATTGATCAGGCGGTCATTTGCGTAGATTTCTCGGGAGGTATCCTGGTCGCGGTTCATCAACGCTTGAACAGCATTCAGCGTTGCCTCTTTGACCATAATCTGCAAGGTTTGCAGTTCATCCATGAGCGTTTGAATGTTTCGATCGAGCGTCGCTCTCGTCATGTTTACTCACTCCATCCCGCTGATTCGAGACGTATTTTTATCTATGTGTACTATCGATTAATCCTCTCACATTCCACCAGCGTACTCAAGGATTATATGCAAACTTCATATTCCTACAAACGATGAGTTCTACGCTTTCAAGATTATAATCTCGCTTAGCATCGAGCTGTAAGAGTCGCCAGGTCAATCGCGCAGCGTTTTGTTTGCGGTCGAGCGAATGGCAGGTGGCACAGGTTTCTGATTCGAACCGAAATCCAAAGAGGTGACCCAGCAGGATGTTTGATCTCATCGCTTTCGACGCCGATGATACACTGTGGCATAACGAGCCTTTGTACAAAGATGCTCAGGATCAACTCGTTCGGTTGCTGGAGGGATATGCGGATGAAGCGTTGGTCACTTCCACGCTCTACGCGAAGGAGCTCGAGAATCTCCCGACCTATGGTTATGGCATTAAGAGCTTTGCGCTGTCGATGGTCGAGACCGCCATCCAATTATCGGTTGGGGATATCCTTGCCTCCGATGTCTGGAAGATCATTGAGTTGGGAAGGGGCATGATGACTGCGGAAGTACGCCTGCTTGATCACGTACAGGCGACGGTTGAAGAACTCGCCAGCCGGTACGATCTGATGATCATCACCAAGGGGGATCTACACGATCAAGAGCGTAAATTGAAAAAATCCAGCCTTTCCGAATATTTTCGTGATGTTGAAATCGTGAGCAACAAGTATCAGGATGTTTATATTCGCATGTTGGCGAAATATCGCGTCCAGCCACAATCTTTCCTCATGGTGGGGAATTCCTTGAAATCCGACATCTTGCCTGTTCTTCAGATCGGGTCCAGTGCTGTATTTATCCCTTACCACATCACTTGGGAACACGAACAAGTCGAACATGAGGACATGTCCCGCTTCGAAAGGTACCATGAACTGGAGCACATCGGACAATTACCAGATTTACTGTCGGAACTCGAGGTGAGTCGATAGCGTTGGATTGGGTTGAGTAGCGGTGTTTAAGGTAGCCCAATGATTTTTCCGATGAAGCCAGCGGTAAATGAGAAACGGACATCGGAGGCGTTAAAGGATGCTTGTTGCCATCACGCGTGAAGTGAGCCGCAATATTGGTCAATGTGAACTCTCGCACATCGAGCGCGAGGCGATCGATCCTGCTGCAGCCGCTGTGCAGCATCGAGCGTATGAGGATTGTCTTGTGTCGCTAGGCTGCGAGTTGGTGCGGCTGCCTGAGGAACCAGATATGCCGGATGCCGTCTTTGTCGAAGACACGGCGGTTGTGCTGGATGAGCTTGCCATCATCACACGTCCAGGGGCGGTCTCCCGCAGGCGCGAGACGATGGCGGTCGAAAGCGTTTTGGCGAAATACCGGCGTATCCATGCAATACAGACTCCAGGAACTCTGGATGGGGGTGATGTGCTATGTGTGGGTAGGCGGATTTTCGTGGGTCTTTCTGAAAGGAGCAATCAGGAGGCCATCACGCAGATCCGCAGCATGCTGGAGCCGTATGACTACAGGGTGGAAGTTGTGCATGTACGAGATTGTTTGCACTTGAAATCTGCTGTAACACAGGTAGATCAAGGTAGCTTGTTAGTTAATCGGAATTGGGTGGGCACGGAGCCGTTCGCTGGATATGAAATATTGGATGTCGATTCAAGTGAGCCGTTCGGCGCCAACTCACTGCTTATCGATGATGTGGTCATCTATCCAGCAGCATATGCGCGTACGCGTAATCGTCTGGAAGATGCCGGGATAGTCGTCCGGCCTGTGGAGCTATCGGAACTCGCAAAAGCAGAGGGGGGTGTGACCTGCTGCAGTTTGATTTTTCATGGCTAGTGCATCATGAAGAACCCCTCCCGAGGAGGAGGGAATTCCCCTCTTACGAAAGTCAAACCTTGTGCTTCGAGTATCTTAACAACTGAACGGTGGGCATGCAAATGGCGGAGGCAAGATCCAAACGCAATTTGGTGCTTGCGGTCGCGGCTGCGATCGCCGCGATCCTTCAAACAATCGGGCTCATCCGGTATATCCAGCGTTTACCGATAGATTGGGTGGGTATTTGCTTATTTGCAATTCCCCTGTTGGCTTTCCTGACCATCGCAGTGGGATAAGTGGTTCGCTGGCGAGGTTGAGATACCAAAAGGATGCTTTAGATTTGCTCCACACACATGAGTTACATTTCTTTCGCATATCAACGCATAGAACAGCAGGTGCGGCCTCTGAAGGCTTTTCGGGTGCGTTCTTCGTATACTTCCTATCCCTTTTACGAGTAGATAAGAATATCTTCACTGAATCATGTTAACTTTGTCCATTATATCGACAGGCAATCTAGAGTAGCCTTACCGCGGTGGCAACGAACAATTCATGAATAGAGGGTAAAGTTATGGCAATGAAAATCACCGATGAATGCATCTCCTGTGGTGCTTGTGAACCAGAGTGCCCAACTGAGTCGATCTCAGAAGGCGATGGCATCTACATCATCAACCCGGATACCTGCGTAGAATGTGTGGGGCATGCTGATTCACCGCAGTGCGTAGATGTGTGCCCTGTTGAGTGTATCGAGAAAGCATAATTCAATAACCTACAGAAACAAAGCGATGAATACGCCTCTCTAGGAGAGGCGTATTGAGGTTAGGGGAGTGGGCGATTTCTATTCGGGTTGAGGATTCCAGGTAGAGATGCTCGTTTGAAGCATCGATGCCTGCACCTCATGCCCGCGGGACGCGAGGCAGATACACGCCCATCTGGCGTTCTCATCTATAGGCGTGCATCCATTGCATTCATAAGGCGTCATAGGAGTTTCCGGGATGCCGACAGGATATGGGGGAAAAACAAAGGAATTGGCTCTGTGGGGGTACGTGTCGCAGGTTAATTAACAGGATAACAACTTCGTTTTCATCTAAAGACACAAATCTGGTTTCCTTTTTTTGAAGTACAAAAAAATAGGAATGATGCCTGGTATGAATTACCGGTGGATCGATGAGGTTGTGGTAGGGCAGGCGTAATCTTGATAGATTGCGCTTTTAGTTGCTACTTGGCGAGAATGGCTAGGTCAGGTAATCATTGCGGAGATCATTCTTGGTGGAGTGCTCCAAGGTGTGCGCAAATTATAGGAGCGTTCACCCATCGCAATCATCATCGGAAAAGGGAGTTTCCCAAGAATAGACATCGACGTTTTTCCGTTTAGAAATGAAGAATCATCTAGCGGGATGTCTAGCTTGAAACATCTCTGACCGGGATTGCAACGCGGAGGAACTCAATGTCCAACAAACTTATCGGGCTTTCCGAGGCGGCATCACTTGTGCCTGAGGGGGCGACGATTTCCTTTGGGGGTTTCACGACACAACGTCATCCCATGGCCTTTATTTATGAGTTGATACGGAGTAGAAAGCGGGATCTGTATTTATTCGGGCATTCACCGGGCGGTGACTGGGACATGCTCATCGGTGCAGGTTGTGTGAAACGGGTTGAATTAGCTTATGAGGCAGATGAGGCCTTCAACACGATTGGGCCTCGTTGGCGCGTTGCGGTTGAAAATAAACAAATCGAGTGGGAGGATTACAGTAATTATGGGATGGTCGCGCGTTTCACAGCCGGCGCGATGGGCATACCTTTCATGCCTGTTCGCAGTATGCTTGGGAGCGATCTTATCGATATCGCGACGCTAAGCGCCGACCAGCGAAGTTCCGACTCGCGGACGGCACCGCTGAAACTGCATGTGATGACCTCGCCCTTTGATCCAGGCGATAAGGTTGTCCTTCTCCCGGCCATTCATACCGAGTTCGCCGTTATCCATGTGCAGAAAGCCACCGTGAACGGGACGGTGCGGATCGAAGGCCAGACGTTTGCGGACATCCAGCAGGCGTTGTGCGCCGATACAGTGATCGTAACCGCTGAGGAGATTGTCGAAGAGAGCATGCTTCGCCAGGAACCCGAGAGGAACCCGATACCCTTCCTTGCTGTGACGCATGTGTGCCATGTCCCTTATGGTTCTCATCCCTATGCTGTCTACAACTACTATGATTACGATCCGCAACAGTTGAAGATTTATCACGAAAGCGCGATGGAAAACGAAAGCTTCCAGGAGTACCTGGAAGAATATATCTACAACGTGGATAGCTTTAATGACTATCTCGATGTAGTCGGTGGCGCAAGTCGCCTGGAAACGCTAAAGGCAGCGCCCACCTATGGATACAGCCCTGACCTCAAGCGTAGGAGATTGGAATGATGAGCGCCAGTAAATATACACTTACAGAACTCATGGCCGTGACCGCATCGCGCGAAATCAAGGATGGCGAGATCGTCTTCGCAGGAACGGGTTTACCCATGCTTGGGGTTATGCTTGCGCAACACACCCACGCGACCAACTGTTGCATTATCTTTGAGGCGGGGACGGCGGCCAGCCAGCTTGCACACCTTCCTATGTCTGTCGGGGATCCGCGATGCCTGCGTGGAGCCGCCTTCGTAGCGGGCTTGAACGAGGTCTTTACCTATTTACTGCAGGCGGGACGAGTGGACCTGGGCTTCCTCAGCGGCGCGCAAATTGACCGGTATGGAAACATCAATAGCACCTTGATTGGTGCTGACCCGAACCATCCGAAGGTTCGTTTTTCGGGAAGCGGTGGTGCATGTGACATCGCGTGCCTCGCAAAGCGCACCATCATTATCGCCAGGCACGAGAGACGTCGATTTCCGGAGCAGGTGGATTATGTTACAAGCCCAGGTTGGCTCCATGGTGGAGATAGCCGTGCAGAGTCGGGATTGATCCGGGGCGGGCCGAGCACGGTAGTCACCACGATGGGTGTTATGCGTTTTCGCCCCGAAACAAAGGTGATGTATTTAGATCGTTACTATCCTGGTATCACTGCAGAAGAAGTCGCCCAAGCTACCGGTTTTGAATTGGATATCACGGACTCCTGCGAGGCATCGGTGCCGACGCCTGAGGAATTACGCATCCTGAGGGATGTCGTTGATCCGGAGCGGATCTTTTTGAATTGATGGACCTGTCAAGGTTGGGAAAAGGGCAGCTGGTTGTGGCCGAACAACTTCGCTTGATGGATATCCTTGAATTTCAGCTTCAAGGGAATAATTTGCACTCCAAGGTTGGGTAAAGGGTTAGAAAGTCCTCTTTTAACCACCTTTCAAAGACCTTTCAATTCTCCCACAAACCGTAAAATTTGATGCATAATGCGTTTGTACCTTAACACCGCAACCTCTTGCGGGTGTTCCCACTCAGCCTTGGTCGCCAATCGGCGACCATGTGCTTTAAATCAGCAAGGTGTGATCGGATCTTGCGATCCATTTCTCCCAACGAGAAAATCCATTGATATAGAAAGGGCAACAATGCGTCTAGATCCACTGGTAAGGCCAATCGTTGCAGCGAGGTAAGTGAGCACGAATCGTAGGATGACTGTTCGAACACGGCGCCGCTACTGTCCTGATCACCTGGCTATGCAACAGCACGCAGGGCAGTGTGCTGATCACGACGATCCTCCACGCGGCTCGCAACACAGCCGGCGTACTGGTTTTCCTGACGGCAGGTGGCTTGCCGCTGCGCGGCTTTTATCTGGAATTCGCGCTGATCGTGATCGCTGTGAAGATCGTCATAGGGCGAGCTGGGAAGAGCAGCCTGCGTGTCGCGGATGGTGAGGACGAAACCGTTTGAGGGCGCGAACGGCTCTTTCGACGGATTCTTTGTATTTTACCCTGTAAATCATTCGCATAGGCATTTATTTCGGTGCATAAAATCACACATCCGGATCAGAAGAACTTGTAAGCGTGCCAAATGGCTGATATAATATAGCCAAGAGGCGTAGAGCTCAAGGAAAGGTGGAACTATGGCGAATCAGCTATTAGAATATGCCCGGAATATCGGGGTAGGTGCGGAGAGCACGCTGGGACTGGTGGAGATGATTCACGCCGGCTTGCCCTTCCGTGCCTTTGAGCGCTTGCGCGAGAATATGGAATTGTCAGGGCGAGAGTTGGCTGCGACAATACAAATTACCCCACGAACGTTGACGCGCCGCAAGGCTGCTGGGATTTTAAATCCCGATGAATCCGATCGCTTGCTGCGTACGACACGCGTCTACGGAAAAGCTGTCGATCTCTTTGAAGGGGATCGAGATGCTGCGTTGGCATGGTTTAAATCTCCGAAGCGAGCGCTTGGGGGTAAGCGGCCTCTCGAGCTGACCTCTACCGATGTCGGCGCAAAAGAGGTCGAGAACCTCATTGACCGCCTTGAGCACGGCGTTTTCATATGACCCTCCATGCATGGCGCATCGTGAAAGCGATCTATGCTGCGGATGCCTTTAGTGGTGAAGGAGCACGGCGTACAGGTGGGCGGTGGAACAGTTCGGGGAAAGGCCTCGTATACACCGCAGGGAATGTGTCATTGGCGACATTGGAGATGCTCGTTCACCTCGACAGTAGTTCATCGCTTCCAGCGTATGTGTTGATTAAAGTTGAATTTGATGAAGCGTGCGTGGAGCACTTGGATCCCAAATCCTTGCCGCCCGAGTGGCGATCCTATCCCTTCCCGGAGAGCACCCAAGTGATTGGCGACAAGTGGATTGAAGAGGCGCGGTCTCTCGTGCTTGAAGTGCCCAGCGCCGTTGAGCCGCGGGAGCGCGTTTTCCTAATTAACCCTGCACATCCAGACTTCAAGGCGCTCACCATTCACCCTCCCGAGCCGATCGTCTTTGACGAACGATTGGTTTGACGGATAAGGATTACACCTTCCTTTTTTTTCTCTCAGGGAGAGAGCCAGGGGGTTGAACCTGGGACGGTATAGGTTGGTACAATAGGGAGAGATCGCAGGTACCATAGGTGGTGCTGACCTTCCCATGTGTTGCGTTCTCATAAAAGCGACCATAATCCGAAGGGGTTCTGTTACACGCTTCCCCACATAAACAGCGTTAGAAAGGATGAAGCATACCCATGAATAAAGACCTTGGTATATTACCGCATTGGGATTTATCGAATGTTTATCCAGGACTTGAGACGGACGCTTTCAGCGGGGATGTGGAGAAGCTGAAAGCCAAAATCGGTGAGATGGACCGTTTCATGGAGGAACATGCCGTTTCACGAGGTGGGAAAGTACCAGCGGATACAGCAGCATTGGGGGCGGTATTGGAAGATCTCCTCGAAAAGATGAATGCCCTGTATATCTTGTACGGCACACTGGAGGCCTACCTCTACAGCTTCATCTCGACAGATTCCTACAATAC
>CAYLOP010000059.1:0-8604 GCA_964385305.1 uncultured Anaerolineaceae bacterium | reverse complement strand
AAAAGGCTGTTGTCGGAGCTTGAGATGCACGGCGTCCGCATGGAACGACAGAATGTCCTTTTCCGCGGCTGGATAGGTTCGGTCGCAGAGGACGCTGATCGTCTACAAGAGATGCTGACTCTCGATGGAGAAGCTGGAAAGCATGCCTTCTACTTGAAAGAGATGGCTGAACAAAGCCGCTACTTGATGAGTGAGGCAGAAGAAACGCTAGCTTCGGAGCTATCGCTAAGCGGGTCTGCAGCATGGGAGAAGCTGCATGGTGTCATCACCTCACAGATCAAGGTGCCTTTCGAACGCGATGGGGAGACCCAGGAATTACCCGTCACAATGATCATCAACATGCGCACCGATCCGGATGGGGAAGTTCGCCGCCGAGCATATGAAGCCGAAATGGAAGTTTGGGAAAGCGTGCGGGAGCCGCTCGCCGCTTGTATGAATGGCATCAAGGGCACGGTTAACACCTTAAACAAGCGACGGAAGCGCGAGGACTCGCTGCATTCTTCCATCGACCAGGCACGCATCGATCGGGAAACCCTCGAGACCATGATGGGCGCCATGAAGGATTCGTTCCCGACATTCCGGCGCTATTGGAAGGCGAAGGCTGAGCGCCTGGGAGTAGAAAAATTACCTTGGTGGGATCTCATGGCGCCAGGCGGTGATACCGGTCGCGTGTTCACCTTTGAGGAGACCAAGGATTTTATCCTGGAGAACTTCGGCAGCTATTCTGACCGGCTTGCAACGTTCGCTAAGCGGGCGTTTGATTCAGGCTGGATCGATGCCGAACCGCGCGACGGCAAAGGCGGCGGCGCGTTTTGTATGGATGTTCCTGCCGTGGATGAATCGCGTGTCTTTTGCAACTTCGACGGTTCACTCGACCAGCTCACCACGATCGCACACGAGCTCGGTCATGCCTATCACAATGAATGCCAGGTGGGCTTGACTCCCATCCAGAAGAGGACACCCATGACGCTTGCCGAGACGGCTTCGATCTTCTGTGAGACGATCATCTCGGAAGCGACCCTCGAGAACGCCGCCGGACCGCAGGAGGAACTCGCAATCCTGGAGACCTCTCTGATTGGCTCATCCCAGGTCATTGTTGACATCTATTCGCGCTATCTCTTCGAGAATGAGGTCTTCGAGCGCAGGGAGGACGCCCAACTATCAGCGGATGACTTCTGCGACATCATGCGTCGCGCACAGTTAGCGACCTACAGTGATGGGCTCGATCCGGATCATCTCCATCCCTATATGTGGACCTGGAAACCGCATTACTACAGCGCTGGTCTCTCGTACTACAACTACCCCTATGCCTTTGGCCTGCTGTTCGGCCTTGGGCTGTATGCCATCTACCAGGAGCGGGGTGAGGATTTCAAGAAGGATTACGACCAGCTCCTGCGAAGCACGGGTGAAGGCAGTGCAGCGGATTTGGCGGTGCGGTTCGACATCGATCTGCGTAAGTCGGATTTCTGGAATGCTAGCCTGGGAGTTATCGCCAAGCAGATCGACCGCTATGTCGCGCTATGAGTTCTTCAGAATCTGGCGGGTGGCTGTTAAGTCGCCACCCAGCGGTATATAGTTGAACGCGGTCAATCCTACAAAACAATATCTCATTGCGAATTCTATGAGGGCGAGATGGGCCAGATGCACCCGTCATCCAGACGTTTGTTGCGTATGCTCAAGACCCCTCCGCGCATCCTCTATGCACTCGGGCTGGGTCCGCTCGTGGGGCGGATCATTCTTCTCCTGACAACGACCGGCCGTGTGACGGGTGTCAAGCGCGTCACTCCACTGCAGTATGAGGAACTGGACGGGCGCTACTACATCGGTTCAATGCGCGGCGCGCAAGCCGATTGGTTTCGGAACATCGTGGCCGATCCGAATGTACACGTACGCGTTAGAAGTATGCAGTTTAAAGGCGTAGCGGAAGCGGTCACGGATATACAACGCATCGCAGACTTTCTCGCGCTGCGGCTCGAACGTCACCCTCGCATGGTTGGTGCCATCATGCGCTCGGAGGGTGTGCCAACCAATCCCAGCCGCGACGACCTGGAGCGCTATGCCAGCAAGATCGCGATGGTCGTAATCCAACCCGAAGATCAGAATTGATTTCCCCCTAGAATTTAATCCCCGGCATCCAAAGTGGGCACTAATGGCTGTAAGGGTATTTCACCTGACTCTCCTGGCTCGAGCACCCACATGTACGTGAAACTCATCAAACCGGACAGCGGGTTCTCGGGTATGTACACGTCACCTTCTTCTACAATTTGAAATGTATGATCAATCTCTGGTGCGGATGTGGGGCAGAATTCTGGCGCAAGCTGATCCCCCGGGCAATCAGCCTAAAGGTTGTAGTCGATCCGTTCCTGTTTCACACGCAGGTGGATTTTCCCGTTCCTGCAACTGCCGGAGATTTCAGCGCGCAGCGGGTAGGTGCCTTCATGGTTCGTGATTGGACACTCGTCGCAGTCAGGGCAATTAATCCACCCCGTCGTGATAAGGGTGACCTCATTGGCGGGCCCCTCCGTGGACACATTCCCGTTTGCATCGATATTAAAATCAAAAACACAGGGGGTTCTGAGATTTCCTCAAAGTGAACGAGCGGGGAAGGGTACAACACGAAGGTGTGGTTATACCAAAGGTAGAAAAGCGTCTTCTCCTTGGGGCATGGGAGGGCCTGCAATAATAAGGTACGTGGTCTAATGATCCATTCGAGCCCCCAATTTCATGAGGAGGATGAGGTCCAGATGTCCTTTACCGCGTCTACTGCAACGATCTCGCCGTAGTAAATTCGATGGTAATATTTGCCTGGGTACTTCTCCTCGATGTCCGTAGCCATGAAATGACTGTTATCCATATCTTGCCAATAGATCTTCTGGCATTCTAGGATGAGCTCGGCTTCGGCATAACCCGGCGCCCTGACTACCTTCGAAGCGATCGGTGTGAGGTTGGTTTCCGATAATTTGTCACCATCCCGGCCGGATTTCGTGCCAAGCAGATCTAGCGCTGCCCGATAAGCTTCTGGGAACGCACACAGCGTGAAGGTGTCGAAGCGCTCCATAAACCCAAATGTATAGCGGTTCGGGCGCACAACGACCTGTACGAAGGGCTTGTTCCACATTCTCCCCAGGCTGCCCCAGCCGACCGTCATGGCGTTGAAGTCACCGGAAGCATAGTCCCCAGAGGTCAAGAGCAGCCACTGCACCCCCCAAAGGTGGACGGGTCTTACACAAAACTCATCAACGGGTATGGGTACGCGGAACATTGTAGTTGGGCTCCTTCCTACTCGGTTTTACCAAGAGGTCTCATTCTCCCTGAGTATAGCGTGGGTGAGACGCTTGTCAAAATCGCGGATAAGTGTTGCACAAAGACATATCCCCGCCGTCAACATAGACTACGAAATACCAGAGCCCATAGGGTCAGCGCAGACGAGACATGTCATCGATGATTACTTGCTACAAGGGAAATCAAGGAATCAGTGGCGGAATCGGCTTTATTTGCCTAGTGGGGCGGCTCCCTATGGCTTGATCAATCGGATTTGCACGAAAATCGGAAGGTTCTGGATAGATGTTCGAACAATGGAGAAGCTATCCCCGAAGCGAGATCGGTGTGCAAGATCGTCAAGATCTTCCATGGTATAGAGTTTCAAACCAAGCCTTGAGCCGTGACGGAGCCCAAATCTATTCAGGCTGGTGGCTGCCCACCGTCTTAACCAACTCTTATCGGCCAGGTTTGTCTTTATAACAGCTAAGACTTCATCCATATCAAAGTCGCGTTGCGGTTCGAAAAGATGAGCGGACCTGCCAGGTTTCAAGATCCGGTAGATCTCATCGAAACATGCAATCGGATTCTTCCAATACGACATGCTGGCGTTGCACGTGACGATGTCAAAGAAATCATGCTCGAACGATGTGTGCTCGATACCTCCGACGCGTAAGTCGACCTGGATGTCTTTGAGATTTTTCTTTGCGATACGGATTGATTGCTCGGAGAGGTCGAGGCCATAGAGTTCCAGCAGTGGAGAGCGTTCATGAATGACTTTCAACTGCAGACCCGATCCGGTGCCAATATCCAGGATTCGACCTGTCTCGTACGGAGGAAGCTTCTCTGCGATCTCCGCATACAGGCCAACTTCTTCGCGTCGCTTGGAAACATGATGCTGCAAGACGGCTGCGAGACGAGATTGTGAAAAGCTGATCACCTCACCCTCCCGAGGAAAAACCCGTTCGAAAGCAAACAAGTATAGCGTTACTCGTCTGCGTCCAACAAATCGTGAATGGGAGATGCTAAGGAGTTGGTGTGCGCTTACTTTCGCTCCGCGAGTGAACCGAGCAGCGGCGGGATCCAGCACAGGTTTGCGGCGATGGCCTCGAAGGCGGTGAGGACCTGGGTCGTAGGGCTGAAGCCCAGAAGGCGGGAGACTAAGAGACCGACGGGGACGATCAAGATCAGCGCAAGTCCGCTGACCATTACCGGGTGCCTCCAGTACGCATGGAATGCCGTTCGCCAACCTCCCTCACGCCGCCGCAGGAAAAGGAGCCCCGAGGCATTCGCACCGATCTGATCCGACATGCCGTAGAAGAAGGGAATGTAGAAGCTTTCGATACCGTAAACATCAACGCCCAGGAGCCTGCTTCCGAGGTCGATCCACCAAGGGAAGGTCATGCCGATCAGCTTGCCCCATCCATAGGCCTCGGCCATGCCGGCCGCACGGCCCAAGATGCGCTGTCGCAGCGAGAAGACGCCTTCCAGGATGCTCTCGCCCTCACCGGTGATCGTGCGGACGATCCACTGCCCAACCGGGCTGGTTTGGTAGCCGAAGAAATCCAATGCAAAGCCCAACCCCAGCCCGATGAGGTAGCCGGGGATGGTGTAGCGGATCAGCTCCGAGAAGCCGCTCTCACCTTCCTCCTCGTGTTCCGTTCTTCGCGTCTCGTCCACTTTATTCGCTCCTGTTGTGGCTGCATATAGCCAGGGCTGCCACATAGCATGCATTGCGAAACCGTCTTTACAACGTACCACAAAAGAACGATATCCATGCTCAAGCTGCTTGGAATGAGTTCGGGATGAATTCCTGTGTCTACCTTGAATTATCGGGTCGCCATGCGATCGATGAACTCGGCTAATGAGAATTCGTAGGAGACGGAGAAATCGTCGTACGGAAGCGCCAGGGTCATGCTCAGATCTTGCAGGTCATACACAATCGACCATTGCGTCGAGGAACGGATCTCAGACAGCACGGTCATCAAGCCGATAGAATCGATCGATCCTTGTTTCTGCTCCAGCAAATCGATCGCGGTGCGATATCGGTCGCAGGAAAGTTGGTCGGCGGGACCGGCCCAATGGTTGTTGGTCATGACCTGATAGGGGGTCTCCGTGCGGCTGACGACGATCCCCTCCGGCAGAAATTCCACCACGGCGGATGTACCGCTGCGGTCTGCAAGCAAGATGTGTGTGATGAGCCCCTCCGGCGATGAGGGGATGAAGCGGATGGGTATCGAGCGCAGGGTCTCAATAGCTTCTTCGACGTTGGCGCTGTGCTCGAGCACAAAGCGATACGCAAAGCCCGATATTAATGCTGGTCCAGGGGGAGGTTCATAGCCAACATCATCGACGCTCGCGAACCCAAGCGCCAACCCCTCGCTGTTGATCCCATCGGCGGCGGTCAGGCCAGGTGTGCCGGGTGTCATAATGGCAGTGGGATACCCGCCCTCTGGGTATGTGAATTGGAGGGTGAGATCGAGTACCCGTGTAGGCCAATCATAGTTGTGCCCCAAACGTGGGTGATGATCGGGGGTAATCTCCGGACCGGCGAAAATGACGCTGCAAGAATCACGTTCAACGAGACCCGGCAGGAGAACGCGCACCCCATCGGCTTCATAAATGGGTATCCCCTCCATGACGTTTTCGACCTCTAGATCGAATGCAGCATACATACCCCGAAGCTGACCTGAGAGGCTCGGATGCACGTCTGCATAGAACTGCAGCAGGTTTTGAGCTTCTTCTTTTTCGTGATCATCTAGTCGTCGCGGAAAAAATCCTCGTTCCCGATACCACCTTCCGAGTGCATAACCGATTCCTTCATAGCTCCCCGCCGTTTCGATTTTCAACAAGGACTTATCAGCAGCAAGTTCTTCCGTCATCCAATAGGTAGAGGGTAGGTCGGGCAAGACGGCGGCTACCCCAACGTCAGGAGGAGCAGCACTATGGCAAGCGCTCACCATGATGAGGATGAGCGCCGCGAGCAAGTTGAGGGCAGTTGTCTTACCCAATCGGAGGATATTTGGGGAGGTTTTCATCGAATGAACGATCTTAATACCTTTCCTCTCCGCTACATGCTTGGGCTCTCAGATTTTGTAGACGAGCCGATCTGGCAGCCAGTAGGGGCAAGAAGAGAAATAGGGTGAGATACTTAGCCATGTCATCCCTCTATGGGATTATGGATTGTATGGATGCAATTTGGTTGAAACCCGTAAAATGCAAATGCTCGAATATTCTCGCGCATACTCCAATTTTTACAGGATCCCATCGGGGAGCTTTGTGACGAGCGATGGCTTCAATTCCCTTCGATATTATGGATCTCCAGAGTTTCATCGAAGAACGCGATCACCCGCCGTATATACTCATCCGGCATAAGGTCAAACATCTCAACATGACCCGCGCCTTCTCCGATCCACAAGCGGCGAGGCTCACCGGCAGCATTGAAGAGACGCTGAGCGGAATCGGGCGGGATCACGGTATCCTGCCCACCTTGAAGGATGAAGATGGGGCGGGGACTGATGCGAGCAATCTCATCGATCGGTCGCAGGTCATCCGCGGTTAATCCGGTTTCTCGCTCGACGAAGAAGCGGAGGGTCGGGCGCAAGATCGGGGAGGTAACCACCCGCCCCAGCATCTCCTCGATCGCCGGGAATGTGCTGTCGATAACGACCGCTTCGATTTCGGTTCGAAGCACGGCGGCACGCAGGATGGTGGCGCCACCCATTGACTGTCCAAGTGCGCCGATGTGTCTCACACCTTTCTGGTCCAGCGCGAACGTCAGTGCTGCTTCGACATCACGCGTTTCATAGTAGCCCCAGGTGCAAAGGTCGCCCGCGCTTTCGCCGTGGGCACGTGCGTCCCAGGACACAACGCCATAGCCATGTCGGGCGAGGGCGGCGTGGATCTCGGAGGATCGCACCCCGCCAAACCCATGCGCAACGAGAATGACGGCGCCGTTTTGGCTGGGGGAATACCACGCTTCGAGCTTCACGCCATCTGAAGTGAGCAAGGTGATGTCCTGGTACGTGATTCCATACCGGGCAGGGTTCTCCGTAGCTGGACGGTGGCTGCGGGGGGGATGGAGATAGGTCATGGCGCCCTGGTAGCTGATGGAGAGCACTACGCCCAGCGTTGCAAGGAGGAGCAAAGCGGTGGTGAACAAGGTGAGATTGCGCCAATAGCCTGGCTTTTTTGTCGTCATGATAGTCGCGTTATTCCATCATCTAGGCGTATTGCAGCTACGACGAAACATCATTTTGCATAGAGACGGATATCCCCGCTTTGAAGTAGGAGTGGCAATGCTTGAACCTCCTGCCACTCAGACGGACAAGTCTGATCGCAAATCACAGCACATGGTTCGAAATCCACCGGCGATAAATGGGAGGAGGGTGTGCCTGAGACGATCCATTCGATTTTGACACCGCTCCAGGGCGAACCCAATAAAACCCAGATGGGGTACTCGGCAGCAGGCCATCCCCCCGAAATCATAATGCCAACCGATTTGCACTCCTTGGATCGAATGACGTTGGAAACAGCTTTGTAGGGTTCTTCGATATCGACGGTCTGAAGGAAAAGCTGGTGGTCTCTAGCAGTCTGGAAGATACTGGCTCGATTCTCAGATGGGAATAAGGGTCTTGGTTTGAGCTCGGTAGCCCAGGGTAGGGCGTAAAGTACAAGGATGATCGAAACGACATTCGATATCGATGGTGGCAATGTGTTCGCAAGTGCGCTTGCGAAAATGGGCGCGAACAAGAGAAAGAAAGCTAGATGGTAGCGATTCCCGAAGATCTGCCATTTATTGAGAAAGGAAAAAAGGATAAAGGTTGAAAGAGCCAGGAATGTGTAGAGCCAAAGATCTCGTCGCTGTCTCCTCCATGTGATCGACATAATGGCGGTCGTTATAACAATAATCAATGCGTGCAAGGGATTTCCATCGGTTTCGTCGATCCTCGGTTCTCGAATGGAAAACGCTGAATGAACCGTTGTGTCGGGGTCGTTGATGTCTTGACCCATTTTTACGTGTACTTTGAGAATGGACACATAGATCCACCTGTTGATGCCTTCCCAGGGAGTTCCCGCGTGAAGTGCAGCGTGACGCATAACGTTCGATACCAATCCACGCAGGTCTCTCTGTTTATTTAAATGGGTTTCAATCCTCGAGGGGTCACTATAAGCTCCATACAGCCTGTAGTTCCTGCTGAGATGCCCGAGGTTGACGAGCGATACGATGGCAAGCGATATTATGAGATAGGGGATAACCTTGCTTCTCGGTTTTTGTCGGATGATCTGGATACCGGCCACCAGTGCGAAAGGAAGAAGAAAGATCAGGGCAGTCGGTTTTGTCAG